>JAITGS010000086.1 GCA_031280435.1 Tannerellaceae bacterium | reverse complement strand
CAATGACGCCGTTGCCGAATACTTTAGCGTGGTTGCCGGCAACAATGACGCCGTTGCCGAATACTTTGGCATTGTAGCCGGCAACAATGGCGCGGTTGCCGAATACTTTGGCGTGGTTGCCGGCAACAATGGCGCGGTTGCCGAATACTTTGGCGTGGTTGCCGGCAACAATGACGCGGTTGCCGAATACAATTGCGTTGTATTTAAGAGCTCCAAGCTTTCCCAAGTATCTCCGGATTTTTTTCTCATATAATTATAAGGGAGCTTATGCCGCCCGTTTTTTTTCTGCGGGTAAACTGTTTTTCATGCCGAAAAGGGGCCTGATGAACTTGTGTCTTCTGATACCGAACTCGTATATAAGCCAGGTGATTGTAAATGTGCCTATAACCGTCAGAGAATACTTGGGAAAGAAGCCGCAATCCCAATTCCGGAGGTAATAAAAAAGCGGAATTTGCACGCTCTGATGCAGTATGTAAAAGGGATAAACAGCCTCGTTGGCATAGCTCAGGCCTTTAGATTCCCGGTTTAAATAAGCGGCCGCATAGCCCAGAGCCGCAAGGCACCACGACCACTGGTTGACCACCTTCCCAAGCGCCCAGACCACTTTCGGCCCGCCACCTATCCCTACTCCGAACCGCAATAATATAAGTGATGAAAAAGCCGACGCCCCGATTATCAGATAAAGCCGACGGTTTTTCAGAACCGTGTCCCAGAAAACGTCTTTAAGGCTTACAAGCAGAAAACCGGCTAAAAAGAAGGTTGCATACTGGGCCAGATAAAACCAGTCGCCTATAAGCGCATGCGTCAAAGGGAAATAGAGCAGCAGAGTTTCTACCCATAAAAAAAGCGGAAGTATGAAAATATATATACCGAACTTCCGGCTGATAAGCTTTCCCAAAAGCTGCATAAACCTGCACTGAGGATGCTTTCGCAAATACAGAAAAGCGGGCAAAAAGGCCATGGAATACAGCAAAAGATAGGGCAAAAACCAGAGGTGATGCCAGGAAAAATTTCCTTCGGGGTAGGATCCCGATGCTAATTGGGCGGGCCAGAAGTCGAAAAAGCCGCCAACAAACAGGCCCTGGTCTAATCTCTCAAAATATACCTGCGGAGGAACAATGAAAACTATGCCGAAAAGCAAGGGAACCAGCAGCCGCCTGTGCCTTTCGATAACAAACTGCAGAAAGCTCCTCTTGGAAAGCGCATAATAGGTTCCCATCCCGGAGATTATGAAAAGCAAAGGCAGCCGCCACTGATTGAGAAAAACCATGGGGTAGGCCAAGCCGGAATAGAAGACGGAGTTCTTGAGATGATAGGGCCAGGAAACAAAAAACAGCGCGACATGATACAAAATGAGCAGCCCGAAAACAATTACTCTCAAATGATCAAGGTCGTATCTGCGCATGCTTGTGTCTTTGTTTTACTGTTTTATTTCCATGCTTGGATAGGCTCTGCATCCGAGTGCGGCAATCCGCATATATCGGCAATCAGCTCGGCTCTTTTCAGCCGGAATAAAGGGTTCGAACGGATGAGTGTCATCCAAAGATCAAAGGATACGTGCCTAAGCTTCCTCATCCTTGCACCAACTGAATGATAGCCAGCCGTCCGCCTTCTTCTTTTGAGAGGAGGATTTGCCTGCCCTCGGTGAGCTCAACGGCCTGGCCGATGGGGATAGCTTTCTTTTCCGTATTGTCTTCCATGCCGTGGAGCCGCTGGTTGACGAGCAGCCACTTGTTTTGATGAAATACGAAATAGCCGACGGGCTTCTTCTGGTCGGCGGTGAGCTTTTCGTTAGGCGATATGTTACGGTTTACGTGCCAGGGATATAAATACTGGTTGTTGTATACCATCAGCCGGTAGTCGTCGGGAGTAAATGAGCCGGCCCGACGGGATGAATAGAGGTTTATAAGGGGAAGGACGCCTTTGTATTCCGTTTTGCAGAAGGGGCATCGGGGCTTGGTGGTGTTGTCGAAAACGAACCACTTGTGCCAGCAGGACGGATTGGAGCAGGGCTGCATGAGGTCGACGGTCTTCAGCAGAGCTTCTTCCCATTCGCCGGCCGTAGGTCGGATCGCAGGGTTGTGGAGGCTGTCTATAAGGGAGCGGTCGAAGAGCTTCTTCAGATAGGGGCCGCACACGGTGTAGGGAATCTTTTCGGGATCGCTCTGAGGGAGTTGCGAGGGCTGGAGCTCCTTGAGCTTAACGCGGTTGATCGTGTTCGTGGGATGCTCGATGAAGAGCGCTTGCGAGCCCATAGAGAGCTCCTCATCCTTGCGGCTGTCGAGGTCGTAAACCTTCCCGCCCCGCAGCGGATGCCGGTAGAGGAGGTACATATATACCATAACCGAGAGGGCATGACGATCGGTTGCGATGCAGGGAAGCTTCCTCGACGGATCGTTGGCGGCGAGGTGCAGAGTGGCAATCACTTCCGGAGCGATAAAGTCGGGAGTGCCAAGCACGTCGGGAGGATACTTGCCCGGAACCACAAGGCCGTCTATGTCTATGATAGATGCCCGGCCTGTGGTGGGATCGACCAGCACGTTCTTGTACGAAAGGTCGGAGTGGGCCAGCCCGGCGGCATGGAGCCTGCGCACGGCCCTACTGATGCGGATGCAGATCTGAAAGTATTTGAACCAGTCGCCGCGCTCTTCGGGAGCAAGGAATGTGTTCTGATTCTTGGCCGATGAGAACCATTTGCCCTCCTTTTCCTTGCCTTTGATGCCCAGGAAGTCGTCGTTCTTGGAGCCTTTTGCAAAGAAGAAGTTCTTTTGATAAGTGGGGCAAATCAAACCCAGCTTGCCGTTGTACTCAACGATCTTGTCGGGCCAGCAATACAAGTCTTGCCAGTATTCGCCTCCCGGCTGATTGAAGATCTTATCCTTATAGCTGCCGGTTATATTCTCCAGCCGGTCTTTGCTGTTGCCGTCTTGCTTCTGCTTAAAGAAGGCGACAACGTATGATTTATCGGGGCTGAAGTAAACGTCCTTCATGGTTCCCGAGCCGATAATCTCGTCGACAAAGGCTACCGGTGTTCCGTCTGTTGCAGTAATTCTTATAGTGTTCGCCATATCCGTTAATTTGTTGCTTCCGCAAGTGTGCCGGGTGAAGTTGGTGGATTAAAACAGGATAGCTATCGTTCTGTCGTCATGATTCCCCCGCGACCAGAAGTCCAACCAGCGGAGAAGCTGCGGAGCCGATTCCCGGTTGTTATCCGTAAAGTCTACTCTTGCGCCGTCGTCGTTCTTGCCCGCGAGATCGTCCCAGAGGGCATGCCACTTCTCGATGCGCTTCAGGTTGGCGTCGGTTTCAAACTTGGGATCGGTAACGCCGTCTGTCATCAGTATGAGAGCAGTGAAGTCGGGAACGATGTGGATGCGTAACCTGTTGTAGAGCTCTTTCGGTTCTATGATTTCGGGCATGGTGAGGAAGCGCGTTTGCCCGGCAAATTCGCCTCCGTCCGGCTCGCCGAGGACTTTGAGGTAGTTTGTTTCGCGGCAGTATATGCCCATGCCTCCGTCGCCCACCCAGAAGGAACCTACGAACCAGCCGAAGCTAAACTTGCGGCAGATAGCTGCCAGCAGGGTTGTGGCATAATCTTTCAAGGCGGCGCCCTTAAGCTGAGCCTCCTCTTTTATGGCGGCTACGGCCTTGAATGCCGCTGCGCCGAGTATGCTGTAAAGGATGTCGCCGGCGGCTTTATTGGCCGCATCCGAAGCTTCTTCGTGAACCGCTGTGATTGCCCGCTCGAACTCCTCACGCGAGAGGGCGAGCTGCTCCCGACAGTTCTCGACAATCTTGCGGCAGGCAATCTCCGAGCCCTTCCGGGAATAGCGAGCCGAGCCTGCTCCGTCGGCAACCACCATTATATACCAGCCGTCTTCGTAGTGCAGAGCGAAGTCGTCGTCGCGCGGACGGCCTTCCTGAGCATGCGACCGACCGCGCCGGCTTGCCGCCGCCATGTCTTTCTTTGCCTCAGCCTCGGCCTCTACCGCTACGAACAGTTTGTCGGAATCTTCCTTATAATACTCTATGCTGCGGGGCGTATCTATGGGATTCCACAGCGAGCGGGGATCGGGGTTGATGATAAGCGTAATCTTGCGGGAGGAGTAGTCCTGCTTGTTCGGCTTCCTGTATCGCATCACTACCGTAAACTCACCCGCTGCCTGCGGGATGCCTGTTATGCGGCGGGTGGGGCGGTCGTATTTTAATCCGACCTTTTCGAGATCGAGAAAGTGTATGTCGGAGATGTTTGTTTGCAGACGTATGGCATCGCAGTCAACAAGGTAGGGCTGGCTCACCTTCCCGTTAGGGAGGATAAGCTGCTTGTCGCGCAGCATAAGTTCGCCTGTTATGGGTGTTTGCATAGGCAAAGTGGGAATGTCGGGAGGAGATTGTTGTTTAATTACAGGAACAGTTTCTGGAACAGCTTCCGGCTGCGGCTTGAGTTGAATAGAATCGGGGGCAGGCGGATCTACGTCCGGTTCTTCGGTATCGGATGATTGCGCGGGCGCCACCTTGTCGAGATATTCCTCCCAAAGATTCATAATATCAGCAATGATTTCGTCTTTATTCGAGCTTAGGAAGTCGTCGACTATGGTTTCCTTATCAGCGTCGGACAGAGCTGCTAATCGTTCGGGCTCTACCCTGAGCTTGTCGGCTATGTCGCTCCACAGTTCGTTCCAGGAATCGTTCATGGCCGCTTATCCTTTAGCTCTGTTTACATCGAAGCCGTCTCCGCCGGCGCTGTATTCGGCACGATTGCCGCACCAGGGGCAGGTGTTCATCTTCTCGGTGCCCACGCAGTGAATCTTGCCGCAGCTGCCGTCGAAGGCAATGCCGTAAGGGTTGCCGCAGCAGGGGCAGGGAGGGAATCCGATGAGCTTGTTTGTACTGATCTTGAGGTTGGAGCCCTGCTCGTCGGCAAGCTCAAAGTAGGTGTCGTCCACCTTGTAGGCTCCCACTAAGCGGTAGTCGAGGCCTATGTCGCCGCTCGCATCCTCAAAGACATGCTTCTTGTACTTGATAACGTAGGCCTGCTTGGTTTGCTGGCACTTGCCGAGCAAAACGATGAAGGGGTCGGTTGCCGGCGGTTGCCGATCGCCTTTAGCAAGGTCTATCTTGGAGACCGTCTCGCCGTCGGCGCCTGCAAGCTCTATGCCTTCCGGATTTTTATCCACTGCCTTACTGCTTGTTTGTATGGAGGCTGTAACCCATTTGAAGAAGGCTTTGTAGGATTCGCTGTCGGTATCCTTAAAGAGCATAACGTTCTCGGTGAGTTCGCCCAGGAGGCGGCTGTCGGTGTTGTCGCCGAAGGATATGGCCACCAAGTTGACTTTCCGCTGCCAATTGCGCTTCCATTCGGCAATGGCGGCCCGGAGCTCGGAGGAATTGTCGGTCGGCACACCGTCAGTGAACAGGAAAACGATAGGCTTCCAATCGCCTTTCTCATCGTATGTTGTAGCTACAATGTTTTTCCTTAGCTCATACATCAAGTGGCCGAGCCCTTTGCTGAGCGATGTGCCGCTGCCGAGGGGGAATCGGGGAGGATAGAAGCTGATGATTTCCTGAAGCGTCGCCAGCGTTTTGGCCTGCCCGGCAAATGCAACTACCGATACCCATACGGTCTCAAGGGCGTAGGGATCCTTGCGCAATTCGCGGATGATGGCGGCCATCCCTTCCTGCACTTGCTCTATCGGATCGCCGGCCATAGATTCGGAAACATCAATTAAAAAGTATACAGGTAAGCGTCTCATAGTTCTGTATTATTCAAAGAAAGAGATTCAGATTACGGTATTCACCTCCGGAGGAGGCGGAGGCAGGGGAGGCTCTCCGACGGTTGAGCCTAAGCTTCTGTTGCCTTCGCATACGGCCACCGTGACCCATGCGAAGAACTTCCTGAAGGTAGGCCCGTCGGTGGTATCAAGATGGACAATCTTGTCGGTTAGCAGCTTGGCGTTCTCCGGCTGAAGCTTGTTGCCCACAAGGCATACGATGATGCTGCCGAAGTGGCTGCGCTGCACCTCAGGAAGGATTTGCGTGAACAGCTGCCCGTCCGACGCCCTTCCGTCGCACAGTATGAAGAGAAGGGGCATCCAGTCGCCTTTTTGCTCCCGGTCGCCCTTCTTTACTTCTTCGCCCACTTTCTTGCAGACGTATTCCAGGGCCTCGCCCAGGTGAGTTCCTCCCGCAGCAGGTTGGGCTATGGCAGGAACTTGCACCTGTTCGAGCGAGGTCAACGGCAATATCTGTTCGGGATAGCGATTGAAGGTAATCATGCTCAGATGCACCGTCTCCAACGCATACGGGTCTTGCCTCAAAGCCGCTACCATAGTTTCCAGCCCGACCTTTATGGCTTCTATGGGCTCTCCGCGCATGGCGCCTGAGGTTTGAATCAGTATGTAAACAGGAAGTCGCCTCATGAGTCTGTCATGCTCCCGGATTATACAACCAGATTGACTTCGGGAGGCGGAGGAGGCAATTCGCTCGGCCCGCTAAGGTCTGCTCCGGTCTTCTCCAAGTTGATTCCGGCCTGGCTTACGGATGAGGAAATCCACTTGAAGAAGGCAGATATAGACTTGCTGTCTGCTGTTGCCAGCTCCACAACCGTTCCGGAGATCTTCTTCAGCACTTCCGTTTTGGCGGAAGGCCCTGCGGCGCATGCAACGATTTCACCCGTTTTCTTTGTCTGCAATTCTTTCAGGCCTTTCTCCCAGTTGTCGGTGGGGCCACCGTCCGTCATGATGAATATGAGTGGTTTCCAGTCGCCCTTAACCTCCGGCGAACTTTTTGTCACCTCGGTCTCTATCTTTTGGGCCAGCAAGGAAAGGGCGTCGCCCAGGGCTGTCGCTCCCGAAGCTTTGATGTCCGGGGTTTGAAACGCGGCGAGCTCGGTCAGCGGAATGATCTGCTTGGCCGATGTGTCGAATGTTATCACGCTCAGATATGCTGTTTCCAATGCATACGGATCTTTCCTAAGCGAAGCAACAAGCTCCTGCATTCCGTTCTTTACGGCTTCTATGGCTTCGCCCATCATTGAGCCTGACGTGTCGAGCAGCAGGTAAACGGGAAGTCGTCTCATGGTTACAGATATTTCGCGATAACGCTATTCAATGTTCCCTGCAAGTCTCTGTCCTGCGTGGATTCGCCTATGGCATTGAACTTCCATTCGTCGCCGCGCTTGTAGAATACGCCCATTACCATAGATACGCTGCCGGCAAAAGTTGCGTCGTTCGCGATGTCGTAGGTTGCAAAAACTTCGTTCACTCTTGTCGGGGTGCCTTCGTAGATGCGGATGGATGCAAAGGGGATGGTCTTGAAGTCGTGGCCCCTGAAGCTGTTCAGCACGAAGGCTATTTTGCTCACTCCGGCAGGTAAAGCTCCCAGGTCGACGGTGATAACTTCATTGTCCAGACCGTCGTCGCCTCCCATGTCGCCCGTCAAATCGTCGCCGCTATGACGGATGGAGCCGTTGCCCGAGCGCAGATTGCCGAAGTATATCACTTCCTGCATCCTTTTGCCGTCATCGAAGGTTGCGCAACTTGCATCAAGGTCAACGGCCTCCATTTTCTTTATTCCGAAAAAATTCTTCTTCTCAATTGCGCCCCAGTTAACGCCAACGCAAATGCTTTGCAGCTTCTTGCCGCCACTCTTCTCCAGATTTATCCTCTGGCCTTTTTCTAATTTGATTGCCATAATGTTTATACGTATTTACTCAGGAAATATTCCAGTCCGCCCTTGTAACCTATGCCCATAGCTTCGAACTTCCACTCGTCGCCCTTCTTATACAAGCGTCCGAACTCAACGGCGGTCTCCACCGAGAAGTCTTCTTCAAGTTCATACTTTGCAATCACTTCGCCCGTCTCCGTATTATAAATGCGGATGAAGGAGTTGCGCACCTGCCCGAAGTTCTGGCGGCGTGCCTCGGAATCGTAAATAGTTACGGTGAAGATTATAGACTCTATCCGCGGATCAATCCTTGTGAGATCAACCGTCAGCGTTTCGTCGTCGCCGTCGCTGTTGCCTCCGGTGGTGTCGTCGCCTGATGATTCAACGGCTCCGTCGGGCGATTTGGGGTTGTGATAGAATACAAAAAACTCGTCCTGCGGCACTTTGCCGTTACTTCCAAGCATAAAAGCCGATGCGTCGAGGTCGAAGTCGGCTCCCGTACCCTGATTCGGGTCCCATCCCAAACCAAGGCTCACTTTCGACAGCCCAATTCCTATGCGCTGTCCTTTCACTAATTTTTCTAATTTGATCGCCATTGTGGATAATGATTTAAATTGTTAGTAATCCAAGTTGAAAACTGTGTTGACATTATATTAGAATATATTTATATATGCTTAAATCTATGTTGCGGGGCAAAAATAATCATTTTTATCAGATACAAACAGGTTCTCCGAATATTTGAATAAAATAATGAGTGCCTGTCGTTTCTCAGCGCCTTTCCTCCGCGGCCGAGGAATTCGCCGGCAAAATCCGTCAGCGAACGGCGAACGGGCGAATACAAATGCTCGAGCAAATAATTATGTGTGCGGTAAAAAGAATCCACAATCTTTTTTTGATGTTCTGTATGCAGCAAAGTTAATGGCTTCCTGCGGATTTGCAATACCGGGATTGCAATACCGGAACCGCAGCCCCCGCAGAGCCCTGCATACATTGTACCGCCGCACTCCAAAAAATAGAGCCTTTCCTAAGGTTAGGAAAGCTCGCCCGAAAAAAGTCGGGGCATCCTAACCTTAGGAAAGTCCCAAATAATTTTTTTGTAAAGGCCCTAACGTTAGGAAAGCTCAAACCGGAAAAATTTGCCCTTTCCTAAGGTTGCAAAAGCAAAAAACTCGAAAAAAATCGGCCTTTCCTAAGGTTGCAAAAGCCAAAACTCGAAAAAAATCGGCTTTTCCCTAAACTTAGGAAAGCCAAAACCCAAAAAAACAGGCCTTTTCCTAAGGTTAGGAAAGCTCAAACTCAAAAAATCGGCCTTTTCCTAACCTTGGGAAAGCCCGAGGAAGGAAAAGTCTTTACATTTCTAACGCAAGAAAACCTCCGCCAGAATCAAATGGGACTTTCATAACCTTAGGACGCCTCCGCCGGAAAAAATTGAGACTTTCATAACCTTAGGAAAGCTCGCCCGGAAAAAATTCAGGCCATCCTAACCTTAGGAAGGCTCCGCCGGAAAAAATTCAGGGCATCCTAACCTTAGGAAAGCTCGCCGGGAAAAAATTGAGACATTCCTAACCTTAGGAAAGCTCGCCGGGAAAAAATTGAGACATTCCCAACCTTAGGAAAGCTCGCCGGGGAAGTCATTCGCCTTCCCATGCAGGAGGCCCGTAGGGGTCGAATATTTTCGACCCGAATCCGATACAAAACCCGTGACGATGATACCCTGCGACGGGATACGTAGAGACGCGATGCATCGCGTCTCTACTGTAAAGGGGGTGGTATAATGTAGTAAATGAGTCAAAAGCAATTCATGCAAATTGGATTCGATTAAAAAAGCGGGTCATTCCCGCGAAGGCGGGAATTCTCTCACAAGCTTTTAAGCTTGTCAGAATCGACGCAGTCAATCTCCGATCGAAAGACGGTTACGTTTGTAGTTGTATCATATAAAACAACAAATACAATCGTCCCAGCTCTCGATCGGAGATTCCCGCCTTCGCGGGAATGACCCATTTTTCAGTCGGAAATTCCTTTTGACACATTCAACCCCCTACGAGCCCCCTGCATGGGCCGGCGAATAACCTGTTGTTCGAGCGGAATGGCTTTTTCATTCCGAGGCTACATGGCCGAACTTCACGAGGCTTTCGGCTGCGGCGAGGATGGCCTCCTCATTGCTTCGAGGCTGCCAACCGAGTACGAAGCGAGCCTTTTCGTTGCTTGCATTACGGTCGACGCCCAGCATGGGAGCTATGGCACGGGCTTCGGCGTTGAAAAGGGAGGCCAGCCGAATAGCGGTGTTGGGAAGAACCTTCTGGGAGACGTTCCGGGAGGCTTCGGGCATCTCGTTCCTGAGCAGGATGGCTACCTGGGGAAGCGTCATGGCGCCTCCGCATAGCGCAAGGAAGCGCTCGCCGCGGGCAGCGGGGTTCGTCATGGCCCGGATGTGAAGGTCGGCAAGGTCGCGCACGTCTACAATGCCTAAGGCCAGCTTGGGAATGGCCTTCATCTGCCCTGTCATGATGTTCTTCAGGAGCTCGTAGCCGCTCGACAGGCCGGGGCCGAGCGAAGGGCCGAAGACTGCCATAGGATTAATGACGCTGAGCTCCATCGGCTCGCCTTCGGAACGTATATAGTTCCATGCGGCGAGCTCGGCCAGCACTTTCGACCTGTTATAGGCCGACAGGCCGCGCTGCTTAGGATCCGTCCAGCTCTTTTCGTTGATTAGGCCGCGTACTTTCTTCTTGCTGTAACCTACGGCGCCGTAGTTGGAAGTCATCACCACGCGCTTTACTCCTGCCTTGCGGGCTGCTTTCAGTACGCGCAGAGTTCCGTCGACGGCCGGGCGTATCATGTCGTCGGCCCTTCGAGGCAAGCGCAGGAAAATGGGGGAAGCTATGTGCATGGCAAAGGTGCATCCGGCGGCTGCATCGTCCCAATTGTCGTCGCCGGTGAGATCGGCTTCGACGAAGCGGATGCTGAAGGGTTCGGGCAAGCCTCCGTTGCGGAGCATGTCTATGATTTCGTTTTGCCGGCCGAGTGAGCGAAGTGTTGTGCAAACAGTGTAACCTTTCTGAAGGAGCTGGAGGATTACGTGGCCGGCTACGAAGCCTGTTCCTCCGGTTACGAGTACATTCTGGTGTGTCATGGTATCTGTTTTTATTTGATGAAAGAGATGATTGTCTTAGCGCCGGCTAATGTACGATAAAATCAAAACACTTTCTTATATTTACGCCTTAGTTCACAGTATTTTCCCCAAAAAACATGAATCCCCATGAATATTCCTGCATATACAATAGGCTCAAAAGCTATTGACCTTGTTGCCCGCATAGCCGAAAAGCTGGGCGAACTGAAGGGCTCCGGAGAGTACGCACGCAATTTGCAGCTTCGCAAGATAAACCGCCTGCGCTCCATACACTCGTCTTTGGCCATTGAAAACAACCCGCTCTCTCTATCGCAAGTGACTGATATTATTGCCGGCAAAAGAGTGCTTGGCCTGCCGCAGAATATTCTGGAAGTGAAAAACGCTTACCTGGCCTACGAACATTTATATGAATACAATCCGTACAGCTCCGATGATTTCCTCAGAGCGCACAAGTTTATGACTGAGGGCTTGGTTGCGGAGGCCGGGAAGTTCCGCTCGCAAGGCGTGGGCGTATTTGCCGGCGACAGGCTTATTCATGCCGGAGCCGGTTACAGGTTCGTCCCAAAGCTGATTACAGACCTCTTCGCATGGGCAAGGAAAACGGATATACATCCGCTGCTCAAAAGCTCTATTGTTCACTTCGAAATGGAGCTTATTCACCCGTTTAGCGACGGCAACGGACGAATGGGCCGCCTTTGGCAAACGCTTATACTGTCAAAATGGAACGAGCTCTTTGCATGGCTGCCCGTTGAAAGCGTGGTGCACGACAATCAGCAAGGCTATTACGATGCCCTGATGGCGGCAGGACAGGCGGCCGACTCCGGGCGCTTCACAGAGTTTATGCTCGATGCCCTTCTGCAAGCCTTGGAAGAACTCCCGACCCGACGGATTACCGATATATTTACCGATATAAATACCGATATGCTGTCGAAAAACGAGCTGGAGTTCCTCGAACAAATTGCAGGATACATCGACCGCTACGGCGAGATCAACAACTATCGGGCCCAACAGCTCACCAACAAATCGGACGTGAGCGTGAAAAAATACTTTGCAAGATTGGTGGATGCAGGCATACTGACGGTGGAAGGGAAGAACAAAGGGCGGAAGTACATGCCGGCCCGGAAGCAATAAGCCTCAATCTTCGTCCCCAATCAGCCGGACGATCTCGCCAAGCCCCCATGCATCAGTTTCGTCGAAGGCAGCGAGCCTGTCGCTATCGACATCGAGCACGCCGGCTATACCGTCAGGGCCTGCAAAGGGCACGACAATCTCCGAGCGCGAAGCCGAGTTGCAGGCTATATGTCCCGGAAACAGGTCGACGTCGGGAACGATAAGCGTGCGCCCCTCCTGCCATGCGGCGCCGCATACGCCCTTGCCGCGGGCTATGCGTGTGCAGGCAACAGGGCCCTGGAAGGGGCCGAGCGTCAGCGTGTCGGCCTTCACCACGTAGAAGCCTACCCAGAAGAATCCGAAGGTTTGCTTAAGCGCCGCGGCAATGTTGGCCATATTGGCCGTGCGATCGGTTTCGCCTGCCGTCAGCGATTTGATCTGAGGAATGAGGGCGGCGTAGGTTTCCCGCTTGCCGCCGGCCGGGATAATAAGTTCTTCTGCCATGTCTGCGAGGGTTTATATGGGTTATCTGTCTACAATCACTATCCCCTCCTTCTTGATTAGCTCAATGAAAGGATCGCCTTCGCGGAAATAGTCCGTGGGATAGGTCTGGGATTCTATGCGTATGTATGGCTTCTTGATGCCTGTGTAGGGGAATAGTTTTTTGTCTATGAAGCCAAAGCCAATAAATTCGTCGGCCACTAAGGCAACGTCTATGTCCGACCATTCGTGCTGAGTTCCCTTGGCAAAGGAGCCGAACAGTATGACGGTACGCAGCTTCACTCCCTGCGCCTCAATCTCGCGGGCATAATCGCCCACTATCTTTATTGCAGCATCTTGAGTAAGCATGTCCTGATCTCCTTTGCGTTTTCTACTATACTGACGGTAAAATCTCTTGTGCAGATGTGATACATTTTCCCAAGATAATCCGGATAACGGCTCGTCAATTGAAATTCATTTAAGTTGGCCAGAAACGCCATCATCTCCTTCCCTAAATCAACCTCGGATTCTTCCAGCAGCCACACTATGTTATGAACTTTAGGAGGGATGTTATCCTCATGATTTTTCACCCAGTGCGCCTTTGCAAGTTTCTCAAGCGCTAAGTGCGCCCAGAACAGGCAATGGGTATATAGTCCGGCCGCGAAAAGAGTCTCGACCGCGTCCCAGTCCTGGGCGGCGGTATTTATCCAATAGCTTATGTACTGTTCTTTCGTCATCATCTTCGGTTATTTTTTATTTGCGAATATACACGCTTTGGCGATAAGCCTCAAATGCAGAGGGAGCCCTGTTGCCGCCTGCAAATCACTCCGCCTCCCCACCCTACCCTGCTCTTTTAGCAGGTATCAAACAAAAGAGCCGCCGGAGGCTTATGATGTCTCCGGCGGCTTGCCTGGTATGCGGTTCAAAGAATAACTCTCGCCCGAAAAAATTACTTTTTATGTGTGTGTACGGTCTTAATTATTCCGAGAATCCTTCAGCGGTGTGGTTGCCGCCGTCCAGCCATGGCTGTCCCGTACCGCTTAGCTGGGCCTCGTTGAGAGACAGGTTGACATCATAGGTATACTTATATCCCTCAGCCCAACTGCCGACAGGCGAAGTTATGGTAGCTTTGAAGGTAATGCCGCCTGTTGTTTCGAAGAAGATATCAGTGCCGGCAGCAGCCTGGTTAAAGAGCATAATAGCCTCAGCCGTTTTGCCGTCGGCAGAGGTTAATGCAGTAATATTCGACGTTCCTATGTGAATGCCAACGAGTGATGGACCCGGCTCGAGGGAGAGCGTTCCGAGAGTATTCTTGTTCATAATCTTCACGGTCAGTCCCGTCAAGTTGGCATCATCAACTCCGTCGCCTGCCGTAATGTTGAAGACAAGCTTGACTAACCTGTGCTCGAAGTTGAGGTCAACCTCGTCGTCGTGCTGGCTGTAGCCCGTGCCGCCCTTATCTGCAAATGCCGTCATGAGGTCTATGGCCGACTGGTCGCTCTGATCCGACACATCAATGCTGTATACCCAGGTTGAGGAGAGCGTAGCATAAGGATGATAAGCCACGAAGTCAACCTTCTCCGATGTCGACGTAGGATAGAAGATCGGAGTGGTCGACGCAAATGAAGCCGCAGAACCGGAAGCCGAGTTCGTGTACTTCACGTTATGTGCACTGATTATATAGTTAGTAGCATGGTGCACCATAAAGACGCCAATCTCTTCGTTGCCATCCCACAGGTTGCCGTCAACCTTGGTCTGCATGGCCGCAATGTTTTTCGAGCCAAACTTAACTTCCACCGGCTTCGGTGCGTTATCAACAAAGTCTTCGTGCTTCTCTGCACCGGCGCAAGAACACAGAACTGCTGCGCAAAAGGCAGCCATCGTTAAAAAATTGATTGTTTTCATACGAAAAGTAAGATTTAAAAAATTAATAAATAAAGATTTGCTTAGATTCATTATTGTAGAGTAGTATCTGAACCATACTTGAAAAAAGCAGAGCCAATCCGCCCTTTGTACAAAGCTCGCCGACGGAGCTGATCGTCCCAACAAACTTTGTACAAAGCTTGCCGACGGAGGCGATCGTCCCAACAAACTTTGTACAAAGCTTGCCGACGGAGGCGATCATGCCAACAAACATTGTACAAAGCTCGCCGACGGAGGCGAACAAGCCTGCCGGGCTCGGCAAAAACAAAAAAATAGCCCTCCGGAACTTGTCCGCAAAGGCTGAATTATAATGTTGAAACAGAAAAGCTTGGCGGCTTACATTGCTGCCAACGGGAAATGTAGGTGTGGGAGGGTGAAATGATAAAGAGGCGCCACCGAAAGGCCGGTAGCTATGTAATATATTATATGTATACGCTGTGTTTGCTTGGGCTTTCATGCTATTATATTTTTTCGATGCGGGCAAAGATAAAGTTTTTTCGATTTGTCAAGTTTTTCTGTTGCTTTTTTACATACTGCGAATATACGCGCTTTGCCGATAAGCCTCAAACAGAGGGAAGCCCTGTTGCTGTCTGCAAATCCGCCTGCCCCCTACCCTACCCGGCGCTATTCGCAGGTATCAAGCAGAAGAGCCGCCCGGCGCATCAGTCCGGCGGCTCTTCCCTTTTTTTTATCGAGAACCCGGCGATTAGCTATTTGGCTACGGCCTTGATGGTGCTCTTGCCGGAGGCGATGATGTAGATGCCCGGGGCTACATCTACCCGCACTTCGGCTGCCTCAACTTTCCTTACATTATATATAAGTACACCGGTGGCGTTGTAGACCTTCAGCTCGGCGCCTGCGTTCAGGCCGCTGATGAGGAGCTGTCCGCCTTCGGATACAGCTTTCAGCGATCCTGCGGCAGCGGCTTCGTTGCTGCTGCCTTCGTAGGGCAGGGCTTTGATTATGCCGTGGATGAAGGAAGCTTGCGCGGAGGCGGAGCCCTTAGAAAACAGGGCCGAGAAGGTTACGGCGCCGTCGGTTCCATGCACGTTGCCTAATGAGCCCGGGGTGGCGGCTGTGAACTCGGAGAAGGCGACGCCGCTCACCGACACTCCATAGTTGCCCGGCAGAGCGTTGAGGTAATCCGTCAGCCACTTGCCCACTTCGGCCTCGGTGCTGCCGGCCGATTGAGGAATCTCTATCGTAGCGAGCTGAATCAGGTCGATGGCTGCATAAACAGCAGTCAGGTCGGGATCAGGGGTCGGGTCGGGATCAGGATCGGGAGGCGATGTCACGGTTGCGGTGATTGAGGCCGTGACGTTGCTGCCGTCATTGGCCGTAGCCGTGATGGTGGCCGTGCCTGGGGCTACGTAGCTTACGAGGCCGGTAGCGCTAACGGTTGCCACGGCTTCATTGCTTGAGCTCCATGTGACTGTTGCATCGGTAGCATTGGACGGCGATACGTTGGCCGTCAGTTGGGCTGTGCCGCCGGTCTGGCCGGACAGGGATGCGGGGCTTATAGTTATGCCGCTTACGGCTACGGCGCGGGTTACGGGCACCTGTACCGTCATCTCGGTGATGTTCGTTATAGCCGTTTCGGTGCCGTCTTCAAGGCTCTTGAGCTTGAGATTGACACTTTCGAGCTTGATTTCGTAGTCGCCTTCGACGGCATCTTCATCAACAGAGAAGGCAATGTCCATTATCTTAGTGATTTCAGGAGCGGAGCGCAGAGAGGCCAGGCTTCCGGCGACCGGCCGTGCGCTGATGGTGAACGTCCAGGCGTTCTCGCCGCTTACGGCTGCAATCAGGAGCTGGTAAGCAGCTTGCAGCACATCGACAAGCTTGGTGTTATCGCTGTCGAGATGCATCTCGGCGGGCAATACTAATTTGAATGTGCCTATGATGGTGGAGCTCGACGGTATGCTCAGCAAGAGCTCAATGCTGCCCTGGTTGCTTGCAGCGCCTCCAACCTTAACCGAGTCAACCTCCACCATAACTGCTCCGACAGGCTTGGCCATAACTTCGGCAGAAGCCGGGCCGGTTCCGCTTGAGTTCTTCGCTCGGACGCTGAAGTAGTATTTAGTTTCGTTGGTCAGGCCCGTTACGACGTAGCTCACGGTAGATGCATCGGAGCCCGGAATGGCCGTCCAGCTTGTTGTGCCGGTAGCCGTCACGGCGGAGTACTCGTAGCCTGTGATAGCGCTGCTGCCTGCGGAGACAGGAGTTGCCCATGCTATCGTTACCTCTTCGTCGCCTGCAGTGGCGGTCAGGTTGATGGGAGCAGTGGGCAGAGTGATGTACGCAGGCATAGTTTCCTGAAATACCAGGAAGGGAAGCTCGCCGTTAGCTGTTGTCCAGCCATTGGCGGAGAGGAAGCGGTTGCCATAAGTGCCGCCGGCAAGTACATCGGCAGTGCTTATATCCTCGCCGTCGAGCCCGTTGCCCGTATTTGCGCCCGAGAAGGCCGTGCCGCCTGCAGCTATGCCTGCCCAAGCTATATTGTTGTTGATGGCATCTAAAACGTCAAAGAATCCTGCTATGCGCCCAACGTCGCCTTCGGTTGCCGTGACCGAGGAATTAAGTGCCGCGCAGTTGCTCAGGCTTGAGAACATATTGACGCCGCCTGCTATGCCGCCGACCTGACTTGTTCCGGATACGGCGCCGATGGAATAGCAGCGTTCAACATTGGCGGCGAGTGTGACGAAGCCTGCCACTCCGCCCACATATGTGCCGCCGGATACATTACCGATGGAATAGCAGTTCTTTACAGTACCACCATTGACTACGCCTGCTACTCCGCCTGTGAGTGAGCGGGTGCCGGATACGCTGCCAAGGTGATAGCTCTTCGCCAATGTGCCGTCAGCCTTGCCGACCAAGCCGCCGACATTTTCGTCGCCGGACACAGTGGTGTTAGCGTAGGAGCTCTGCACGGTATTGCCTGTGGAGAGCATACCTACCAAGCCGCCGACCATTAGGCTGCCGGATACGGTTCCATTTTCGACGGCGCAGGAGCTAACAGTGCTGCGGTCCTCCATTAAGCCAATCAAGCCGCCGGTATAGGAACCGCCGGTAACCGTAGAATTATTAATGACGAAGCCATTATAGACATAAGTGTTTTTGACATACCCGGCCAAGCCGCCAACCCGG
>JAITGS010000072.1 GCA_031280435.1 Tannerellaceae bacterium | reverse complement strand
GCGGCCAAAAAAGCGTATCGGACGAATAAACAACTGTTTTTTTAATGAATCCGGGAAATTTGTAGGCTCAACAGAGCGCGGAACCTCCCAAAAAGTCGCGGCGGACGGATTTAAAGGCTCCGGAGCCGGAAAATCGGGGGATTTGTATAGCTCAACAAATGTTGAGAGCTCCCTGCCGGCAGCGGGACGGTTTCAACATTTGTTGAGAGCTCCATGCTGACAGCGGCGGTTTCAACAAATGTTGAGAGCTTCGCGCCGACAGCGGGGCGCTTCAAAGGCCGGGATCCTGTCTGCGGACAGCTGTATGCGGCCTTAGCTTCTGCTCGAGGCGCCGGATAGTCAAAAAAATCCGTAAGTTTGCAATCAAACTCCCATACATTTAATATATATATAACCCACCCAACAACGACGATGAAAATAATAGGAACCGGCATGAACTACCCTTCACACAACAAGGAGATGCAACATAGCGTCGCGCCCTCCGAGCCCGTACTGTTCATGAAGCCCGACACGGCGCTTCTCAAAAACGGTAAACATTTTTTTATGCCTGCATTCGCCGGCGAAATACATTACGAGGCCGAGATAGTTGTTCGTATAGACCGCCTGGGGAGGCACATCGAGGAGCGCTTTGCCCGCCGATACTACAACGAGGTGACTCTCGGCATCGACTTCACTGCCCGCGACATACAGAAGCGCCTCCGAGCCGAAGGCCATCCCTGGGAAATCTCCAAGGCTTTCGACAACTCGGCTGCCGTGGGACACTTTTTCAGCCTCGACGATCTTGGCCGCGAAGCTGATGAGCTGCACTTCCGGCTGCTCCTCAACGGGCAGGAGGTGCAAAGCGCTTCAACTTCCGAAATGATCTTCAGTGTCGAGAGGATAATATCATACGCCAGCAGCTTCTTCACCTTCCGCACCGGCGACCTGATATATACCGGCACTCCCGCCGGCGTTGGCCCTGTAAAGCCCGGCGATCATCTCGAAGGATACATTGAAGACTGGAAAGCTCTGGATTTATACATCAGATAACCCCCCCTCTCTACAACAATGAAAATCCGGAGCAGAAGGTACCTGATGATGATAACAGCCGCGCTATTGCTGTGCGCCGTATCACTGTCGGCTGCCGAACATTCCGCCCTGGCCGCCGGACGCTGGGTGAGGATACAGGTTGCGCAGTCGGGCATGTACAAGCTGACCTACGACGACCTGCGCAAGATGGGCTTTGCCGAGCCGGAGAAAGTGTCGCTGCACGGATACGGGGGCTGGCTGCTCGACGAGGATTTCTCCCGCCCAATAGACAACGACCTCCCTCCCGTGAGCATCTATCGCGGCAACAGCTGCATCATCTTCTACGGCAAAGGCCCCTTGCGTTGGGATTATAATCCGTCTGCAAATTCTTTTGTACACATAAATAATCCTTATGCTACCTACGGATGCTACTTCCTGACCGATGCCACCGAGCCCAGGGAGATGCCGTCCTCTCCGCTGACGGATGCTGGCGCCGCCCTCTCCATCTCTGCCTTCGACGAGTATCGCCTGCACGAGGAGGAGCTCTTCTCGCCCAACGAATCCGGCCGCGAACTCTACGGCGAGTCGTTTGCCGGCGGAGGCAGCCGCAGCATATCCTCGCCTGCCTTCAACATACCGGGCATAACAGCCGACGATGCCTTGGTGACCATGTCGTTCATTGCCCGGCCCAGAAGCACTCCGGGTACGGCATCGCTGCGCATAGACGGGCAGGAGCTGATAAGCCTTACGTATCAACCGGTGTCGAACGACGGCAATTACGTATACCTCAAGGCCCGCGAACGCACGGAGACGGCCGGGTGGACAGGCGATAAAACATCTGCACCCTCCGTAACGGTGGCTTATAATAAGGTGGGAGATGAGAACGTACACCTTAATTATATACGCCTGCATGTTAAACGTGCGCTGGCTCAATATGGGGACTATACCTTCTTTCGCAGCATAGCTTCCGTGAATAACGTTTCGCGCTTTGTGTTGAGGCAGGCCACGGCAAACACTGTTGTTTTCGACATAACGGATGGGAATAATCCCTTGCGGATGGAGACCGAACTGAGCGGCGGCGAGCTCAGCTTCGTCATCCCGGCCGGCCGGCTGAGGGAGTTCGTTGCCGTCGAGGTCGACAAGCCTCTGGGAGGATGGCAGCAGAGCGCAGGCGATACTCCGAACCAGGATCTGCACGGACTGGAGCCTGCGGATATGATAATCATAGCCCAGCCGGCTCTCATGCCCCAGGCGGAACGGCTTGCGGAACGGCACAGAGCCGACGGCCTGAGAGTAACCGCGGTTGATCCGCAGAAGATATATAATGAGTTCTCGAGCGGAACCCCCGACGCTACCGCCTACCGTCGCTTCATGAAGTACCTCTACGACCGCGCTGCCTCCGATGACGACAGGCCGCGATACCTGCTGCTCTTCGGCGACGGGGCTTACGACAACCGCAAGCTCACCGCAGCCTGGAAGCAAGTCAATACGGCCAACATGCTGCTGACGTATCAATCCGTAAGCTCCCTCGACCATTCGTCCTACGTTACCGACGATTACTTCGGCGCATTGGATAACACCCGCTTCACTACCGGCCCACTGCGCTTAGGCATAGGGCGCTTCCCGGTTCGCACCGCTGCCGAGGCTGCAATAGTGGTCGACAAAGTGCTGGCCTATATGGATAACAAGGAAACGGGCGACTGGAAGAACCGCTTCTGCTTCGTTGCCGACGATGGCAGCGCAGGCGACGGTTACAGCCTGATGCATGCCGATTCGGCCAATCGCATATCCGACGACATGCGCGCCGCACATCCGGAAATCATAGTCAGCAAGCTCTATTTCGACGCCTACAAGAAAACCGGCTCGGCCTATCCCGACGTTCGCAATCAAATCCGCAAGCAACTGAACGACGGCCTGCTGGCCATTAACTATATGGGCCACGGCGACACGGAGAAGTGGAGCGACGAAAGCGTCCTCACCGCTCAGGACATTGCCCGATTTACGCACACACGCCTCCCCCTCTGGATTACCGCCACATGCGACTTCACCCGCTTCGACCACACCAAGTATACCGCCGGCGAAAGCGTCTTCCTCCAGAAGAGCGGCGGAATAGCAATGCTGACAACCACGCGCGTGGTATATGCTTCCGAGAATGCAACCCTCAACAACAGGCTTGCACAGGAGCTCTTCCGCAAGGACAAGAACGGACGATTGCCTGCCTTAGGCGACGTTATGAGGCTGACCAAGTCGGCTCTGAACGAAACCAACAAGTTCAACTTTATACTCATAGGCGATCCGGCCATGAGGCTGTCGGCTCCCGAAAGCAACATACGTGTGACGGCTATCAACGGCCTCCCCGTCGACCCGTCCGATCCGGCCTCCTTCCGCGCCTTAGAGAAAATCACCGTAGAGGGAGAAGTTGCCGACAGCAACGGCAATCGCCTCTCCGACTTCAACGGCTCCATCAACGCCACCGTCTTCGACAGCCGCCAAACGCGCTCCACGCTTGACAACAACCGCACCGGCGAGCGCCTCAGCTTCACCGACTATCCCAACCGCCTCTACGTGGGCAACGATGTGGTGCAAAACGGCGCCTTCTCCTTCTCCTTCACCGTCCCCAAGGATATTTCCTACTCGAACGACTTCGGGCTGATGAACCTTTATGCCGTGTCCGACGACCGGCATCGCGAAGCCGGCGGCTCATTCGACAACTTCATCGCCGGCGGCTCCTCCCAGCTCCCCCCCAACGATACCGAAGGCCCGCAGATTCGGCTCCTCTACCTGAACGATTCCAGCTTCGTAGAAGGCGGTACGGTTAACTCCACCCCGCTCTTCGTTGCCCGCATCCGGGACGAAACCGGCGTCAACATAGGAGGCGGAAGCATAGGCCACGACCTCACCCTGGCGATAGACAACAAGCCGGCTACCACCTATACGCTCAACTCCTATTACAGGCTACTGCCCGAATCCTCAGGCGAAGGCACGGTACAATTCCCGCTGCCCGAACTGACGCCCGGACTGCACACGGCCGAGTTCCGCGTGTGGGACGTGATGAACAACCCTACGGTCTATGCCTTCAGCTTCAACGTATCAGCCGACCTCAAGCCGTCGGTCACAGCCATAACCGCAAGGCCCGTACCCGCGCGCAGCTCCCTGCAATTCCGCATCAACCACAATATGCCCGAATCCAACCTCAATCTCAGGATAAGCGTATACGATGTGAACGGGAAACTGCAGTGGTCGGTTGATAAAGCCACATCGTCGGCCCCGGGCGAGCCCATCACCCATGACTGGAACCTGACCGGAAACAACGAGCGTCGCCTGCCTCCGGGAGTATATATATATAAGGTAACACTGCGCACCTCTGCTTCGGGAGAGGCCTCCAAGTCGAACAAATTGGTTATCCTGGCACAATAAAACCCTTTGGTGTTGAGTTTATAGTA
This sequence comes from Tannerellaceae bacterium, assembly GCA_031280435.1. Classification (GTDB taxonomy): domain Bacteria; phylum Bacteroidota; class Bacteroidia; order Bacteroidales; family Tannerellaceae; genus DFXE01. The sequence continues at coordinate 44,092 of JAITGS010000072.1, read as the reverse complement.
GCACACGTATAAAAGAAACAGAGATAATATGAAGCAACATTCATCCAACAATCCCACGCATATACACAAGCCCGCCAGTGCAATCCTTATCCTTGCCGGCCTCCTCCTCGCTGCACTCCAAGTTGCAGCCCAGGGAGTAAAAGAGACAGAGGTAGGACGTTTTGCAATTGGAAGAACAGCAGGAGCCAAAGAGACAGAGGTCGGACGCTTTTCGGTTGTCAACACAGCCGTGCCGGCCCTCTCCATAGCCCCCGACGCTCGCGGCGGAAGCATGGGCGACAACGGCGTGGCCAACGGCTCCGACATAGCATCGCAGTATTGGAATCCCGCCAAGTACGCCTTCAATTACAGCAAAGCCGGCGTCGGACTTTCCTACACTCCATGGCTCCGCAGGCTCGTGAACGACATCGCCCTGGCATATCTCTCCGGATTTTACAAGATAGGGAACAACGACAACCAGGCCTTCGGAGCATCCCTGCGATACTTCACGCTGGGCGAAATCCCGCAGCAAAACTCCGACAGCGACGTGCCGTTCAACTGGCTTAATCCCTACGAAATGGCCCTCGACCTGAGTTACAGCCGCAAGCTTTCCGAGATGTACTCCATGGCGGTAGCCTTCCGATACATACGCTCCGACATGAGCGACCAGAGCGACGAGATGACCCCCGGCAATTCATTCGCAGCCGACGTGGCAGGCTACGTGGAAAAGTACATCGTACTCGGCAGCTCCGAAAGCCTCTGTACCTTCGGCTATAACATCTCAAACATAGGCACAAAAGTATCCTACGACGGAGGCGCAACCAACCAATTCATACCGACCACCCTCAGGCTCGGCACCGGCCTGCTCTATCCCTTAGACGAGTACAACCACGTCGGCGTCTATCTCGACCTGAGCAAATTCTTGGTGCCCAGCGTTCCCATCCTCATGGGCAGTACGCAGGAAGATATGGACGAATACGACCGGCGACGCGAAGAATACAACAACATGTCGTTCATGACAGGCATCTTCCGCTCGTTCAACGACGGGCTCAGCAACGAAGTCCGCAAGATCAACCTCTCGCTCGGTGGCGAGTACAGCTACAACGACCAGTTCTTCCTCAGGGGCGGATATTATTACGAGAATCCCAACCACGGCAACCGGCAGTTCTTCTCCTTCGGGGCCGGATTCCGCATGAGCGTACTCCAGCTCGATGCAGCCTTCCTCGTTAGCACCGTCCCCAACAATCCCTTAGACCAAACCCTGCGCGTATCCCTGTCGTTCGACATGGACGGCATCAAAAACCTCTTCAGGTGATGAAGATCCGTACCGGGCTGGGCTTCGACGTGCATGCCTTCAAGCCCGGCCGAGAGCTTTGGATAGGAGGCGTACTCATTGATCATCCCCTCGGCCTCGACGGACACAGCGACGCCGACGTCCTCATCCACGCCATTTGCGACGCCATGCTCGGAGCCGCCGGCCTGCGCGACATAGGCTTTCACTTTCCCGATACCTCAAGCGACTTCAAGGACGTCGACAGCAAAATCCTGCTCGCCCGAACCATGGAGCACATCCGCCGGGCAGGCTTTGAGCCCGGCAACGTCGACACCGTAATCGTAGCCCAGCAACCCCGGCTGAGCCCCTACATCCCCCTCATGCAAGCCACCCTGGCCAAGGTGATGCAGCTATCCCCCGACGACATCTCCGTCAAAGCCACCACCACAGAGCATCTCGGCTTCACAGGCCGCAGCGAAGGCATAGCCGCATACGCCTCCGTCCTTATCGTCAAAGAATAGCATAGCCGCAACCGGCTTCCCGCCGATGACGCCATGTTTTGACGGAAAAACCGGCGATTACAAATGTGATCCGCAAGGCGGAAAATCGGTAGAGCAAATTCCAAATCGCATTTGCCCCAAAAAGTATTCCGCAAGGCGTGCACGAATCGCATTTCCTTGCGGAAGCTCCCTTTGCCAAAATGCGACGTCGAATTTCCTTGCGGAAGCTTCCTTTGCCAAAATGCGATGTCGAATTTCCTTGCGGAAAGTCGTTTTGCGCTAAAACACATTTGCAATCGGCTGCAACTTGTTTTCCGAGGGCGTGCAACTTCCATGGAGCTACATCGGGCCGCCGGGCGGGCCGGTTCGTAATTGCGCAGCGCAAGCCCGAACTTGCCGGGAGAATGAACTTTTCGGGATAATTAGCGGCGGAATGGCCGGCAGGCTTTCCGTCAATAACTTTTTTTTCGTTTCTTTGCAGCCGCTTTGCGTAATCGCTGACGGAGCAAAAATGGAATCCGTTATATTACGTTTTAAAATATATATTCACCATAAAAGCTATACAAAAATGGATTTAATAAAAATTGCAGAAGAAGCATTTGCCACCAAGCATTCTCATCCCTCCTTCAGGAGCGGCGATACAATAACGGTATCCTATCGCATCAAGGAAGGCAACAAAGAGCGCATACAGCAGTACAGAGGCGTGGTAATCAGCATCACAGGACATGGCGACAAGAAGCGTTTTACGGTACGCAAGATGTCGGACAATATTGGCGTAGAGCGCATATTCCCGCTTGAATCGCCTTTTATAGAGAAGATAGTTGTAAACAAGTACGGCAAAGTTCGCCGTGCCAAGCTTTATTATTTGCGCAAGCTCACCGGCAAGAAAGCCAGGATTAAAGAAAGAAGAGTATAATGCTGAAAAAAGTTTTATCCGTTGCAGGCCGGAGCGGGCTGTACAAGCTCGTATCCAAAGGCCGGAACATGCTGATTGCGGAATCAATGTCCGACGGAAAGCGCGTTCCTATTTATTCTAAAGATAAGGTGGTATCGCTGGCCGAGATTGCTGTTTATACAACGACCGAAGAGGCTCCCCTTCCCGGCATCTTAACCAAGATTCGCGAAAAAGAAAATGGCGGAAGGCTGTCTATTGATATATCCACGGCCAGTGTTACCGAATTGCGCGCCTACCTCAGGGAGGTTATTCCCGACTTTGATGAAGCCCGCGTTTATCCCAGCGACATCCGCAAAATGCTGTCGTGGTACAACATCCTGCTCGACGCCGGAATAGAGTTTGAAGCCAAGGAGGAAGAAGGCGAAGGAACTTCCGCAGAAGGCGGAGAAGAAGGAGCAAAAGGCGAAGATACGGAGCAAAAGGAAGGATGATAGCCCACCGTCGTCAGAACAGTGGGTTATCTACTTTATCTTTCAGAAGAGCAAAAGCAACGACGTCACGAATATCATCGAAGTAATGAAAACTGAGCCCCTTTAGATAGTCGGGGTTGATTTCGTCGATATTTCGTTTATTTTCTTTACACAATATCAAATCCTTGATGCCGGCACGTCTGGCAGCAAGGATTTTCTCTTTTATACCTCCTACCGGCAGTATCTTTCCTCGCAGAGTAATCTCGCCCGTCATGGCTATATGGCTTCGCACTTTCCGCTGCGTGAATGCCGATACCAGCGACGTAACCATTGTGATTCCCGCGCTGGGGCCGTCTTTAGGGATGGCTCCTTCGGGAACATGGAGGTGAACGTTCCATTGTTCGAACATTTCTTCTGGGATATCGAAGTGTGCGGCGTGGGAGTGGATGTATTCCAAAGCGAGGACGGCCGACTCCTTCATGACGTCGCCCAGGTTGCCGGTGACGGTGAGCTTGGAGCCTTTGCCTTTGCTGAGGCTGGACTCCACGAAGAGGATTTCGCCTCCCACCGCAGTCCATGCCAGGCCTGTGACTACGCCGGCATATTCGTCGTTGCCCTGATATTTATCGTGGGAGTATTCTATGGTTCCGAGATACTCTTGGAGGTTGGCGTTTTTGATAATGCCGGGCACTTCTTCGTCGGAGGCTTTCTTGCGGGCAAGTTTGCGAATGACCTGGGCTATCTTCTTCTCAAGTTCTCTGACGCCGCTTTCGCGAGTGTATGAGCTGATGATTGTTTCCAGAGCCTCGCGGTTGAACTTTGCCGTGTCCTTCGTCAGCCCGTGCTGCTCCATCTGCTTGGGGATTAGATGTCGGGTGGCGATGCGCACCTTCTCCTCCATTATGTATCCGCTGACTTCTATGAGTTCCATGCGATCGAGCAGCGGCTGGGAGATGGTGTTCAGATTATTGGCTGTGGCGATGAACATCACTTTGCTCAGGTCGTAATCAATGTCGAGATAGTTGTCGTGGAAGGCGCTGTTCTGTTCCGGATCGAGCACTTCGAGCAAGGCGGAAGCCGGGTCGCCTTTGAAATCGCTCGACAGTTTATCTATTTCGTCGAGTATAAACACGGGATTAGAGGTGCCTGCCTTCTGTATGTTCTGTATGATACGTCCGCACATGGCGCCTATGTAGGTGCGCCTGTGCCCGCGTATTTCGGCTTCGTCGTGCATCCCGCCCAGCGACATTCTGGCGTACTTGCGGTTCAGCGCTTCGGCAATGGACTTTCCGAGCGATGTTTTGCCTACTCCCGGAGGGCCGTAGAGGCAGATGATTGGTGACTTCAGGTCGCCTTTCAATTTCAGTACGGCCAGATGCTCTATGATGCGCTCTTTTACTTTCTCCAGTCCGTAGTGATCGCGGTCTAATATCCTCTGGGCCCGTTTGATGTTGAAATTGTCCTGGCTATATTCGTTCCAGGGCAAATTGACTATGGTTTGTACGTACTGCACTTGCATGGAGAAGTCGGGCGACTGCGGATGCAATCTTTCAAGCTTGCGCACCTCTTTCTCGAATATGCTTGCTACGGCTAAGGGCCATTTCTTCAGAGCTCCTTTTGCGCGCAGCTCTTTTATCTCGAGCTCGTGGATATTTACTCCGAGCTCTTCCTGTATGTTTTTGATTTGCTGCTGAAGGAAATACTCGCGCTGCTGCTGGTTTATATCTTCATGGGTTTTCATCTGAATGGAGTTCTTCAGCTCCAGCAGCTGACATTCGCGATTGAGGATAAACAGAAGCTGATAAGCCCGTTCCTTCAGATTCCCTATGAGCAGCAGCTCCTGCTTCTCGACAGCTCCACCCGGGATATTGCTGCACGAGAAGTTCACCATATACAATGCATTCCTGTTGTTTCTGATAGAGAAAACCAAATCGCGGGGAGGCTCGGCAATGGCGCTTAATATCTTTACGGTTAAATCTTTTATGGTGAGGATAAGCGCTTCGAACTCCCTGTCTCCGGTCTTAGGAACAGCATCTTCGAACAGCGTAATCTTGCCGCGCAAATAGGGCTCGCTGCCGGTTATTTCGTTCAGCTCAAAGCGTCTTTTCCCTTGCAGAATCACGGTGGTGGCTCCGTTCGGCATCTCAAGCATCTTCACAACGTCGGCCACGACTCCAATATTATAGAGGTCGGCCATTTCGGGGTCTTGGGTATCCGTATCTTTTTGCGTCACAACGCCCACGAGCATCTTTTTCTTCAATACATCTTTAATCAGGCGCATAGACTTTGGGCGTCCTATAATCACGGGCATGGCTACTCCCGGAAACAGAACCATGTTGCGTAACGGCAAGATTGGTATTGCAGGTTCCATTCTGTCGATGCCTGCCGAGAAGTCTTCGTCGGCATCGCAGTCTGCAAGGAAAGGCACTACGACCTCAATGCTGTCGCTTGATTCGTCAAATATCGCTGGTAATAAGTCTGCTTTTCTTCTCTTCATTATTGTATTTTTCCTTCTTTTAATGCAACATGCATGCCACAAAAAAGCGGGAACCCTTATTGTATCAATAGAGTCCCCGCTACAAGGAGTTTGATATATTATTTATTCGCAGCTAATGCCGGGAAATTATATGTAATAGTACCTTTCTGACGTGACCTGCCCGTTAAACTGCTGAACTTGGTGCTTCTTGCCGCTGTAACTGCTTCCGTACGCATCTTTTTGTCTTTTATTGTTGAGAGTTTGCGGTCTATGCTCGCACCTACAACGTTGCCTAAGGCGTCCACCGTGACATTGACTACTATGGTGCCCGTTTCCGTGATTGTTGTCGGGCGAATAATGGCGCTGCCTTCCTTCACGCTGCGTCCTTCGAGGTTCAGTATGTCGGTTGTGGAGGCGGCACCGCTCTTCGATGCTTCATCCTTTATCACCTCAGAGCCTTTGTTGCCTGTTGATGATCCGGATACGTCCATTGAAGTTCTTGATGCCTGAAGATTCTGCGTTGTCGATTCCGGGCGTCGCTGTGCCGTTCCGTTATTAGGCGTGCGGGCTTGCTCGCCGTTCGAAGGAGTGCGGGGTTGCAGGCGTCCGTCGGTGCGTGTGCCTGGTTGCTGATTGCTTGGCGTGCGAGGCTGTGGCGTATTGACGGCGCTGCGTTGCCTGTTGTTGGCTGCTTGCCGACGGTTTTCGATTGCAGCCTGTTCCGCCGGATTGAATTGCAAATCTCCTTGCGATGGTGCCGGATATGCTTCGGGCCGCCTTGTTGCCGGCGGAGGTGTTGAAGCCGGAGCAGGAGTTGACGCGGGCGCCGAGCTCTTAGTGCGTTCGCGAAGGGCGAACAGACCGTACTTGGCGTATGCATAATTAGGATCGATTTGCAGAGCCTGCTCAAATGCGGAGATTGCCGCGGCGAAGTCGCCGTTGTCTTCGTAGGCGCTGCCCATGTTGCAATATGCTTCAACAAAGTCGGGCTTGATGCGTATAGCCTTTTGATATGTTTTCACGGCTTCCGCATATAGCCCCTGATCTTTATAGGTATCGCCCATGTTATTATAGGCCCGCGCAAAGTCGGGATATAGCCTGACGGCGGTTTGATAGGCCTTGATGGCCTGTGCGTAATTCCCGCTTTTGCGTTGTGCTTCGCCCACATAAAAGTATGCTTCGGCATCGTTCGGATCAATCTCGGTGACTTTCCTGAATGAGCCGGCTGCGTTTGTATAATTTCCACGTTGCAATGCGCTTGCGCCTTGCTGATAATAGGCCTGCGCATCTTGTGCTGCGGCTGTTACGACCAATAACAGGCCGACGATTGTAATCATATTCTTATTCATATCCGGAGTTTTTATTTCGCTTACTAATAATTAACACATGCGATGAGCAGGAAGACACCCACAATACAGAAGAACAGAAATATTCCGAGAGAAATCCGGCACCACATCTTCGAGCGCTCTGTTGCTTTTTCGCTGCCATCATACTCATGTATCTCCCAGAAGCTGTTTGCCAAAATGGCATACACCAAGGCTACCAGCCCGGTCACAGGACACAGCAGCATTGACAGTACCGACCACACGAACATATCGTTCGGCTTGCGGGGCTCATAGCCTTCACGGCGCTGATACTGACGCTCGCTGCGGCTGCGATGAGCCTCTGCCGCGTCGGGCTGCTGCCGGAACAGTTGTGACAATTCACGCAGGTTCCCGGCCGTATGCCAGTCTCTCATGCCATGCCGCCAGACCTGCGTGGAAGGCGTCACGCCGCAATTGCACAGTTCCGATGCGCTCACAGGGCCGCGTCGCCGTCCGTTCCTTTCATCAATGTAGTAATATTGTGTCATGTTATCTTTAATGGGTTTTATTGTGTCCTTCTGATGATATTTATCTCGCTTTGTCGAATCTCATCTTCATTTGAGTGTACAAAAATAATCAAATTGCAATAACATCATTGCCTCTATATTTTTTTTTTTGCCTTTGTTTGATTTTATGGCTCTTTTATTTTTTTATACGGCTATTTTATCTGTTCCAAATATAAGGATTCGGCAAGGATGTCATGACAAAAACCTCCCGGATTGCCTTAACATGCCAAAATGCCCTCAACAAATATCGTTGCCATATTCACGCTCTGCTGTTTCACTACAATAATCCCGCTCATAATTTCAGTACAGGAAACTTATAGAACAGCTTTCACAAAGATTGCGACAGAGGCAAAAGCGGAGCATGCTTCAGTAACCGGGCATTCTAAGGCGGAAAATATAATCAGTGACGGTTCTTCGTCTTGGCTTTCTAAAATTTGAGCGCAGGCCGATTTCTACCGAGGCCGCTCAAAACCCGGAAAGCTTGCTTTCGTTCGGCGGGAAACTTTCCAGTTTTTGGAAAGCTTGCTTTTGTTCGGCGGGAAACTTTCCAGTTTCCGGCAAGCTTGCTTTCGTTCGGCGGGAAACTTTCCAGTTTCTGGAAAGCTTGCTTTTGTTCGGCGGGAAACTTTCCAGTTTCTGGCAAGCTTGCTTTTGTTCGGCGGGAAGCTTTCCAGTTTCTGGAAAGCTTGCTTTTGTTCGGCGGGAAACTTTCCAGTTTTTGGAAAGCTTGCTTTCGTTCGGCGGAAAACTTTCCAGTTTCTGGAAAGCTTGCTTTTGTTCGGCGGGAAACTTTCCAGTTTCCGGACGGCTTGCTTTCGTCCGGCGGGAAACTTTCCGGTTTTTGGACGGCCCGGCGAAACTCCGGAGCCGTCCGGTTTTGGGATGACCCGAACGTTTTGCCTCTACTGCTAAAGATGCGTTCAAACAGGCTGTATGCAGAACGGGGCCGCGGTAAAATGCACCTGCCGTCCATTTTTCCCTTTCCTGTCCGGATAATATTTCCCCGGAACATATACGGATGAAAACAACGAGTAGGAAAAGTTTCGGGCATTAGAAAAGTTGCTGTTGGGAGAATCAAGAAATTATATATACTTTCGCGAAACGGATTCCAACATCGGATAACGCCGGGGAAGTCGACGGAACTTCTGCTTCACCGACGCTATCGACAGAATAAAGTCACACAGAAGTTCCACAATGTAGTTCAATCTTAATTTTAATTCGTTATGAAGACAATCGCATCAAAAATTCTCTCACTCATGATGATTAGCGCCCTAATGCTGAGTATCTCAGCCACAGTATCGGCGCAAGACGCTACCCTCAAGAAAATGGAAGGCAAATGGAAGTTCACTATGCCTGATATGGGAGGCGGCGGCAGTGTCGACGGCTTATGCACAATTGCTACCGTGGACGGCGAAACAAAAGCAACGCTTGCAAGCCCTATGGGCGAGATTGTATCCTCACCGCTTAAGTTGGAGAACGACAAGTATATAGGGGAACTGAACATAGAAAGCGACATGGGAAGCTTCCAGCTGAAACTTGCCTTCAAGTTTAACGGCGATAAGCTTGTGCAGGAGATTATATCCGATTACGGCGAAATGCCGGGCATGGAGATGACACGTGCCGAATGAACAAAATAAGCAAGGTTTCCATGAAATTTCCGGCTTTTACTTTGTGTTTTTTTCTAACGGCTTTAGGAGTCAGAGCCGGCGATTACGTAACATCTAATCCGCAGGCGACTCCTGAAGCTAAAGCTTTGTTCTCACGACTTGTGCAGCTGCAAAGCAAAGGAGTGATGTACGGACATCAGGACGATCTTATGTGCGGCAGCACGTGGTGGTACGAAGCAGGACGTTCGGACACTAAGGACGTCACCGGTGACTATCCGGCAGTGGCCGGATTCGAGCTCGGCGAGATAGAAACAGGGCGCCTGCGCAGTCTCGACTCGGTTGCTTTCAATGAAATAAGCGAACGGGTAAAATGGTTTCATGCCCGGAAGGGTATAATAACAATCAGCTGGCATGCCATCAACCCCATCACGGCCCAGTGGCCCGGCATCAAAAGGCCGAACAACGAGGGCTCGGCCTGGGATGTTGCATATAACTCTGCTGCCGAGCTCAACGCCGTTCGCTCAATACTCCCCGGCGGAGCCAACCATCAGATGTTCAATTACTGGCTCGACCGCTTAGCGCGCTACTTCCATAGCTGGCGGGACGACGAAGGCCGGCTCATACCCTTCATCTTCCGGCCGTATCACGAACATTCCGGCAGCTTCTTCTGGTGGGGCGACACGCGATGCACCGATGAGGAATACGCAGAGCTATGGCGCTATACCGTAAAATACTTCAGGGCAAAAGACCTGAACAACATTCTGTTTTGCTATAACACCGATAAAGTATCTTCCGCCGAACAATTTCTGCGGGGTTATCCGGGCGACGAGTATATAGATATGGTATCAATCGACTGGTACGGATACGGCGAAGAGTTCAACACCAACATTGAGGCGGCTATGAAGTTCACCACGCGATACGCCACGGAGCACGGCAAGCTGCATGCACTCAGCGAATGTGGGCCCATCAGCCTTCCCCTTCTCGACATCCTCAAGAAGTATCCCAATTCTTATGTGCTCACCTGGCGGAATGCGCCTCCGCGCGGAGGAATGCCCGCCTTCGTCATGCCCGACGATCCGGCCGAGCTCGAGAACATTCCCGGCATCGACCCGAAGTTTGTTGAGATGATGAAGAAGATGCCCCGCCCCAAAGAAATGCTCAAAGCTATGCACGCCGACCCCAAGTTTTTCTTTCTCGAAGACATCAAGAAGTTTTAATTTGCAATAAACTATATAACAAATATGATTACTACGCCATTGCGGATTGTTACGTCCATACTGCTGCTGCTTACATTCCTCTCCGGATGCGTCGGCAACGATAATAGCCGTCAGTCCGACTATTATAATAAAGGTGTCGGGATATATCCCGGCAATCCGGCTGAGAGCTATGCACCCGTACTCCAGGCTGCCGGCAATGAATATCGCAACGTTGCGCTTCACCGGAAGGCCTACCACTCCTCAAGCTACGACTACAACCTGACGGCCCAGCTCGTGACCGACGGCATAGTCGCAGCCTCCAATCCATCAACAATCCGCGTCTCTACAAATGCAGGCGAGCTGAAGAAGAACGAGCGCGAGTGGCTGTTTGACGGGAAAAGCGATTCCAAATACACAATCACGGGCTCGGACATCTTCCTCCGGCTCGACTTAAACAATATCAGCCTCGCCGCAGATAAAATCATCATCGCCGGAGCTGTAAGCATTAACGACAGCCTTCCGAAAGGGTATGAGATTAGCATATCGGCATCGCGTGACGGCGTGGAATGGGAAACCTTATCGGAGGAGAAAGGCTCCGGTTATGCCGGCAAGCCCACCCCCTCGTTCCGCTTCCCGTGGCCGCCTCCGCCTCCACCGGTGGAGAGCCCCAAGCCCGTACCTGCCGTTACATATTTATATGATTACGCCATACCGACAACGCCGCCAAGGATGGACATGAGCGTGTTCGGCGGCATGAATCAGGGACGCCAATACATCAGCCATGTTATCCGGCAGGAAATAGCCCTGAAATCCGCAGCCGAATATAATTTCTATAAAATCAGTTGCCGGATGCCTGCCGCCGTGGAGTGGCAGTTCAACGAATGGGAATACTACCTTGCAGGCGAGCCCGTCGATGTGCTGCCGTCCTTCAGGTTTCAAAGCGCCTGGCAAAGCGCCGGAGCCGGCGAGGAGTGGGTATACGTCGACCTCGGCGCACCGGCAGGCATTGATAAGATTAAGCTTCACTGGCTCAATCGCGCACATTCGGGCAGCATACAAACCTCCGCCGACGCCAAGACCTGGACGGAAGCCGCACAGCTAACCGCCGGCAGCGAGCTCAGCGAGGAAATAAGCCTCGGCAAAACCGTCAGGGCCCAATATGTACGGCTGCTAATGACGGCGGCCAATGACCAAAAGCCTTATATCCTCAGCGAAATGGAGGTATACGGCAAAGGCGGGCTCATTCCGCAGCCGCATCCGGAGCGCGAAGTTGCCGACGGCCGCAAATACCTGAGCGGCGGCAATTGGCGTCTGCAACGCATCTCCGAGGCTAAAGCTGCGGGCGAGGCAATATCCCAGGCAGGCTACGATGCATCGGGCTGGATACCGGCAACGGTACCCGGAACCGTATTGTCGAGCTATATCAACATAGGCGCGGTGCCCGACCCCAACTATGCCGACAATCAGCTGCAGATTTCCGAATCCTTCTTCCTTTCGAACTTCTGGTACAGAAACGAATTTACATTGCCCGACAACTTCGCCGGGAAGAACGTGTTCCTCAATTTCGAGGGAGTGAATTGGAAGGCAAACGTATTCCTCAACGGCCAAAAGGCCGGGCACATCGAGAGCGGCTTCATGAGAGGGCGCTTCAACATAAGCAATCTGCTGGCAAGCGGCACCAACGTCCTCGCAGTCGAAATCGTCAAAAACGAACATCCCGGAGCAATCAAGGAACAGACAGCATTCAGCGCCGACCAGAACGGAGGATTCCCCGGAGCCGACAACCCTACCTTCCATGCAACCATAGGATGGGACTGGATACCAACCATACGCGGCCGCGATATAGGTATATGGAACGATGTGTATATCACACAGGCCGGCCCCGTTTCCATCACCGACCCCTTTGTGCGCACAGAGCTGCCTCTGCCCGACACCACCTACGCATTTGTGCTGGTTGAAGCTACCCTCACCAACGCATCTCCCCAGCCCGTGACCGGCATACTTGAAGGCTCGTTCGGCGAGGCCGAATTCAGGCAGGAAATAACTCTCGAAGGCTCTGAAACCCTCACGGTCAGCTTCGACCATAATACGCATCAGACCCTCGAATGGCGCAATCCCCGACTGTGGTGGCCAAAGGGATACGGCAGCCCGCACCTGTATGACGTGAACCTCACATTTACGGTAGACGGACAAGTATCCGACCGGGCAAGCTTCAAGTCCGGCGTCCGGCAAATGACCTACACCGAAACGCCATACGTACCGAACGGGCCCAGCTTCGGATTCTGGGGAGGAGAGCCCAAGCGCCTGAGCCTCTATATCAACGGACGCCGATTCATAGGATTCGGCGGCAACTGGGGATTCGGCGAATCCAACCTGAACTATCGCGCACGGGAATACGACATCGCCGTTGCATATCACGCCGACATGAACTTCACGATGATACGCAACTGGGTGGGACAAATAGGCGACGAAGAGTTCTACGAAGCCTGCGACAGGCACGGAATAATGGTGTGGCAAGATTTCTGGCTGGCCAATCCGGTGGACGGCCCCAATCCGTATTATCCGGACATATTCAATTCTACCGCCACCGACTTCATAAAGCGCATCCGCAATCATCCGTCGATCGGGATTTATGTAGGGCGCAACGAGGGCGACCCGCCGCCGGCAATCGACAACTACCTGCGCGAAACCATCCCCTACACGCATCCGGGCATACATTATATATCCAATTCCTCAAGCGGAGTGGTTAGCGGCGGCGGCCCGTACCGGGCATTGCCTCCCCGCACATACTTCAGCCTCTACGGCCACGACCAGTTCCACAGCGAACGCGGCATGCCGAACGTTATGACCTACGAGAGCATGCTGCAAACATATAGCCCCGAAGCCATGGAATATGTAAACACCACCGAGCAGCCCAACGCACAGTGGGGCATGCACGACTATACGCTCAACAGCGCTCAGGGAGCCGCCTCCTTCAACCAAATCATAGAGAAAGCCTTCGGGAAGCCGCAAAACGTCCGGCAATTCTCCGAGTGGGCCCAGTGGATTAACTACGACGGTTACAGAGCCATCTTCGAAGGACGAAGCGAGAACCGGCGCGGCATGCTGCTATGGATGAGCCATCCGGCATGGCCCTCAATGGTATGGCAAACCTACGACTACTACTTCGACCCCACCGGTGCTTACTTCGGATGCAAAAAGGCCTCGGAGCCCGTACATATCCAGTGGAACCCCATACGCAACGACATAGAAGTGGTAAACTATCACGGACGCGACAGGAGCAAGCTCACGGCTAAGGCTCAACTTATCAACCAGGACGGCACCGTGCAGTGGGAGAAGGAAATAGAGCTGAGCGTCAAAGAAGACGAAACCGTGGCATGCTTCCCGCTCGAATACCCCGAAAGCCTCTCGGAAACATACTTCATAAAGCTATGGCTGACGGAAGGAGAAAGCCTCGTGTCCGACAATTTCTATTGGCGCGGAAAAGAAGAAGGCAACTACCAATCGCTGCATCAATTGCCGAAAGTAAGCCCCAAGGTTGCCACGTCGATGTCGAAAGAGGCCGACGAATGGACAATTGTCACAACAATCACCAACGAATCCGCCACTCCGCTGCTCATGCTCAGGCTCTCGGCAGCGGGCTCCGGAAGCGGTCAGCGCATCCTCCCGGCCTTCTTCACCGACAATTATTTCTCGCTGATGCCCGGCGAATCGCGTACCGTAACCGTCCGCCTGTCGGACAGAGACACCCGCGGCGAAAAGCCTCGGATAGGCATCGAAGGCTTCAACAAAGGTTGATACGGCTACAAGAATAATCGCAGGAAACCAACAAAAAAACAGGCACGCAGGCGACGCCGATTGCACATGCTCCAAGCGCTCATAAGTTGTTATTAATATATGGAGCAGATTATGGAAAATATTATAACCAAGACCAGTGCAATCAGAATAGCATGCGTGCCTTCCTTTTTTTTACTCGAACCGATATAACGATCCCGTAAGGGGTCGCGTCACACGCCACCCCCCCTACGAGACCCTGCATGGGCAGGCGGAAATTCCTTTTTGCAAAGCCCTCCCCCGACGAAAAAAATTGGGCCGGAGAGCTGCTTCACTGAATTTCCTCCCGACTTCGTCGCTCTCAAAATCTAAATCTTAATGGTCATTGTTTAGCAATCACTGATCTATTCTGCGTACCCTGTTTTGGGAGGCGCATTGACGAAGTCAGGAAAAACAATATCGCTTTTTCCCGGAAAATCTTCGCAAGAAAAAGCGATATTGATATGGTTGACTGTAAAAGAGGGAGAGAAGGCTCAGGCTCCTAACTTTTCAGCAGGCCGTGCGCGCGGAACAGCTTCTGTATGGTTTCGAGTGCATAGTCGAGCTGATCGAACCGGTGCGTGGCCATGAGGGAGAAGCGGATGAGGGTGTCGTGCGGGGCTACGGCCGGCGATACCACCGGATTGACAAATATCCCGGCGTCGAACAGTTCCCGAACGATAGTGAAGGTTGTATTATTGTCGCGGATAAAAAGCGGAATGATGGGCGTGGAGGTGCGCCCTATTTCGCATCCCATTTCGCGGAAGCCTTTGAGGGCGTAATTGGTGAGCTTCCAGAGGTTGTCTATGCGTTCGGGTTCGCTCATCATGATGTCGAGTGCTGCGTCGGCGGCGGCTGTTGATGCGGGGGTGCTGCTTGCGCTGAAGATGTAGGAGCGGGAATAATGTCGAAGGTAGTTTACTACTTCATTGCTCGAGGCAATGAATCCTCCTATCGACGCGAGCGATTTGCTAAAGGTGCCCATGATGAGGTCGACGTCGTCGGTGAGGCCGAAGTGGCTGCATGTTCCCTTACCGTATTCGCCCAGCACGCCCAGTCCGTGAGCTTCGTCGACCATCAGGCTCGCGTTGTACTTCCGGCTCAGGGCGACGATTCCGGGGAGGTCGGCTATGTCGCCTTCCATGCTGAAAACGCCGTCAACGACTATGAGTTTCAGGCGTCCGTCTTCGCACTTCTGGAGCTGCTTCTCTAAGGAGTCCATGTCGTTATGTTTGAACTTTAGCTTGTTTGAGAACGAGAGGCGATGCCCTTCGATTATGGAGGCATGGTCGAGTTCGTCCCACAGTATATAGTCTTCGCGCCCGGTCAGGCAGGATACTACGCCGAGGTTTACCTGAAAGCCTGTGGAATAAATAATGGCGTCTTCTTTGCCTACAAAGTCGGCGAGCTTTCGCTCAAGTTTGAGATGAATGTCCAGAGTACCGTTGAGGAATCGCGAGCCGGCGCATCCGGTGCCATACTTGCGAGTGGCTTCAATGGCGGCTTCTTTTACTTTTGGGTGATTTGTCAGTCCGAGGTATGCGTTTGATCCGAACATCAATACTCTTTTGCCGCTAATCACAACTTCTGTGTCCTGATCGCTTTCTATTTCGCGGAAGTAGGGGTAAATGCCTACTGCTTTGGCCTGTTTTGCTTGAATTGCAAGGTCGAATTTGGATAATCTGTCTTCTAATTGTGTCATAATGCGTATAAATGCAACTTATATTGTATGTCTTTAGGGTTATCAGATAGTTCATAATGAAATATGATACAGCGAAGTATCGGGGGGCAAAAGTAGGCAAAAGAGATGACAATCCCTATCTCCGCCTAAAAGTTTCACGGCTTGAAGCATGCGACCGGAAGCCGCCCTTATGCCGTCACAGCCTCAAATGCCCGGGTTCTTTATCTATGTTCAAAAAGAAATTCCCGCCTTTGCGAGAATGAGTTGAGGGGTGTGATTGTTCTGTTACTATGACATGCCGTCTTTCCTGTTGCTTTTCGCGAGCCGCCGACACTATGTAAATGGCTTCCGATAATTATCGCGAGCCGTTGAACTCAATTCAGTGGCTTCCGATAATTATCGCGAGCCGTTGAACTCAATTCAGTGGCTTCCGATAATTATCGCGAGCCATCAAACTCAATTCAGTGGCTTCCGATAATTATCGCGAGCCATCAAACTCAATTCAGTGGCTTCCGATAATTATCGCGAGCCGTTAAACTCGATTCAGTGGCTTCCGATAATTATCGCGAGCCATCAAACTCGATTCAGTGGCTTCCGATAATTATCGCGAGCCGTTGACGGTTTTCTCACCGGGCGGCGGAGTTTCGGAACTCCGGCCTCAGGCCTTCGGCGGATGGAGCTTCCGCAGGTTTCGCACTATTTTCCATGCTTTGCGTACGATTTTCCATTGCGGCGCTTGTTGCAGGCGCCGGAGGGGTCATTTTTTCCATTGATGTGTATGATTCTCCATTGACGCCGGGCGGCGCCGGCTTTAAATTTGCGAAACTATAAACATCATAATACCATGAAGCGAAACAGACATTTAATTGCAGTTCTACTGATGATTATGGCGGCTTCTTTTGCGTCTGCGGCACAGTTGCCGGACAGGCGGGAGGTTCTGAAAGTCATGATCGAAACAAATCGGTATTTTATGGAGAAATATGCCGATTACAGCCTGCCTTCACACACCGACAGAGTCCGGCCCAGCAATATCTGGACGCGCGGCGTGTACTACGAAGGCCTGATGGCGCTGTACAGCATTTATCCGCAGGAAAAATACTATGCGTACATGCTGGACTGGGCCGAATTTCATCAATGGGGAATGAGAAACGGCAATACAACGCGCAATGCCGACGACCAGTGCTGCGGACAAACATACATTGATCTATATAAGATGTCGCCGGGGCCGGAAAAAATTCGGAATATCAAAACCTGCATGGATATGCTCATCAATACGCCGCAGACCGACGACTGGTCGTGGATTGATGCCATACAGATGGGCATGCCCGTGCTGGCCAAGCTGGGCGAACTGACGGGCGACCGGCGATACTTCGAGAAAATGTACCGCATGTACTCCTTCACCCGAAACCATCACGGCCAAACGGGTTTGTATAATCCGAAGGAAGGACTTTGGTGGCGAGATGCCGACTTCCTGCCTCCATACAAGGAGCCGAACGGGAAAAACTGCTACTGGTCGCGGGGCAACGGATGGGTGTATGCAGCCCTGGTGCGGGTGCTCAGCCATATTCCCGAAGACGAGGCTCACCGGGCGGAGTACCTGGCCGATTTCAGGGCCATGTCCGAAGCGCTGAAAAATTGCCGGCGAGACGACGGCTTCTGGGGAGTAAGCCTGCACGATCCCAATCACTTCGGAGGAAAAGAAACCAGCGGCACATCGCTCTTTGTGTACGGCATGGCCTGGGGAATCAACCGCGGCATACTGGACCGCGAAACCTACCTGCCCCTTGTGCTGAAAGCCTGGAACGCATTGGTGACGGATGCAGTGCACCCCAACGGATTCCTCGGATGGGTGCAGGGAACCGGCAAGGAGCCCAAAGACGGACAGCCGCTTGCCTATGACAAGGTTCCGAACTTTGAGGACTATGGCGTGGGATGCTTCCTGCTGGGGGCGAGCGAAGTTTATAAGCTACAATAAGGGAGCTTCTAATTATTTATTAGGAGTTCTCGAATAAGAAAATAAAGTATCTCTAAATTGTTGACAAAAATTTAATCCGACTTATTATGAATCTAAAGAAAAGAGAGTTCGCACTCCGGCGATTGGCAGTGATATGCCTGCTGGTCGCCTGTTGTGCAGGAATGACGGCGCAAAGCGTCGTCGTCACAGGAAAAGTACAGGATGCGCAGGGCGAACCTTTGCCCGGCGTAAGCGTACAGATTGTTGGCAGCTCCACCGGCACCGCAACGGATGCCAACGGCAGCTATTCGCTGAACATACCCAACTCCGAAGCGGTATTGCAGTTTTCCTACATAGGCTTTATCAGCCGAAGCATCAAGGCAGGAAACCAGCGCAGCATCAATGTAACCCTGGAGGAAGATACCAGGCTGCTCGAAGAAGTTATTGTGGTAGGCTACGGCGTCCGGAAGAAAAGCGACGTGACCGGCGCCCTGGCTCATGTGGGAGCGAAGGAGATAGAAGCCCGTCCGGTGGTCAATGCCATGCAGGCTCTGCAAGGCAAGGCAGCCGGCGTGGACGTTACCTCGAACGAACGCCCGGGCGAGCTCGGTACCGTCCGTATCCGCGGCAATCGCTCCATATCCGCCTCCAATGATCCGCTCTACGTGGTAGACGGAGTGCCGCTGATGTCCAAATCGGCAATAGAAACGATTAACCCGCGCGACATCGAATCGGTAGACGTCCTGAAGGATGCCTCCGCAACGGCTATCTACGGCTCCCGCGGCGCCAACGGCGTTATACTCGTCACCACAAAGAAAGGCAAGGAAGGCGCCTATCGGCTTAACTACTCCGGGACGGTCACATCGGAAGTCCAAAAGACCAGATCCGAAATGATGAACGCCTCCGATTATATCACCTGGCGCCGATGGGCAATGTACAACGCAGGCCTTATCACAGCGCCCGGCGACAAGCCCACGCCTGAGGACGACGCCAAAGTCTTTGCCATCATGAGCGGCGACCCCACCACATATAATAATATAATGAGCGGATGGAGCGGAAGCCAATGGGACGGCTCGCGGGTGGCATCTACCGACTGGACGGACTTCGTCACCCGAACCGGCATCACCTCCGAACATACCGTCAGCGCAAGCGGCGGGACGGAGAAGGCCAACACATACGCATCGCTCGGATACCTTAACAACAGCGGCACTCTCATGGGGCAGTCGTATGAGCGCTATACGGCCAACATCAATACGACCATCAACCCCACCCTGTGGTTCACCCTCGGAGCAGCCGTCAACGCCTCCTATGGAGTGCAGGACTACGGAACCTCCGAAACCGGAGCCTCCTCCACCACCGGAATCCCTACCTATATATATGGCTGGGCGCAGAGGAACTTCGCCTTCTCCAAACCTTACGACGCCGACGGCAACTTCATCCGGCATCCGGGCGGCGAGGACAATGTATCAAACGTGGTAGACGAATGGAACCGCTCGCAGCAGCAGCGCAAAACCTTCCGGGCGCTCGGCAGCTTTTACGCCGTACTGAATATAGGAGAGATAGTGAAGCCGCTTGAAGGACTGAAGTTCCGCATCAACTTTGGCCCCGACTTCCGCTATTGGCGCGAGGGCACCTTCATCGGCGCCGAATCCGTCACCCGCGGCACCGGAGCCAGGAATTACGCCCGTCTCCAGCAGCGCAACGACCTCTCGTGGACGCTCGACGAGCAGCTCGACTACAACCGAATCTTCGGCAAGCATACCTTTGGCGCCACCCTGCTGCATACAGCCTCCGCCTGGCAGTACGAAACCTCCGATATGAACGGCCAGGGAGTTCCGAACGAGAACTGGACCTGGAATGCCTTCGGCACGCTCGACCCCAAGGGCGAGCTGGTATCCGCAGCCTGGGGAACCGGCATCAATGAGCGCCAGCTCGAATCGTACATGGTGCGCTTCAACTACGGATTCAACGACCGCTACCTGCTGACCGCATCCGGCCGCTGGGACGGAGCATCGCAGCTGTCCGCCGGGCACAAGTGGGACTTCTTTCCCTCGCTGGCTCTCGGATGGCGCATCAACCAGGAAGCCTTCATGCAGGATTACGGCCGGCTTGATAACCTGAAGCTGCGTGTGGGCGTCGGCACCACCGGCAATGCAGCCGTCGATCCTTACGGCACCCTCGGCAGCATACAGTCGGGCCGCCAGCCTTTCAACGGCATCAACAGCGACGGCAACATCATCATCTATACAACGAACGAGCCCTTCTACGTGAAAGACCAGATAGGCATGCCCAACAAGCAGCTCGGATGGGAAAAGACCACGCAGTGGAACGTCGGCCTCGACTTCAGCTTCCTGAAGGAGCGCATCAGCGGCTCGGTCGACTGGTACACCTCCTCCACCAGGAACCTGCTGCTAAGTATGAAGATTCCAACCCTGCTCGGCTATCCCAACACCATTGCCAATATAGGCCGCACCTCAAACGAAGGCGTAGACGTGACGCTCAACCTTGTTCCGGTGCAAACCCGCACTCTGTCGTGGAACTCAACCCTGTCGGCCGCTTTTACCAAAGACATGATAGATGAGCTGGCTTCGGGCGAGACCGACGATATTTCCAACTCCTGGTTCATCGGCAACTCCATCTCGGTGTACTATAACTTCCAAAAAGAGCGCCTGTGGCAGGATACGGCCGCAGATCAGGAGCTGATGGGCAAGTATAACGCCAACGGACATAAGTTCAAGCCGGGCATGGTGAAGCCGGTCGACGTCAAGAACGATTTGGACGACGAGGGCAAGGAGATATATAAGATAGACGACAACGACCGCGTCATACTCGGCAATCGTAATCCGCGCTGGACGTTCGGCTGGATGAATACCTTTAGCTACAAAGACATCGAGCTGTCATTGCAGATGTACGGCCGCTTCAAGTATTGGGTGGAGGCAGGCGGCGAGAGCCAGACCGGCCGATACAACCAGCGGGTGATTGACTACTGGACGCCCTCCAATACGGGAGCGGAATACCAGATGCCCATCTACAACGAATCGGGCGGCGATGCCTATGCCAACCTCATAGGTTTCCGCGAAGCCAACTTCCTCAAGATGCGCAACATCTCCTTAGGCTATATACTTCCCCGCAGCATCATACGCAAGGCAGGCCTGTCCAACCTTAAGGTTTATGTGCAGGCAAATAACCCCTTCACCATCTATTCGAGCGTAGACTTCATCGACCTGGACCTGGGTGGAGCTACATACAATCAAGGATGGACCTTTGGACTTGATATAACTTTCTAACCTTTATAATATACAGAGTAAATATGAAAGCGTATAAATATATATCGGGAGGCCTTATAGCCATTATTGCCTCCGTTTCATTCTATTCCTGCTCCGAGAGCTTCCTCGACGAAGAGTACAAGAGCGGATACCTGAGC
This sequence comes from Tannerellaceae bacterium, assembly GCA_031280435.1. Classification (GTDB taxonomy): domain Bacteria; phylum Bacteroidota; class Bacteroidia; order Bacteroidales; family Tannerellaceae; genus DFXE01. The sequence goes on along the minus strand of JAITGS010000072.1, from coordinate 22,954 downwards.
GACTATCTGAAAACCGAGCAGGGCATAGTTGAGCTGGCCGGTTCACTTTATTCCAACGGCCGCTGGCTCTTCGCCTTCGAGTGGGCCTACGGCATCACTTCGTATGGTACCGATGAGTTCGAGATGGGAACCGACGCCACCTCCGAGCCCTGGATGATTTACGACGCGCGCCTGGGAGCAATCACCACCGGCATGAACGCCAACGTGCCCACTCCGCAGGCCCTTTGGGATCAGCTATACTACGGCATCTCCTCGGCCAATACCGTTATTGCCAATGCGGATGCGGTGACTAATGCCGACATCCGCAGCTTGGTGCTGGGCGAAGGACACTTCATGCGCGGATACAATTACTATCGCTTAGTGTCGCAGTACGGCGGCGTAGTGCTGCGAACGGAGCCATCCGAAGGAGTTGTCCGAACCTTCAGCCGTGCAAGCGAGGAGGAGTGCCTGGCTCAGATAATCGACGACTTGCAGGCAGCCTACGAGCTGCTGCCGGCCCAGAGCGACATAAGCCGCCGAGGCAAGCTCGGATGGACGAAGTACACCGCCGCCCACTTCCTCGCCAAGGCGCTGCTGCTGCGGGTGAGCGAGCGCAACGAATCATGGAACGATCAGTACAAGAACGCCGACCTCGCCCGCATCATCACGCTCTGCGACGATGTCATCGCCCACCGCCCCTTAGCCGCAGACTATGCCGCCCTCTTCGCCGCATGGACGGGAGTGAACTGCGAGGCCGAGACCCTGCCCGAAATCCTTATGGCCGCAGAGTTCGACAACGGATCAACCCAGGGACGATACGGCAATCGCAACTTCTTCTACTGGAACTGCCAGTTCCACAACGGAGCCTTCGGTACATGGATTCAGAGAGGCCCATGGGTGGGGCACAACTACCAGCGCTGCCGTCCCACGGAATACAACATCCTGTCTTACGACAAAGTGAACGACTCCCGCTTCTGGAAATCTACCCGCACCATCTACAATGCCAATAAAACGGCCGGCATAAAGAACAATAATACGGGCGAGAATTATACCATAGAAATAGGCGACCCGGTCATCATCTTCATACCGAACGGAACCGTATCCGACGATGGCTCCACGCTGAGCTATCGCTGGGATCCGGACTGGAGCGGCAAGCACTTCGCCCTGGTAGGCGAATCCGACTTTGAATTTGAAGGCAAAGTGGTTCCCAATGCCGTGGTGCATTATAACGGCAATGCCGGCGGGCAGTGGAGAGTGCAGAACAACTCGAAAGACGCAGTCGTAGCAGTGCCTAAGAACGGGTACGTCAGCCTGTCGAAGTTTGAAGACGGCACCCGCACCTCCGAGGGCGGCAACAGCTATCGAGACGGAGTACTCGCAAGGGTAGCCGAGACATATCTCATCAAAGCCGAAGCACTCGTGCGACAGGGCAAATACCAGGAGGCGCTCGAACCCATCAACACAGTTCGCCGGCGGGCAGAGTACAAGGCCAATGAAGATCGCTCGCGCCATCAGGACGGGCAGGAGGCCTTCGAAACCACATCAATGTTCACCCAGGGATCCAACGCAACCATGTACAAGGCTTACAGCAAGAAGAACACTTATACGCTTGCCACCGGCCTGAGCGATTTCTCGCAGTCCACAAGCCTCACCGTAAGCAACGCCGGCAAGCTGCCCAAGGAAGACGAGTACATACTGCGGCAACTCAACTGCTCCGGCGACTACGACCGCATGCTCAACTTCATCATGAACGAACGCACCCGCGAGCTCAACGGCGAGTTCCATCGCTGGGAAGATCTGGCCCGCACCAAGCTGCTCGTACGCCGCACCCTCCTCTTCAACCGGGAGACCAAGGCCTCGAACACGCTAAAGGATTATCACCTCTACCGCCCTGTTCCGCAATCATTCATAGACGGACTGATTAACGAAGACGGTACGGCGCTGACCGACGCGCAGAAAACAGAATTACAGAACCCGGGCTATTAGTCTAATCATAAAAGGGAGAAGGTGCAGGAGCGAAAAACCTGCACCTTCATTGTTTATTGCTTATCCCGGATGCCCAAATCCCTCCCTAAGGACTGAAATTTTTCTGTCGAGGAGGCTCCAAAAAAAAAATTTGGCGCCTCCTCGACAAAAAATTTCCTCCAAAAAAAATTTTTGGAGCCTCCTCGACGGAAAAGGAGTATAGGTTTTAGCAATAAATCTGCTGCAAGAATAAACTTTATCAATCAAAAAAGAAGAATGAAAGCTATCTATACCATTTGCCTCTGTGCAATTATAGGCCTGCCGAACGCATCGGCACAGGATTTATTCCCCGACGGAACGCCTGTTCCCGAATGGTTCAGCGATAACAGTGCGATAGACATTAACTCGCTGGGCCGGCATTACAGGATTACGGATTACGGGACGGCGAACGACAGCACAGAGATTCAGACCGAGCAGATTCAGGCCGTGATAGACAAAGCGCAGCGGGAGGGAGGCGGCGTGATTATCATTCCCGAAGGAACGTTCCTGAGCGGTTCGCTGTTCTTTAAGCCCGGAACGCATCTGCACCTTGAGGAGGGGGCCGTACTGAAGGGGAGCGACGACATCAGCCACTTCCCCATCATCATGACCCGCATGGAGGGCCAGACGCTGAGGTACTTTGCGGCCTTGGTGAATGCCGACGGCGTCGACGGCTTCAGCATCTCCGGCCGCGGCACCATCAACGGCAACGGGCTGCGGTACTGGAAAGCCTTCTGGCTGCGCCGCGAGTTTAATCCTCAATGCACCAACATGGACGAGATGCGCCCGCGCCTGCTCTATATCTCCCGCTGCAAGGATGTGCTGCTTGCCGACGTCAGCCTCATCAACTCGCCCTTCTGGACAACGCACCTGTACAAATGCGAGAACGTCAGGCTACGTAACCTCTATATCTTCTCGCCGAGCCGGCCGGTGAAGGCGCCCAGCACAGACGCCGTCGACATAGACGCATGCACCAATGTGCATATCAAGGGCTGCTACATGTCCGTCAACGACGATGCCGTGGCACTCAAAGGAGGCAAAGGCCCGGCAGCCGACCGCGACCCAGGCAACGGCGGCAACCGTAATATCATCATCGAAGACTGTACCTACGGATTTTGCCACAGCGCACTGACCTGCGGCAGCGAGTCCATACACAATCGCAACATCATCTTCCGACGCTCAACGGTCGACAGCGCCCAGCGCCTCCTGTGGCTCAAGATGCGGCCCGACACTCCGCAGCGCTACGAGTATATACTGGTTGAGGATATAAGGGGCAATGCGGCCAACTTCCTCTACATACATCCCTGGACGCAGTTCTTCGACCTCAAAGGACTTCCCCCACCCCAGCCCTCCTCGGCCGGCCATATCAGCATGCGCAACATCCGGCTCGATTGCAGCATATTCCTGAACGTGGAGCAATCGGAGCAGTACAGGCTGTCGGACTTCAGCTTCGAGAACCTGCACATCCGGGCGGCCGAAAATTCGGACATCCCTGCGGACTGCATAGACAATTTCAAGCCGGAAAACATATTCATCAACGGACATGGTATTACAGAGCCATAGGCCGCAGCCTTATCCGCAAGTCGCGGGCACAGCGTCGGCGGGCAATCATTTCCGAGCCGTTGCCATAATGGAAATCCGTCGCGATAATTATCGCGAGCCATTGAATCGAGTTTGATGGGCTGCGATAATTATCGCGAGCCATTGAATCGAGTTTGATGGGCTGCGATAATTATCGCGAGCCATTGAATTGAATTTGATGGGCTGCGATAATTATCGCGAGCCGTTGAATTGAATTTGATGGGCTGCGATAATTATCGCGAGCCGTTGCCATAATGGAAATGGGCTTCGACAGGAGTTTGCCCGGCGCAGCAGATGTACAGGAGCGCGGGCCGCATAGCGATTCGGATTTTGGAGGCTATTACATTATATTTGCCGGAAACTTTAGCAACAGGATAAGAATGAGCTCCATTAATTCCGCTTTATTTCATCGCATATACTTGTCGGCGTCCTTGCTGTTTGCATTAAGCCCGATTTTTGCCGTCGAAATCCTCCGCATGGAATGGATAAACGACAGGAACGGTTTATCGCAGAACACCGTTCGCTGCATCATGCAGGACAATAAAGGCTTTATGTGGTTTGGAACGATTAACGGGCTCAATCGCTATAACGGCAAGGAATTTACGGTGATGCTTCCGCAAACCGGCAATGTTGCCTCGCTCCCCGACAGCCGCATCAGAAGTTTGCAGGAAGACAGCCGAGGTTATATCTGGATTCGTACAACCACCAATGTTTTTTGTTGCTACGATCCGCGCTTGGAGCGATTTGTGGATTTCGACCCGGCCAACCCTCAAAAGAACTTCACACATGCCGGCCTTTTCTCCGGCGGCGACGTATGGCTGTGGGGAGCCGACGGCTGCTGCCGCGTTCGGCACCACGAAGGAGGCCTGCGGGCGCTTCGCTTCGGAGAGGCCGAATTGGGAAGCCAATCGGTGAGCTTTGTTTACGAAGACGGCTTAAAGCGAACCTGGATAGGCTCGCGCGGCGGACTGTTCAGGCTGGAAAACGACAGGGCCGTCAGGCTCTCGTCCGAGTATTTTTCAGGCATGCATGAGGCCTCCGGTTGCCTGTATTTTATCAGCGACAAGCGCATCGTTTCATTCGACAACAGGCAGCAGAAATTCGGCGAAGCAATAGCCTATCCGGGCAATGCCGTTATTGCGTTTAACATGACAACCTTGCTGAACGACGGCCTGATTTTGATTGCAACAAAGGACGATCTTATCGCCTTCGATTCCCGCAGCATGCGCTTCATTCCGTCCGAAACTTTATTCAACAACGAATCGGTTCGGAATGCAACCTTTTATACCGATAACAAAGGGAACAAATGGGTGCATAATATCTCAGGCTCCGTATGGAGGCACTTCCCGGATAATCATTTCGAAAAGTTCAGCCTTATCCCGGCAGATATTCTGACGGCTATTGATGCCGAGCGCTATGAAATATATCACGACTCCCGCAACATTATATGGATTACGACCTACGGAAACGGCCTCTTTGCCCTCGACCAAAACAACGGGCAGACCTACCATTATACTACGGAGAATAGCGATTTGCCAACCGATTATCTTCTGTGCATAACGGAAGACAGGCTGGGAGAAATATGGGTCGGCACGGAGTTCTCAGGCATCAGCAAGATTTCCTTAAACAACTATCCGGTTAAGGTATTATATCCGGCTTCCGACGAACGGAATCCGCGTAAAAACGCCGTCCGCCTCATTTACGAGGATTCTCAGGGACGCTTCTGGATAGGAACCCGAACCGGCTATCTGCACATCTACGATTCATCATTCCGGAAGCTGAAGTCACATAAAATAAGCGGCGGATTACCTTTTGCAATTACCGAAGATTCCTTGGGAAATATATGGCTCGGAACCCGCGGAAAAGGCCTTCTGGTGTTTCCGCCCTCAGGCAATGCGCCGGTGATGTCGTATCAGTTGCATGATATAGACAGGCAGAATACCAGCAGCAATAATGTGTTCGATATTATCCGCGATTCGAAAAACAGGATATGGGTTGCCACCTTCGGCGGAGGCTTGCACTATGCGGATCTCAGCAGCAAAGACATAACCTTCCGGCACATCAATACCCGAACGGTTAATCAGGATATGATGCGGGCGATTATCCGGGATAGCAGCGGTTTAATCTGGATAGGCACGAACGAAGGCGTCAATGTTTTTGATCCGGACGAACTGATTGAGCAAAACGATAAGTACATAAACTTTCGATTCGATTTAAACAACAACAGCTCTATTAACAACAATGAAATAAAGGCAATTTTGGAAGACAGCAAAGGGCGTATCTGGTTCGGAACAACCGGAGGCGGCCTCAACCTGTTGATTAGGGAAGAGCCCTTGGAACGCTCCAGCTTCAAGCATTATACCGCCCAAAACGGCCTGTCGAATGAAGTGATACAAACAATCCTGGAGGATGATATGGGATACATCTGGGTGAGTACCGAGGGAGGCAGCGGCATCTCCAAATTCGACCCGCAAACCGAGCGTTTCGAGAATTTCAGCTTCTCAAATAACCTGCAATCCGGATTATTTAACGAAGGTTCGGGCTGGAAAAAGAAGGATGGCGAATTAATGTTCGGCAGTTATTCCGGTATCCTTATCTTCGATCCCAAACGGATAAAGTACGATGTTTCCGCTCCGGCAATTGTCATCACAGGCTTAAGGATAAACGATATTGATGTCCGCCCTCAGGAGAAACATTCGCCGCTTTCGCAGAGCATTGCACTCACCAATTCCATCAAATTAAATTACAGCCAAAACTCGTTCAACATCGAATTTGCTATGCTCAATTTCCACTCTCCGGACTATAATCAGTATTCGTATTACCTTGACGGCTATGAAAAGACATGGAATCAGGCCACCCGCCATAATATTGCCGCCTATCGCAATCTTCCGCAGGGCACGTACTTCTTCAAGGTGAAGGGCAGTAACAGTTTCGGCTTGTGGACGGAGCAGGAAACGGTACTGAAAATAACGGTTGTCCCTCCTTTCTGGCGATCCTACTATGCATTCCTTGTTTATGCATTATTGATCATTGCAATCGTAGTCTTTATATTCAGAACGATCTTGCAGATTCACGGCTTGAATATGGCCGTGAAGATTGAAAAACAGTTTACGGAATACAAGCTGCGTTTCTTCACTAATATTTCGCATGAGTTCAGGACACCGCTAACCATTATCCGGGCCTCTATCGAGAATTTATCCGAGATGAAAGAACTGCCGCCGGCCGTCACAAAGCAAATCAATCACATGGCCAAGAGCTCTTCCAATTTGCTGCGACTGATTGACCAGCTCTTAGAGTTTCGCAAGCTTCAGAACAATCAGGTGAAGCTGCAATTGGAGCAGACGGAAATCGTTGGCTTTATGAACGACATTTACCAAACCTTCCATGAATTGTCGGAGAAGAAAAAGATCCGCTTCCTGTTTGAATCAAATCTTCCGAGCCGCACTATTTTAATCGACCGGGATAAGATTGATAAGATTACCTATAATCTAATATCAAACGCTATGAAGCATACGCCGGAAAATGGAGTTATAGCGCTGCGACTTGATTTCTCGGAGCCAAACGATATGTTTACGTTCAGCGTATCCGATAGCGGCAGCGGGATTCCGAAAGAGAAGGAGAACCTGCTGTTTGTCCGCTTTGCTCAGATTAATTATTCGTCCGGCGGAACGGGTATCGGTTTGCATCTTTCCGCCGAATTGGCAAACGTTCACAAGGGTAAAATAGATTATACGGATTCGGAATTGGGAGGCGCTTGCTTTAGCGTATCAATTCCTTTATCGGACAGTAATTACGATAAGAAAGATATTGCGCATAACGAACCGGCTATACTGCCTGCAAATAAGTCCGTCGTTGAAACGTCGGAAAACGATGAAACCGATTTGCCTGCGCAAAATAATGCTTTCAAGGATCACAAGGTTTTGATTATTGAAGACGATGATGAGATTCGCGATTTCATTCAGACTCATTTGAGCGCTTCGTTTACCGTATTTGCGGCCGAAAACGGCGAAGAAGGTTTGCTGAAAGCCGGTAACGAACAGCCCAATCTGATTATCTGCGATGTGATGATGCCGGGCATAGACGGCTTTGAAGTTACCAAGCGATTGAAGGAGGATTTTCAGACAAGCCATATCCCTGTTATCCTCCTGACGGCTCATTCGTCGGACGAACACCGACTGGAAGGAATTGAGGCCGGAGCCGACGCTTATATAACCAAACCTTTCAGCATGAAATATCTCGTTGCGCGTATCTTTAAACTGATTGAACAAAGAGAAAAGCTGCAACAGCGATTTGCCCGTGAACCCGGAATACCACGGCATCTAATCCGCTTTGCCGATAAAGACAAGGAGTTTATGGATAAGATACATTTGCTGATTGAGCAGAATATGGATAACTGTGATTTCTCGGTCGATACTTTTGCGTCGACAGCCGGTATGGGCCGAACGGTTTTCTACAAAAAGGTGAAAGGAATTACCGGCCATCCGCCTAATGAATATCTCCGAATTATCCGAATGAAAAAGGCAGCCGAATTGTTGGCTACTACAAATCTGAATGTGTCGGAGGTTTCCTACAAAGTAGGCATCAACGACCCTTTTTACTTCAGCAAATGCTTCAAAGCGCAATTCGGGAAATCGCCCTCTCAGTTCCAGAAAATGAAATAAGCCGAAAGAATGTAGAGATAAATACTGCCCTGCTTGAACAATGCGATACCTGCTACTTTCCTTCCTCCTCCTCTTCTGCTCCGTAACGGCCTTGTCCGCCGGAAGCAAGGCCGATTATATAATGTTCGAGAACATACTCCTGAGCCAGGAGGCTCTTACCGTCAGATGCTTCATCCAGGACAGGCAGGGAGTGATGTGGGCTGGCTCGGACAAGGGGCTCTTCTCCTTCGACGGCTATACTCCTCGCGCGCATTTCACCTACGGCGACAGTCTCAGTATCCCGATCAACTGCGCCATCCCGTACAGCGACGACAGGCTGCTGCTCGGCACGCAGAAGGGGATTATCGCCTACAATTGTCGCAGCGACGAGTACGAACCTTTCCCGCTAAGCTTCTCAGCCGAGGTTCAGGCGCTGGACTTGGCGGGCGATGTGCTGTGGATTGGCTCGATGGCGGGGCTGTTCAGGTACGGCATGGCGGACGGTAGCCTGGAACGGATACGGATGAGCATAGCTCCGGCAAGGCCCACCGAGATGGTCTACTCCATCATAGCCGACGAAACGCATGGAGCTGCGGGCGGATGCGTCTACGTAGGCTCGCACATAGGTTTCGGGCGCTATCTCACGGGCGAGAAGAGGTTTGAGTTTATCATTCCCGAAGTGAGCGGCGGGAGCGAGCGCTACTTTGTTAATTCGCTGCTGAAAGACGCTGGCAGGAACTGCATCTGGGTAGGCACCGGCAATTACCTTTATAAGTATTCGCCGGAAAGCAATGCAGCCGAATCGAAGATGGAATGTTCGTTCGTTAAGGTGATGCGCCTTGATGCTTCCGGCAATGTTGTGGTTGGTACCGACAATGGCTTGTGTATATATAATGAGAAGGAAGCACGCAGGGCTAAGCACGACTCGCGCGACCCCAAGTCGCTTGCCAACAACATCGTTTGGGCCGTATATACGGACAGGGAGCAGAACCTGTGGCTCGGCACCGACTACGGCGTATCCATGCTGCCCGGCAATAATAATATCAAATACATACCTATTCATCAGCTGACGGGTTCAGGCGAGGGGAATCATTTCTATAATATATATAAGGATAAAGAGGGCTATTTCTGGCTGGGAGGAACGAACGGCCTCATCCGAGCCTCCAGCCCTGCCGACGACGGTAATGCCGTATGGTACATGGTCGACAACCCGCAGAGCTTCATCACGCACAATCGCATACGACACATCTGCGAAGATGCCGACGATAACCTCTGGGTCACAACCGACGGAGGCGTCAATCGCTACGACCGTGCTTCGGAAACCTTCTCGTGGTGCAATATTGCCGACAGCACGCGGAGCTACAACTCATCGTGGACGTATCACATAGCCGAGGATTCGCTCGGCAACCTGTGGATGGGCACCTGCATGAGCGGCATACTCGTTATTGCGAAGGAGAAGCTGAAGACGAGGCAGCGGCATTACGTTGCCGACCGCTGCTACACGCTGCAGTCGGGCTTGTCCGGCAATTTCGTCAGCCATATAGCCGTTGACCGCCTGGGGAAGGTCTGGGCCCTCGGCTATAAAACAGGCATCGACCGTATTGATCCCTTAGATCCTTCGGGCAGCATCGAGCACGTAGGCCTTGGCGCCGGCATTATCCCTTCGCTCATCCTCTGCGATTCGGAAGGCTACGTATGGGCGGCCTTCGGGAAGGGTATAGTGAAGATAAATGCCGTAACGCTGGAATCGCAAAGGCTGTATTTCTCGCAGAATACTATGGAACCGCTGTCGATGGCGGAAGTGGGGAATGAGATATGGGTGTCCTCGTCCGACGGTATATGGATTACCGATCGCAGGGCAATGACCACTCGCCGCCATAACATCATGAACCGCGCCTTCTCCGGCATATACTACGACGCCGCCGCGAAACTCGCCTATCTGGGCGGCAGCGACGGATTGGCTCTCATCCGTCCTTCAACTCTTGCGGAGGCCGGCAACGGGCGGCCTGTTCTGATCACCTCGCTGCGCTTCAACAACAGCTCGCCTGAGCCATGCGGAGGCTTCGGCGGCAAGAGCATTCGCTACCTCGACGGCATCAGGCTGCGGCATGACCGCAACACATTCTCGGTGGAAATCTCCGACCTCAACTTCTCGCAGGAGCGCAAGAGCTCTTTCATCTACAAGCTAAGGCCGGTCGACAGCGAATGGCAGATGCTCAAAGCCGGCGGCAACAGCATATCCTTCTCTAACCTTGAGCCCGGCAAGTATTCGCTTCTCATCGGCAGGCAGGGGATAAACGGGCAGCCTTCCGGCGAGATAAAGACCTTCGCCATAGATATACTCCCGCCGTGGTATTTCTCGTTCGCGGCCAAGTGTATTTACCTGGCGCTGTTCGCAGGCCTGGCGCTGTGGACGGCCTATTCGCTGAAGGTAAGGAGCCAGCTCCGCTATGCTCGTCTGGAGAAGGAGAAAACCGGCGAGCAGATAAGGCTCAAGCTCGACTTCTTCACCGAGATTTCCCACGAGTTCAAAACGCCGTTGAGCCTGATAGTGGCTCCGCTAAGCCGTTTGCTGCTCAACCCGGCTCGCCCTCCGGAGGAAAGGAACAGCCTGTCGCTCATCTACCGAAACGCCATGAAGCTTAGCGCCCTCGTTCACCAGGCAATAGACTTCTACCGCTATGACAATCCTGAGAGCATAAGCCTTATACGCTCGCACGTGGAGTTCGTTAAGTTTGCCGAAAGCATCTTCGCCGCCTATGCCGAAAGCATGAAAGACCGTGGCGTGACCTTCGTATTCAACTCCGGCGTAGGCAGTATATACCTCAGCATAGACGCCGTGAAGATGGAATCGGTGCTTAACAATTTGCTTACCAATGCATGCAAATACAGCTCCGAGGGTGATAACATCATGCTTTCTCTGGGGTATATTCCTTCGGGCGAGATAGAGATAAAGGTGTCCGACACAGGCGCCGGGATACCGGAGCAGGATCTGCCCTTCGTCTTCCAGCGATACTTCCAATCCTCCTCCAATACGGCCGGAAAGGAAGGTTCGGGCGTTGGGCTTTACATAGCCAAGAAGTTCGTAGAGCTGCATGGCGGCAGCATCCGGGCCGATTCGGGCAAGGACGGCGGCGCCTCTTTCACCATTCGCCTCCCCATAGATGCATCTGTAGCCGAAGAGCATAGCGCCACCTTTGGCCCTACGCAGATGAAGGCCGACGCCGGCAAGCCTCTCATCCTGGCCGTTGACGATAATACGGACATGGCTGAGTTTATCTGCAACATGTTCAATGCCGATTATCGCTGCGTGATGGCCCACAACGGGAAGGTTGGGCTCAAGCTGGCCATGGAGCTGCTGCCCGACCTGATAATAGCCGACGTGGTGATGCCCGTGATGGACGGGCTCGAGATGTGCCGCAAGCTCAAGGCCCACGTGCCCACTTCTACCATCCCGCTCATCCTCCTCACCGCTCGCGACGATAAGACTACGGAACTGAACAGCATCTGCCTCAACATAGACTCCTTTATCGCCAAACCCTTCGATGCCGCCATACTGCTATCCCGCGCGGCGCAGCTCATAGACAACAAGCGCCGGCTCGAAAAGAAGGTAAGGATTGAGATTATGACCGAGCCCAAGCCTGTGCCTCTCATCTCGCACGACGAAAAACTGCTTGCCAACATTACCAGAGCCATCGAGGAAAACATTGACGACTCTGATCTCAACGTGAATTATCTTAGCCGCAAGACCGGCATAAGCCCCAAGCAGTTATACCGAAAAATAAAGCAGATGACGGGCATGAGTACCATAGAGTACATCAATTCCATACGCCTCAAGAAGGCCGCCCTGCTGCTGTCGAGCAAGAAATTCACCGTTTCGGAGGTGATGTACATGGTGGGCTTCAACAATCACTCCTATTTTGCCAAGCGATTCTGCGCCAGGTTCGGCAAAGCCCCGCATCAGTACGGCGAAAGCGCGCCCAAATAATCCCCAAAATGTATATTGCCATTTACCGCTGCGTGAAATGGGCATTTACCGAGGCGGTAAACGAGCATTTACCGCTGCGTGAAATGACGGGGCGGGGGGCGCTCAGTTCCGCTCCAGCACTCCGTTTACTTTCAGCTTGATGGTTTCGAGGCTTTCAAGGCCGTTGTTGTCGACGGCTTTGACGGCTATGTTATGATAGCCGGCTGTCAGTCGGCGCTGCTGGCGGCCTTCGAGGTCTCGTATAACAATGGGCTTGAATCCTTTGCTTTCGTCGTAGTCAAAGTCCCAGCTATAAAATTCTATGCCTGCGTCGCTTCCGGCTGTGGCTATGAATTCTATATCGCGCTCGCCGCCGGCATTGCGAGACAGCTCGTTGACTTCTACTGTGATGTTAGGCTTTCGGGATAGGGGTATGATTCTGTCGACGGTAACGAGTTCGACAATGATATTTTCTTTAAGCTTCAGCCTGGCGACTTCTTCCACCGCTCCCCGTCCGAATGAGAAGGCAATGACGTAGCCGACGGGCATGCCGTTCTTCACGTTTTTGTCGAACAGGCTTGCGTCGTATCGTTTTGCGGCGGTCGGAAATTTGTCTATCACTTCACGGCTCACATTGTCCGAGCGTTTCACCTGTATGGGCGTTCCGTCCGATGTTTTGCCGTCGATGCCTTTGTCTCCGCGCTGCTTAGTGTTGCTTGTGCCTCCGAATTGCTGCACAATCCATCCTTCAAATTCAAAGGCGTTGGTATATCGCAGCGTATCATAATCGTATTTGTAGAGTTGCAGCGTATAGGAATTGGCATAGAGGCTGGTGAAGAGATCCGTTTGCTGCTGGAGCCTCAGCTCCGTTACCTTAACTGCCTGCACCGACTGGTCGATGCCTATCCACCGGCGGTTGAGCTTGTCGGCCACGACAACGCTTGTGCCTCCGCCCACAAAGGGATCGAGGATGAGGTCGCCTTCATTGGATGCGCACTTGATGATCCGTTCGAGCAGAGCTTTAGGCTTTTGGGTGGGATAGCCGATGCGTTCTTTATCCGAACTTGTCAGGATTGGAATCGACCAAACATCGTCAATTGCTTTTCCTTTCTCTAATACTTCGTCAATATATCTTTTGTATGCTTTGGATTTCCCTTTCCCTGCATCCTGCCAAATATACTCTCTGCCATCTTTATCTACGTGAACGGCCTGCCTTTTGGTTTTAATGAACTCCTCTTTTGTCCACTCGGCAACTGGAGTTTCTATTTTTGCTTGTTCGGTTTTGGAATAAAAGAATATAGTATCGTGCTTGGCATTTATTTTTCTGTTATTATGCATCAATCTCGAGCCATAATGCCATACAATTTCATTTCTGAAGTTATTCATGCCAAAAAGCCTGTCCAGTATTTCCACGCGGATATATGCGTTTGCATGCCAGTCGCAATGCAGAAAGAGGCAGCCGGTGGGCTTGAGCACGCGATGCATGTGTTCGACGCGCTCCTTGAGCCATGCTATATAGTGACTGATGCCGCCCTCCCAGCGGTCTTGAAAGGAGCGAACCTCGCCGGCATCACCCCAGATAATCTCGTAATTTTTATTCGAAAAAAACGGCGGATCGAGATAAATCAAGTCTACCGTCTCGCTCTCCATCGCCTTGAGGATGTCGAGATTGTCGCCTAATATGAGTTTATTGATGCACATAATACTTTATGTTATTGTCATTATTATGCTGGAGCCGCAGCTCCGTTACCTTAACTGCCCGCACCGACTGGTCGATGCCTATCCACCGGCGGTTGAGCTTGTCGGCCACGACAACGCTTGTGCCTCCGCCAACAAAGGGATCGAGTATGAGGTCGCCTTCATTGGATGCGCACTTGATGATCCGTTCGAGCAGCGCTTTAGGCTTTTGGGTAGGATAGCCGACTTTCTCTTTAGCCTGCGAATTCACCGGATTGATGTCCGTCCAAATTGTCTGACACGGAAGTCCCTGCAATTCGTCCAAGTATCTTTTAAGCCTTATTCCTCCATTAGCGGTGTAATACAGCTTATCCTCTTTGTCGTATTGTTGCATTGTTTCCGGAGGGCAACGCCACAAGTTTAAAACGCCTTTGTATTCGTACTTATAACCGCCGCCGCTCAGGCCCTTAGCGGACAGATTATCGTCTATATACAGCCTTCCGTTATTATCTTTTCTGAAACGCTTCTTATACTCGTCATCATAATCAAGAAACTGAGGATTGAAGGTGTATTCGTTTGACTTGGCATAATAGAATATACTGTCGGCATTCATTCCGAATCGGCCGCTATCATTATGAGCGGTTGTCCTCTTCCATACAATTGTATTTTTGAAGTTATTCATACCGAAAAGCCTGTCCAGAATCTCCACCCTGATATACGCATCCGCATGCCAGTCGCAATGCAGAAAGAGGCAGCCGGTGGGCTTGAGCACGCGATGCATGTGTTCGACGCGCTCCTTGAGCCATGCGATATAGTGACTGATGCCGCCCTCCCAGCGGTCCTGGAAGGAGCGAACCTCGCCGGCATCGCCCCAGATTACTTCGTAGTTTCTGTTCGAGAAAAAGGGCGGATCGAGATAAATCAAGTCTACCGTTTCGCTCTCCATTGCCTTAAGGATGTCGAGATTATCGCCTAATATGAGTTTATTTACGGACATGCTGTTGTGAATTGTTCAGTTGCAAATATACTGATTAGCCCTAACCAATCCTATCTACTGCATCTCCCAAAAAAGGCTGAGCTACGGATAGCCCAGCCTTACAGACGGAAATCACCGCAAGCTCTTTAGGGCTCAAATAACAATCGACCCCCCGCGCCGCATTGTTTCCCTCACATCCTTGGCGCTCACCCGGGAGACCGGAATGTTTTTGCTGAGCGCCAGATAGGAGGTTACGCCGGCGGCTTCGCCGAGCTGATTCATGTTCACCATGACGCGGATGCCGGAGAAGGCTATGGCTGCGGCGTCGAGCATGCGTCCGGCTACCATCAGGTTAGAATGCTTCTGCGGGATAATGGAGCGGAGCGGCACCTGGTAGAAGGTAGGGTCGACAGGCATTTCGGGGCGCCATCGGCCTTTCACGCCCGGATAGCCCGGACGGGAGTAGTCCTCCGTGCCGTCGAGATACTTGAACGTGATTCCCGGCTTGTCGTGATGATGCAGGTCGAGGCGATAGCTGCCGCTTGCTATGGCATCGTCGAAGCGCTTACCGTACATGGCATCTTCATCGCTCACCTGATAGAGGCATTTCACGTGCAGGGTTTCCCGTATGCCTATGTACGAAGGCAGGGCCGTCAGAGCCGTAGCCGATTCGGGCGAGTATTTGCGCATCATGTCCATGATGGCGCGGATTTGCCGTCGCCCTTCAATCTCGGCCTGGGTCAGATCGTCGGCAATGGCGCAGTTTCGGCCGTAGATGCGCGTTCCGGCCAGCATATAGGTTTTGGTAGAGGGCAGGTTGCCGCCCCACACAAAGCCGTCGGGGATGTTAAACTCCGCCCCGTGAGCTTTCAGGGTAGCGCTAAAGGCAGCGCTGTCCCAGTTCTCAAGATGAGCGCAGGTGGTAGGAGGCTGGAGCATGCCGCTCTCGTAGGTTTCCAGGCCAAGCCGCAGGCACAGGTCGGCGTCGCCCGTTGCATCAATAAAATATTTTGCCCGGATAAGGCTGCGCCCGGATTTGTTGTCGATTATAACGCCCGCCAGCCTTCCGTCGGCATCGAGCCGGGGCTCCGAGAAGAGCGTGTGCAGAAAGGGGGTGACGTTGTTTTCCACCACCAGCTCGTCGAGTTCAATCTTCAGTTCCTGCGAATTAAATCTGTAATAAGAATTAGGATTGTTCTCGTTCGTAACCACCGCATTCCGTTTCTTCAGGCGCTCCACGGTTTCGGTGGTCAGCCCCGCAATAATTTGAATCTTATGCTCCGTATCATATATGGAATGCCAGATATTTACCAGCGAAGAGGTTGCCACCCCGCCGAAACAGTTCTGCTTTTCCACAACAGCCACCTTCGCACCCAGCCTGGCAGCACGCACGGCCGCAAATACGCCGGTGCAGCTTCCTCCCAGCACGCAAATGTCGAACTCGCCCGCAAGGGGCAGATTCTTAGCCGTCGATTCGGCCACGCATCCGGCCGACAAGGGCATTGCCGAGGCCATAGCCCCAATAGCCATTCCCCCCTTCACCGCTCTATTAATAAAACGTCTTCTTGAATAATTCTTCATGGTCTTAATATTTAATTTATTATATATTCAAATCATCTCTATAACAGAGTCTTTCAAACTATCGCAAACCCCCCGTTCAGCCCATCTAACATATTAGATTCCCTGCGCCAAAAAATTTCAGCCCATCTAACTTGTTAGATTCCCTGCGCCAAAAAAATTCAGCAGATCTAACTTGTTAGATTCTCTGCGCAGAAAAAATTCAGCCCATCTAACATATTAGATTCTCTGCGCAGAAAAAATTCAGCCCATCTAACATATTAGATTCCTTGCGCCAAAAAATTTCAGCCGATCTAACATGTTAGATTCCTTGCGCAGAAAAATTTCAGCCGATCTAACATATTAGATTCCTTGCGCAGAAAAATTTCAGCCGATCTAACTAATAAATGTTAATGCCGTGCAGTTTGCGACAGTTTGAAACTCCTTCAAAGCCGTCAATATCCCGGATTCTGGCTCAGATTAGGATTCACATCCCTCTCCGTTTGCGGGACAGGCCAAAGATAGTCCACGTTTTCGCGAAAATAAGTCTCCTCGCAGAAATAATAGCCGTCCGGGTCTACTTTAACCGTTTTGCTGAGGCTTTTCACTGCTGCAGCCGGCTATCTGCCACGCGAGGCGCTGCATGCTCGGCAAGCCGGGCCGATTGCAAAATTTGATCGTATGCAATACCTTTGCGAGTATATGAACGATGAATTTGACATCAGAGATACTCGCCTTCCGGAGAGCGAGAAAGAATATGAAAATGCGTTAAGACCTCTTTCCTTTAAAGACTTTAGCGGACAAGCAAAGGCAACGGAGAACCTGAAGATTTTCGTTGCCGCAGCCCGTATGCGAGGCGAGGCTATGGACCATACGCTGCTCCACGGCCCTCCGGGACTGGGCAAAACCACCCTCTCGAACATCATAGCAAATGAGCTGGGCGTGGGCTTCAAGATAAGCTCCGGCCCCGTACTCGACAAGCCGGGCGACCTGGCCGGCGTCCTCACGTCGCTTGAGAGGAACGATGTGCTTTTCATTGATGAGATTCACAGGCTCAGCCCCGTTGTAGAGGAGTACCTGTACTCCGCCATGGAGGATTATCGCATAGACATAATGATAGACAAGGGGCCGAGCGCGCGTTCGATACAAATAGACCTCTCGCCCTTCACGCTTGTGGGAGCCACCACCCGCAGCGGCCTGCTCACAAGCCCCCTGAGGGCTCGCTTCGGCATCAATCTCCACCTCGAATATTATGATACGGCCATGCTTGCCGGAATCATTCTGCGCAGCGCAGGCATATTGCGAGTGAAATGCGATGAGGATGCGGCCTCTGAGATTGCCCTGCGCAGCCGCGGGACGCCCCGTATCGCCAACGCTTTGCTGCGACGGGTAAGGGATTTTGCACAGGTGAAGGGCAACGGGACTATCGACAGGGATATAACAGCCTTTTCGCTCGAAGCGCTGAACATCGACCGCTATGGCCTCGACCAAATAGACAACAAGCTGCTGAGCACCGTCATAGACAAGTTCGGCGGCGGCCCCGTAGGACTGACCACCATAGCCACTGCCCTCGGCGAGGATTCGGGCACGGTGGAGGAGGTCTACGAGCCCTTCCTTATCAAGGAGGGATTCCTCAAGCGCACTCCGCGCGGCCGCGAGGCTACCGACCTGGCCTACTCGCATCTCGGACGCAAACGCATCAATCCGCAAGGCTTACTGTTCGACTGAAAGCATGGCAACGGCAGGGAGAATGAAGCGCCTGGCAAAGGATACCGTAGTGTACGGACTGAGCAATATCCTTGGCCGCTTTCTGAACTGGCTGCTGGTTCCCATGTACGTCAGGGTACTTAATAATATAGGTGAGTTCGGGGTATATACCAACCTCTATGCCTGGGTTGCGCTGCTGCTCATAGTGCTGACCTACGGGATGGAGACGGGCCTCTTCCGCTTCATCAACCGCAAGGACGGCGAGGGCCATGACCCCGACCGCGTTTATGCCACTACGCTGTACAGCATTGCCGGCACCTCGCTGCTTTTCCTGGCTACGGCTCTGCTCTTCCTCAGCCCCATCAGCCGGGCCCTGCACTATGATACTCATCCGGAATACTTGGCTATGATGGCCGGAGTGGCGGCAGTCGATGCCCTGTGCAGCATCCCCTTCGCCTACCTGAGGTACAAAGGCAAGGCGCTGCGCTTCATGGCCATCAGGATGCTAAACATCGGCCTCAATATCTTCCTGAATATATTCCTGCTGATAATATGCCCGTGGATATGGGCCAGGGCTCCGGAGGCTATCGGATGGTTTTACTCGCCGGGCTACGGCGTGGGCTACGTCTTCGTTGCCAATGTCATCACCACGCTGCTGACGTTCCTCATGCTGCTGCCCGACATGCTTCCGGGGCTGAAGGCCAAAGGCGGCCCCGACCTCCGCCTGCTCAGGCGCATGCTGCGATACTCGCTCCCCATCCTTGTGCTGGGCATAGCCGGGATATTCAATCAGACGGCGGACAAGATCCTGTTCCCCTTCCTCTTTTCCGACCGGACTTATGCCGACGAGCAGCTGGGCATCTACGGCGCCTGCTTCAAGATAGCGGTGGTGATGGTGATGTTTACCCATTCGTTCCGCTATGCATACGAGCCCTTTGTCTTTGCGGGGCATAGCGCGGGCGACGGGCGCGAGGCCTATCCGGTGGCCATGAAGTTCTTCATCATCTTCGCCCTCTGCATCTTCCTCGGCGTGATGTTCTACCTCGATGTGCTGAAGTATTTCGTTTCGCCGGCCTGCTATCCGGGCCTGCGTGTGGTGCCCATAGTGATGCTGGGCGAGCTGTTCTACGGCATCTACTACAACCTTTCGGTTTGGTACAAGCTCAGCGACAGCACTCATTGGGGCGCCTATTTTTCGCTGGCGGGATGCCTTGTCACTGTCGGCATCATACTGATCTGCGCTCCGGCTCACAGCTATATGGCCTGCGCATGGGCTTCGCCTGCATGCAACGGGCTTATGATGGCGCTGTCGTACTTCGTAGGCCGGAAGAAGTTTCCGGTGGCCTACGATCTGCGTTCGGCTGCGCTGTATGCCCTGCTTGCGGCTGCGCTACTCTCTGCGGGCATGCTTCCGGAGATAGATAATACGGCCTTGCGTATGATATGGCGAACGGCTCTGCTGGCGGTGTTTGCCCTCATCGTTTTCCGCAGGGAGTTCGCAGGGCACAAGGGCGGACAAATACGATAACATTAGTAACTCCTAAATATTAAAACAAGATGAATGTAGTAAAGAAAACCCTGGCGCTGCTGATTATAATCATAGCAGCATGCCCTGCATACGCCGACGAAGGAATGTGGGCGTTGAAAGAACTGAACAAGCAAAGCCTGGCGCGCATGAAAGAGCTGGGCTTCGTCCCCTCCTATGATGTACTCTACGACGATACCAAGCCATCGCTCAGCCATGCCGTTGTGATCTTCGGCGGAGGATGCACCGGCATAACCGTATCGGACGAAGGCCTCATCTTCACCAACCATCATTGCGGCTACGGTTCCATACAGCAACTCAGCAGCCTGGAGCACGACTATCTGAAAGACGGCTTCATATCGCAGTCGAAGGAGGCCGAGCTGCCCGTACCCGGCCTTAGCGTGCGCTATCTACGCGAGATGATAGACGTGAGCGACAGGGTCAACGCCGTGATAGGCTCCATAGACGACGAGCTGACGCGCCTGCGCACGGCCACGGAGGTATGCGACGCTATTGTGGATTCGGTAGGCAAAGGACAGTTTACCGCGGCCTCCGTCATACCCTTTTACAGCAACAACAGGTACTTCCTTGTGGTGTACGACGTGTATCGCGACGTCCGTATGGTCTTTGCTCCGCCCAGCTCCATGGGCAAGTTCGGCGGCGATACGGACAACTGGATGTGGCCCCGCCATACCTGCGACTTCTCCGTATTCCGCGTATATGCCGGCGGAGATAACAGGCCGGCCGAGTACAACAGCGCCAACCGCCCTTACCGGCCTAAGTTCGTTGCCGAAGTATCCCTGCAAGGCTATAAGGAGAACGACTTCGCCATGACCGTAGGCTTCCCCGGAAGCACCAGCCGCTACCTGCGCTCGTGGGGCGTGGAGCAGCGCATCAACGACACCAACGCTCCCCGCATAGAGGTGCGCGGCGTAAAGCAGGAGATATGGAAGGATGCCATGAGCTCAAGCGATGCCATACGCATCAAGTACGCCTCCAAGTATGCCGGCAGCTCCAACTACTGGAAGAACTCCATAGGCATGAACCGCGGCCTTGCCAATCTGGGCGTCATCAGCCGCAAGAAAGCCGAAGAAGCTGCCTTCACGGCATGGGTAGGCGCCGATGCGGCCCGCAAAGCCAGGTACGGCGAAGCCCTCGGCCTCATCGAATCGGGCTATACAAGCGGCAGCGCCCTCCAGAATGCATACACCTACATGTCCGAGACCTTCGTCAACGGAGCCGAGATCATACGCCTCGCAAGGCTGATCAGCAGCTTCGACGTCAAAGGCTCAACCGCCGAGGAGCTCGATATCTTCATCGAAGACGGCCTGAAGCCTTTCTTCAAGAACTACGAGCCGGAGCTCGACCGCGAAGTCCTGCCCGCCATGCTGTCCATTGCAAGCGACAGGATTCCGCCGCAGTTCCTCCCCGACATCATCGCCAAGATAGACAAGAAGTACAAGGGCGACTACGACAGGTATGCAGCCGACCTTTTCCGCAAGACGCAGATACTCTCGCTCGACAAGGCCGTAGGCCTGCTCCGCGATCCCAAAGGCGAGGGCAAGATAGAGAAAGACCCGGCCGTAGAGCTTGCCACATCCGTCATGCTCGCCCTCTTCGAGCTCAGGCAGGAGATGGCTCAGGCCGACTTAGCCAAGTCCAAAGGCGAGCGCCTCTACCTTGCCGGCCTGCAGGAGATGCATCCCGAACGCGCCTTCTACTCGGACGCCAACTCCACCATGCGCGCCAGCTTCGGCTCCATCGGAGGCTATCGCCCCTACGACGCCGCATGGTACACCTACTTCTCAACCGACCGCGGCATACACGAGAAAGCCGACCCCGACAACGATGAGTTCAACGTGGCGCCGGCCATACTCGACCTGCTCCGCGCCAAAGACTTCGGCCCGTACGGCAACGCCGACGGCAGCCTCAGCCTCTGCTTCCTTACGAACAACGACATCACGGGAGGCAACTCCGGCAGCCCCATCTTCGACGGCAACGCCCGCGTGATAGGCCTCGCCTTCGACGGCAACTGGGAAGCCATGAGCGGCGACATAGCCTTCGAGCCGGAGCTCCAGCGATGCATAGGCGTCGACGTCCGCTTCATCCTCTACATGATAGACAAGTGGGGCAAGTGCCCCCGCCTCATCAACGAACTCAAGCTCGTGCGCTGAATGAACTCCGTCATCGAACAGATACGGCTGCGGCGCTCCGTCCGTGCCTTCACCGGCGAGCCCTTGCAGGCGCGGCACGAGAGCGCCCTGCTTGAGTACATCGCAGGGCTGTCGCATCCCTTCGGAGGCAAAGCGCGCATAGAGTATCTGCCGCTGCACATGGGGTCGGCGCCCGTCCGGCTCGGCACCTACGGCGTCATCAGCGGCGCTCCGGCCTTCCTTGCCATGATATACGATAACAGCTCGGCCCTCGGCAAGACGGGCGCCTCGTACATGTTCGAGCAGGCGCTGCTCTATTGCACCGACATGGGCCTGGGCAGCTGCTGGCTGGGAGGAGCCTTCAGCCGCAGCAACTTCAAGAAGCTGTGCAACCTAAGCCCCACCGAGCGGCTGCCCATAGTATCGCCCGTGGGCTATCCCGTGGCTAAGGCCGTGAAGCCGCCTACGCCCGCCGATCCGGCTCTGATGGACCGTCCGCGCAAGCCCTTCGGCGCCACCTTCTTCAGCGGCTCCTTCGGCAATCCGCTTACGCCCGAAGCGGCCGGCAGCTATGCGACGCCCTTCGAGATGGTGCGCCTGGCTCCGTCGGCCAACAACATGCAGCCCTGGCGGGTGGTGGCCGATGCGGCCGGCTTCCACTTCTATAAGACCTTCTCCTTCGGCTTTGCCTCCGTCGATGCGGGCATAGCCCTTTGCCACTTCGAGCAGACGTGCCGCGAGCTGGGCTTGTCCGGGAGCTTCAAAGCGCTCGGCGCTTATCCTGAGGGCCGCAACGCCGCTTACGTCATCTCCTGGGTGAGGTAAAACCCTCCGATACACCTTGTGCAAGCACAATGGTTGTGTTCAAAATGTAGAGACGCGATGCGTCGCGTCTCTACACATCGCAGGCCGCAAATCAATGCTCCTTCTTCGTCGAGGAGGCTCCAAATTTTTTCTCCGGCGCCTCCTTTTCCGTGCAGGAGGCTCCAAAATTTTTTTTTGGCGCCACCTTCTTCGAGCCGGAGGCCCCACATCTTTTATTGCAGCCTCCTCGACGGACAAGGAGCTGCCACAATTTTTTTTTGGAGCCTCCTCGACGGAAAAGGAGGCATAGAATTCAGCTATAAAAACCTTGCTCCAATAAATAATACCAATAGACACAGGCACTGCTCGGAATCCCTCCCGACG
>JAITGS010000037.1 GCA_031280435.1 Tannerellaceae bacterium | reverse complement strand
CCGAATGAGAGACCTGCTTCCTCTCAAAACCATTTTTTTTCATCACCGATAAGCTCAAATTGCCCCAAAAAGGCCTGTTTTGCCTCAACCTAGTTTATCGGTGGCTCCAAATCGTTTTTCCGGGCTCAACTGAGTTTATCGGTGGGCCCAAATCGTTTTTTCGGGCTCAACTGAGTTTATCGGTGGCTCCAAAAAACGATTTGGAGCCACCGAAGAAAACAATTCAAGATTTCCCCAAATGAATGAATCAATATGAATCGCTTTGTTGCTCATTTGACAACAGCATAACTATATATGGTTTCGCCCTTATGGTTGATGAAGAAAAATTTGAAGGATTGATTATCTACCGAGCAAACCGTAAATCCTGCGTCGGAGCTGCAAAATATTGTTCCGTCGATGGCGCTCACCTTACGCGCCAGCGAGCCTGAGGAGTTGACAACATAATTCACTTTAGATGATGCGGGACGAATGTGCTGAAAGTTGTGGATATGTCCGCAGAAATATACATCGACGCCGTGTTTTTCCAGCAGAGGTGCCAAACGCTGTTGCATATCCCTCCTTTCGTCTTCGTTTTTCTTTGTGTCGGCGTATGCAGGATGATGACCAATCACGATTTTCCACTTCTCCGCCGCATGAACCAGTACGGAATCAATCCATCGAAGCTGTGCTGATGCATCTTCCTTGCAGGCGTCGGGATAAGTAATAGAATCTTTACGGTATTTGTCAATCAGCGGAGCGGTGTCTATAAAGACGAGTCGACATGTGGCGCCGTCGTAGGAAGTGATTACTTTGGTGTAATACTTAGCCGGCATCTGCCAGCGACGACTGATTGTTGAATAATCCAGCATGGCCTGCGTATTGCCTCTGTACTCGTGATTTCCGCAAATGGCATTCCAGTCGATCATCAAATCGGGGTGGTCGTAGATCAACTCGTAATTGGTCATCCACAAAGGATCACTAACGCTTGCTACCCCTCCAAAATGATGAATATCGCCGGCCGCAGCGACCATTTCTATGTCCATGTTCTCGGCTACGTATCCCATCAGATGGGCAACCGTTTTCTGTTCGTAGTAGCCGTTGCGCCCCAAATCATTCGCCACAATGAAATTGATTGACGAATCGGATACCTCAGGAAGAACGGGCTGACGATTATTCTCCATGCAGCCTGTTATCGTACCGATTGCAACGAGCAGTACGAGGAAAAGCTTTTTCATTTCTTGTTTATTCATAATCTAAAATTCAAAACTGTTTTGTTACAATGACAGCCTTCTTGTCAAGTCGTAAGAGGGCGCATCACAGAGCATGAACGGTTTGTACTATATTATTGTTGTCCAAAAGCTCCGAAATAATTTGAAGGAACGGGAGATTTATAGGGTTGACCGTTCAATGCAGCTATGCCCTCATCGACTATGCCCGGGCTTAGCTCCAAATCGTTTTCCCCGGCTCAAATGAGTTTATCGGTGGGCCGGCGGGGATGAAACGGGAAGGGGAGCGCCGCTTGCCGTGACGCTCCCCTTCGGATTGCAGGGCTGTTGCCCCGGTATAGCTTCAGGATTATTTGTCCTGCACGCTGAACTTGTAGGTTCCGGAGCCTATCTCAAGGGCAAAGTGGCCGTAGACTTCGCCTATGGAGCGTATCTCCTTTACGGCGCTGATTTCCTGCCCGCTTTCGCGTATGACGGTTCCGAATTCCATGGGGAGGTAAACGAGGGCGGCGGAGTTGGCCGGTATTGTGATATCCCAGGCGAAGCCTCCGCCTTCCTTCTTCCAGGAGCTCTCGATGCGTCCGTAAACGGATTCATACGAGGCGTTGACCCATTCGAGGCCTTCTACGGCATTGGGCTTCATCTCTATCCGCTTGAAACCTGTGCCGGAGGGATCGTTGCGTATGCCGGCCAGGTTTTCGTAGTACCACACGATGAGGTCGCCCAGCAGCATGACGTGGTTGTGCGAGTTCATGCCGGGGTCGGCGGTATCTCCGTTCCAGAGCTCCCAGATGGTTGTTGCGCCTTTTTCGGCCATGTATCCCCAGCTTGGGTATGTACGGTTTGTGGCAATCCGGTAGGCGATGTCGGGGCGTCCGTAGAAGCTTAGTCCGCGCATCAGCCATTGGATTCCTACCAGGCCGGTGCTTACATGCCCGTTAAATTCGCCGAGGGTTTTGTCTACAATATTCTTGAATACTTTGTCTACATATTCCTGGGGCACCATGCCGTAGCAGAGGGCGAGGAGGTTGGCGGTGACGGTGTTGTTGCTAAAGTATGCGCCTTCCTTGTTGAAGTATTTATCGTAGAAGGCCTGGCGTATATTGTCGGCTTCGCCGGCAAATTCTCTGACGTCGTCCGGCTTGCCGAGAAGGCCGGCGAATCCTTCCATGAGCCTCAGGAGGCGGTAATAGAAGGTGGTGCTGAGCACGGCGCCGTCGGTTTTGCGTGCCGGGTCTTTGGAGTGGATGAGTTCGGGGAGTTCGGGGGGCATGCACCAGTCGCCGTAGGTATCTTTGGTCATGATGCCGTCTTTGAGGTAGTTGTCGCGCATGTAATGGAGCCACTTTTTCATGGAGGCGTAATGCTTGGCTATGGGCTCAATGTTGTCGTACTGGCGGTAGAGCATGTCGGCGATGATGATGTATGCTCCGGGCCATGTCATGTTGTCGGTGTATACGCTCCAGTAGTTGGGGGCTACGTCGGGTACGGCCCCGTCTTCTCGCTGTGCCTGCTCTATGTCGTCGAGCCACTTGGCATAAAGGTTATTGTTGTCGAAGATGAAGCTCTCGCCCAGCGAACCTACGGCGCGATCGCCGAGCCATCCCATGCGCTCGTCGCGCTGCGGGCAGTCGGTGGGCATGCCGCGATAGTTGCCGCGTATGCCCCAGTAGGCATTCCGGTATATCTGGTTGATGGTGGCGTCGGAGGTTTCGAACGAGCCGGTTATCTCCATTTGGTCGTATACCACCTGGCCGCTGAAGTTCTCTACGGTGGGCGTGCCGGGATAGCCGCTTATCTCGACGTAGCGGAAGCCGTGGTAGGTGAATACGGGCTCCCAGCTCTCGAGGCCTTTGCCGCTCAGGGTGTATTTGTCGGTTACGAGGGCTCCGCGTATGTTGTCGAGGTATAGCGATCCGTCGTCCTTGAGCGTTTCGGCAAAGCGGAGCTTCACTTCCTGCCCTGCTGCTCCCTGCACCTGCATGGCTACGCGGCCTACCATGTTTTGACCCATGTCCATGATGAACGTTCCGGGGCTGAGCTCCTTGATTGCCGCGGGGCGAACGAAGTCCATGCGGGCGATGTTGGGGTTGACCTGCCCTTCGAGCGTTCCTCCGGGAGGTTCAACGGCCTGTGCCTGCTCCCAGGCGCTGTCGTCGAATCCGGCCGTGTCCCATCCGGGCATTTCCATGCGGGCGTCGTACTCCTCGCCATCGAACTCGTTGTTGGAGCGGATGGGGCCGTTGGCTGTGACCTTCCAGGAGGTGTCGCTCATTATGGTTTGTACGGCGCCGTCGGCGTAGATGATTTCGAGCTGAAGGATCATTTTGGGGAAGCCGAAGTGGCGCACGCCCGTTTGACGCATCGAGAAGAAGCGGCCGTTGCCCAGCGCCACTCCTATGGCATTATGTTCTCCTGTTATAATACCGGTCACGTCGAAGGTGTTGTACTTAACGACCTTGGAGTAGTCTGTCGGCGTAGGCGAGAGGGTCTGATTGCTGAGGCGGTTGCCGTTGACGGTACATTCGTACAGGCCGAGGCCGCTGATGTATAGCGTAGCCTTCTCTATCCGCTTCGGTTCAACCTTAAATTCCTTGCGGAAGTATCGTGCAGCCAGGCGGGTTTTGCCTTCGAGCACATCGCCGGGATAGCTTGCGTCGAGGCCCGTCCATTGCGCCTTCCATTCGAAGGAGGTGATGAGCCCTGCCGTCCACTTGGCCGGCTTGCTCCACGGGGTTTCGCCGAGGGTTGTGACGGCTTTTACTTTCCAGAAATAAGTGGCCCGCGGAGTGACATTGCCTCCGAAGCGCACGTTGACGGATTTGTCGGACTCCACCGGGCCCGAATCCCACAGGTCGGCCTCGCCGGCTTGGAGCTTTTCGGCTGTGGATGCAACGAGGATGTGATAGCCGGTTTGGAAGACATTGCGCGCTTCGGATTCGAGCTGCCAGCTCAGCCGCGGCGCAAAATCTATCCCCATCGGATCGTCCAATCCTTCGCAGCGCAGCTCGCCGACTGCAACACGCGGCGACTGTTGGCAGGCCGTCAGGGCGGCCACTAAAAGCATGTAAATGAAGAACTGTTTTTTCATGTTCATCGTATTAAAAAGATTTATTGATTATAACAAAGTCCGACGCCTCTCCAAACATTAGAGAGGCGTCCCGACATTTTAATTTGTAACAAGCATAGATCAGAAATAGGACGGCACGGTTGCGTCCTTCAGGGCCTCCAGCACTCCGGGCTTGACGGGGATGCGGGCATTGTCTTGCGCGGCATTGAGGGCGAACCAGGCAATGATGGCTGCATTAACGCGGAGGTCGTCGAGCGAAAGGCGCTCGTAGGTATCCATGTTGGTGTGATAGGTGCGCCCGTATTCCAGCGGATCCTGTATGAACTGATAGGCCGGAAGGCCGAGGGAATTGAAGGAAACATGGTCGGTGCTGCCGGTACGTCGCAGGCTGATGGTGCTGAATCCGAGCGACTCGAAAGGCTGCATCCAGGTTTTGAAGAAGGGCACGGCCATGTCGTTTTCCTCAAGATAAATGCCGCGGAAGCGTCCGGAGCCGTTGTCCATGTTCAGGTAGAGTGTAAACTGATCGTAGCCGGGCAGCTTGGTATGCGTGCTGCGATTGTAAAGGTTGTTCGTAGCATATCCGCGCGAGCCGAACAGTCCCTGCTCCTCGCCTCCCCAGAGGGCCAGCCTGATGGTGCGCTTGGGAGAGATGCCCAGCGCCTTGATTATCCGCATGGCTTCCATCATAACGATGCAGCCCGATGCGTTGTCGGCCGCTCCGGTGCCGCCGTGCCAGGAGTCGAAGTGAGCGCCGATGAGCACTACCTCGTTCTTCAGCTTGGGATCGACGCCGGGAATTTCGGCAATGATATTATTAACTAATGTATCCCCCGGATGGAACGTATTCTGAATATCGAGCTCCATCTTTACGGGAATATTTTTAAGGGCAAGCCGCGCCATTCTGTTGTGCGCCTCTGTGGGGAGGTTGATTTCGGGCGCAGGCTCCGGATCGCCGGCCTTGTACTGCAAGCCCTGCGACATGGGCACGTTGAAGGTGCCGCTACCGTAGATCACGGCCAGCGGTTTTTCGTCTTTCAGCATCTGCGTTGCCTTAAGGCGCAAAGAGGGGTCGGTCATCAGTGGCGACATCACCATCATACGGCGGCGATAGTCGGAAGCCTGCGGACGCGGATCCTTGGCCAGCTCGTCGAGCGACTCCTGCGTGCGCCGCGAAGCCAGCGGCTCAAAGTTGATGCTGTACTGCGAGATGGGAGGCATCAGCACGATTTTCCCGGCCAGCTTGCCCTTGTAGGCATCCAGGTCGTCGGCCTTCTCAACGTTAAAGTAAACAACTTCGCCCGCTACCGCACCCGACGTTCCTCCCGACCATGCTCGCGGCGTGGCGTAGAAATGTGTGTAATACGGCTCGGTCATGGCAATGTAGGTGCGCTTGTTTTCCCATCCGCCTCGGGCGAATCCCACGGCGTATTCAACTCGCGCATTGCTCAGGCCGTATTCCGTGAGCTTGTCTTTGGCAAGCTGCTCGGCTCGCAGTCCGTTCTTGGATGCGGTGAGGCGGGGGCCGAGAAAATCGGTGATCCACAGCGACATCTCTTCAACCTTTGATTTGGTAAATGCCTCGTTCTTGATGCGATAAGCAACCTCGTCGGGCAGGCGCGTTTGGGCTTGCAAACTCATAATCATGCAGCAAGCAACAAAAAATAAAATCAGCTTTGTTTTCATTTGGAAAATACTCCTTCCTTGTTAAAATGTAATTAATAATCTTTTGACTAAATTGATGCGGTAAAGATAGAAAAAAAGCTGCCAGTTTTTCAACCAGGCAGCTTTCTCTTAAAATTTCAGATTCATAGCTCCCCCTTGAATATTACAGGAGCCATACGTTCACGTCGGTTGCGCTTTCTTCAAAAGCAACCTTTCCTTCTTTGGCCAGCCAACCTAAGGCTGCATAAACATCCTTTTCGGTTTTAATCTTAGTGGCCTTCTTCAGTTCTTTAACACTTTGTTTGCCTCCATCGTTCAATGATTTCCAAACGAGGCCGGCATTAGTTCCGATTTGTTCTACCATAATTCAACTCTTAGGTTTATTAATTGGGCAAAGATAAGAAATTAGAATACCTTGCCGCAAGGGGCCGGGGAGAATCGCATCAAACTTTATTCAATGGCTCGCGGAATTTATCGCGAGCCATTAAACTCAATTCAGTGGCTTCCGATATTTATCGCGAGCCGTTAAACTCAATTCAGTGGCTTCCGATATTTATCGCGAGCCGTTGACACGTGTGAATGGCTCGCAAATGTATTTCCGCGCTGCCGGTATGTGTGTCGGGGGAATCGGCTGCAGTGATTACTTTCATTATATTTGCTATGGTTTATTAAACACTTAAAGCAATTAAAATCATGGAAATTAACGAATCAAACGGGATTGTACCGGCCGTGACGCCTGCATGGCCCGAATGTACTGCTGCTGCCGCAAACGGCATATATATGTTAACAGCAAATTACGCTGTGAACGGAGCAAAGCCGCGGCAGCAATTAATAGAGCTTTACAATTATCCATATTAGCGAATGTATTGTTCAACCACTTAATACAAAATGAATCATGAAACTCAGAGCTTTTTATATTTTTATCTGCATCACAGGCAGTCTTGCCGTTCATGCCGAAAAGATTAGGGTAACATCTACCGCCAATGCCGGGGCAGGAAGCTTGCGCGAAGCCATTCAAACGGCCAATGCCACGCCGGCTCCGGACACAATTCTGTTCCGCAACGTCAAGCATATAGTATTGACGGAAGCTTTGCCGGCGATTGCAGGTTCGCTTGTTATTGACGGAGAAGCCGGCGGCGTGACCATTGAGGCGGGGACGGCCGGCGCTCCCGGCATAAAGCGCAGCATGTTTAGCATTGCAAGGCCTGAATACGGAACACCCGAATACTCGGTTACATTTGCCAACCTGACTTTATCCGGCGGTAATGGCAATGAAGGAGGAGCAATCCGTGATGAACGAACTAATGTAGCCGACACGCTTATCGTCGATCACTGTACATTTTCAAACAACAGGGCAACCAAGGGAGGAGCCATTTGGGGAAGAGCTGCTACCGGAATACGCCATTCTACATTTACCCGGAACAGAGCCGACGGGGAATCCGAATCCAACGAGGGTGGAGCCATTTATACCCACAATAGAATAGTCATAGATCACTGCCTCTTTTCCGAAAATGAAAGCAAGGGTAGCGGAGGTGCCATACATTTTGATGTCCTTGATACCAATTTCGGAGGCTATACCGATGCGGTACGTAACACCGACTTTGTGAACAACAAAGCTATCGGTCGTGGCGGAGCTATAAATACAACGCATGGACAGCACGCAACCTTGCATATTGAAAATTGCAAGTTTTGGGACAATGAAGTCGGTATGGATTCGGCTAACGGAAATTATGCCTCCGGTGGAGCCATTTCTTCCGCCACCACCGGCTTCCGAGTTTACAACAGCCTCTTTGCAAACAACAAGGCTATCCAAGGCGGCGCCATCTCCGCCGGCTCCGTAAAGCTCGTCAACTCTACATTTTACGGCAACAAGGCGGAAGAAGGAGGAGGCGTTTATTCGGGGATCTATGCTCATTGTGAAGCCATCCATTGCAGCTTTACGGCCAATGAAGCGGCGCGTAGCGGAGGAGGCATCTACGGAGGCAGGGTTACGCTGATAAACAGCATCCTGACGGGCAACAAAGGAAGAGATGCCTTCGATGTTTTCTCTACCGGCTTTACATTATCAATGCTTTACAGCATCTACCATGACGTGCAATCCGACTTCATAAGGAATTACCACAGTACTGTGTCTACCGTCGAAGAAGTATTCGGCAACCCTAACCCTAGCCCGGATGACAACCTCCATGTGCTGAAAGTAAAATCAGGCGGTCCTGCCGATCGAACCGGAGTATTGGCCGGAATATTGAGTGACGTATATTATAAGGAAGAGGGCAAATGGTTTTTGCCGAATGGAAATGAGGAAACAAATCCTGCCTACCTTGAAAACATCACTCCCGTCGTCACCGACCAGTTGAATCAGCCTCGCCGTGAAGGCAGCATCACCATAGGAGCCTGGCAATTGTCCGGAGGCAGTGCAACCCTTCCCGTTCTGAAAAACGAAATGAAGGTGACAACAACTTCAAATTTCATTCACATAGCGACAGCCATTCCCCAAACGGTAGATATATATACGCCTACGGGGAAACTATATGCGCAAGTCCATGTAATGGGACAAAAAAGTGTTTTCGCACCAAGCGGTTTCTATATAGTGACGGCAGCAAGCCATTCCCAAAAGATTGTTGTAAGATAAGGCGGAAGGACGTGAGCCGCTCCTCCAAATCCCGGACTATGCTTACAAGATTAGTCCTTTCGCCTTCATAATCAACCTTAGGCTTGTACCTGATGTTGTTCGTGTTCTTCAGTTCAGGACTTTGCTTACAGCTGCTTTCGGATTCCCACTCGCGAAGACGCAGCCTTGCTGCTCGGCTAAGGGTTGGCAACTATCTACCCCCGTAGTGGATACCTCCAAGTGATGTCATGCCCGGCACACCGTTAACCGAAGCTCCCCGCCGGCTGCGGGGAGCTTCGGTTAAAAAAAATATCCGTCCCGCCGGCTGCGGGGAGCTTCGGTTAAAAAAATTATCCGTCCCGCTGACTGCGGGGAGCTTCGGTTAAAAAAATTATCTGTCCCGCAGGCTGCGGGGAGCTTCGGTTAAAAAAATTATCCGTCCTGCTGACAGCGGGAAGCTTCGGTTAAAAAAAATATCCGTCCCGCTGACTGCGGGGAGCTACGGTTAGAGACCTCCCACCACCACCCTGCGGTACACGGCGGTTCCGCGCCTGACTCCTTTAGATGTTGTTTGCAGCTATCCTTTCGAGAAACATCACTCTTGCCGATCTTTCGGATTCCCCCTCGCGAAGGACAGCCTTGCTGTTCGGCTAAGGGTTGGCAACTATCTACCCCCGTAGTGGATACCTCCAAGTGATGTCATGCCCGGCACACCAAAAAAAGCCCTCCGGCGCCTGTCCGAAAGGGATGAAATATAATATGCGGGAAGCAGAAAGGGAGTGCTTACGCAATCTTCATCGGAGGCTACTTGCCAAACTAAAAAAGCAGGGAGAAATGCTTTGGGCATCCCCCTGCTTTTCATTGAGCAGGCTCAGTTAAAATTCCTAATGTATGTTTTTAGTAAGTGTGTTCGTTTTCCGTCATCTCTTTCTCGTTGATCTTGCGGAGGTCGAGTGCGCGCCATGCGTAAACGATGTAGGCAAGTACAAAGGGAACGAGGATGGAAACGATGCTCATGGTTTTTAGTGTGAAAAAGCTGGAGCAGCTGTTCTCAAGCGTCAGCGAACTTTGGGCGTCTGCAAGAGAGGGATAGTATGCCGTGTGGTTCCAGCCGGCAAGCAGGAGGAGGGCCAGCACGGTGAGCACTGTTCCTGTTCCGGCAAACCAGATGCCTTTGTTCCATTCGGCCGAAAGCAGGGTTTTCACTATGCCGAACAGCACGCCTACTACGCCCGCCAGGAGTATAGCCAGCACGTAGGGCATCTCAATCAGGTTTGTGAAATATTTGTAGGCAACCCAGTCCATAGCCTTCGTGTCGAATCCTTTCTGAAGCAGAAGGTGAACGAGGAAGGTGAGGAAGAATACAAGGAACAGGGCCGTTTCAATCCACAGCTGACGGCGCGACTTTGAGTGTATGTCTTCATCGGCAATGTTATTTATAAAGTATAGCAGAGCCAGGATTCTTGCGAGGAAGAATACGGCAAGGCCGAGCGCCAGGTTCCAGGGATTGAGGGCGGCTTCGAGGCCGTGAAGCTGCACGCCGTGATATTCTACCCAACTGGAGATGACGGGCATCCCAAGGTCGGCAAGGTTGGCTTTGTTAACTATGAAGTTGGCTCCGTTGAAGAATGTCCCCACGGCGGCGCCTATGAGCACAGGGGCAAGGACGCCGTTGATGATAAGGAATATCTGATAGGTTTTCTTGCCGAGCAGATTGCCCTTCTTTGCCTGATATTCGTAGGAGACGGCCTGCAGAACGAAGCAGAAAAGTATCAGAAGCCATACCCAGTATGCGCCTCCGAAGCTCGTTGAATAAAAGAGCGGGAAGGAGGCGAAGAAGGCTCCGCCGAATGTTACCAGCGTGGTGAACGTAAATTCCCATTTGCGACCGGTGGAGTTGAGGAGCATCTTTTGCTGGAGCTCCGTTTTGCCTATGGTGAAGAGCAGCGACTGTCCGCCCTGGACAAAAAGCAGGAACACGAGCAGCGCTCCGAGCAGTGATACGAGAAACCACCAGTAGTGCTGTAATATAATATATGTATCCATAATATTTGTCTTTTGATGTTATTCTGCCTTGGCGGCAGGGCCTTGTTTGATTGTTTTGATCATGATGCCCAATTCTGCTATCAGCAAGACGGTAAACAGAATGAGGAATATGAAGAAGGTGATTTGAACCGATGAGGTCGATAGCTTCGACACGGCTGCGCCTACGGGCAAGGTGTCTTGTATGGCCCAGGGCTGACGGCCCATCTCGGCTACGGCCCAACCGGCCTGGCTGCACAGGTAGACAAGCGGAATGGACCACAGGCAAATCCATTGGAGCCAGCCGGCCTTCTCGAACTTGTCTTTGAAGGAATACCATACGGCAACAACGAAGAGCAGTATAAAGAAGCCGCCCAGGATGACCATCACGCGGAAGGAGTAGAACGTTGGCGCAACGGGAGGAATGAGGTCGGCCGGGTTCTTGATGTATCCGTACCCGAAATACTTGAAGTTGGCCTTCATAGTAGCTTCGGCTGCCTCCATGAGGGCAAGGTCGCGCTGGCCTTCGGGCTTGTCGAATTCCTTGCGGTAGGCTCCGAAGGCCTGGATGGCGAGCTTCCCTTTTTCGATTTTCTCCTTGGCCGAGATCGCTATGCTTCCGTCGGGCAGGGTATAGCCTCCTTTGATGATGTTGGCCATGCCGGGAACGTAGGCATTGAGGTCGCGCTGGGCGAAGAAGGACAGGAGCTTGGGCAGCTCTATCTTGAAGAGGAAGGGATTAGCGCCGTCGTCGTAGCTCACTTTCGAGGGCGACAATACGCCTATGCCGACGAGCCCTACGCCACTGCCTCCATCATACAGGCCTTCCATTGCGGCCAGCTTCATGGGCTGCTTCTGTGCAACTTCGTAGGCCGAACCGTCGCCTGTCCAGGCGGTGAGGAGGGAGGCTACGAGGCCGAATACGGCAGCGATCTTGATGCTCGCTACGGCAAATTCCGCATGGCGCTTCTTAAGCAAATACCAGCTACTGATACCTATCACCACCACAGCACCCACTATCCATGCCGACAGCACCGTGTGGAAGAACTTGTTGATGGCTACGGGTGATAGGGCTACGGCAAAGAAGTCGACCATCTCGCTTCGACCCGTGGCCGGATTAAACTCCATGCCCGCAGGATACTGCATCCATGCGTTTGCAACCAGAATCCAGATGGCCGAGATGGTTGCGCCGCCTACCGTTAGCCAGGTCGAGGCCAAGTGGAAGCCCTTGCTCACCTTGTTCCACCCGAAAAACATGACGGCGATGAACGTGGCTTCCATAAAGAAAGCCAGGATACCTTCGATGGCAAGCGGAGCTCCGAATATGTCGCCCACAAACCAACTGTAATTTGACCAGTTCGTTCCGAACTCAAATTCGAGAATCAAACCGGTTGCTACGCCTATGGCGAAATTGATGCCGAAAATCTTCATCCAAAACTGAGCCGTAGTCTTCCAGAACTCTTTCCCGGTTTTGTAGTAGATCGTCTCCATAATCGCCTGAATAACTCCAAGGCCTAATGTGAGTGGTACAAAGAGCCAATGGTAAATGGCCGTCAGAGCGAATTGCGCCCTCGACCAGTCAATTAAAGAAGTTTCAATACTTGTGATCATAGTTATAATATTTAAGGAATAATGGCGCGTTGAACAAGTTCGTCGGTAACGTACTCCTGCTTGGCCTCATCGCTGCCGAATTGACCCAGGAACCGGGGGAAAAAGAATGGCTTCAGAACACAAAACATGATGAACAGTTTGATCAGTATGATCAGCCATAATGTCTTCCCAAGCGTCATGCTGCGGAAGCCTTCGATGTAGAATCTGATGACCCGCAGGGCCGGATTCTGTTTGTTTGAAAAATGATTCATGTTGCTGACTGGTATTTCGTAATAGAATTAAAAATCTCGGAAACAAATATATGCCATTTTCAAATCTTTTTTTAAATTACAGATATATGAAACTCTTAAATATTGTCAAAATGCAGGATTATGATACGATTACTCTTAAATACAAAAGCCGTAGACGTCAAATTTGGTCAGTGCGGGAGATTTTTTTGTAGCCGACCTCTTGCCTCCCACGATTTTCTGTTTATATTTGCCCCCGCAAAGCAGAATTGTTAGCTCAGTTGGTTCAGAGCGCTGCCTTGACAGGGCAGAGGTCGCCGGTTCGAGCCCGGCACAGTTCACAAAAAAGAGGGCGTAGGCCCTCTTTTTTGTGTGGTATATATAATGAGACGGATAAAGCCACCCCTTGCCGGCTTCCCCTATTGGACAGGAGGCAGCTCCACCCTTTTACACATACTGCGTAGGGCTAATGGTCTTCTGTTTTAACCTTGCCGTTTTCACGGATACTATCAACTATCATAATAGTGACCTTACCGTTATGCCGTTCGCGTGTCCTTACAAACATGGCACAAAAAATATTGAGCCTCTATCATTTTCTAAAAGCAAATAAGCCATTTGATTCCGTCGTCTATTTAAAAGCAATTTCCATAAGACATGGAAGGCAATTTCCTTAAAGTCAGAGGTAGGAGAGGATGTAGCAGGTGTGAGACCGTCAAAGTCAGGTGGAAAATCACAGGTTGCGTTAGAGCAGAATGAATGCCATATATGGTAAATTCTAAATATTTTTTCGCTAATGCATAAAATGCGATTGAAAAAAGTTTTACCTCTGTATTGACCCAAGTAATTGTTTTTTTGATTCAATAAAACTTTCAGATACAAGAAAATCAGCATCTCGTACATGTGGAGTGTCTATTTCAAATTCCTGTAAAACATTTGCCGGCTTATCAGATAGTACAACGATCCTGTCGCACAAATAAAGTAAGGTTTCAATGTCGTGAGAAATTAACAATAACGCCGCATTTGAACTCTCAATTTTTTCACTCCAAAATGCCAATAATTTCCATTTGTTTACGATGTCCAATTCGGTCAGAGGTTCATCAGAAAAGAACACATCGGGCTGATTTATAATGGCTGATGCCAGAATACTTCTTTGATATTCTCCGCCGGATAACTGATGGGGAAAGGTTTCGATACAATCGGTTAGTTTAAATTGCTCGAGAGTTTCAATATATAGCGCTTCGCTTCTTTTGAAAATATCCAAGTTGCGGCGAAGTGAATACCACGGCAATAAACCATTTGTTTGAGGGACATAAGCATAGCGTAAGGCTCTATTTTTTTGAAATCTATCCACATGAGATCCATCGGGAAAAAATCCTTTGACTATTGATTTCAACAGTGTTGACTTTCCACAACCTGATGGCCCTGTAATACCCACCCTTTCGCGTTCCTTCATTTGGAAGGAAAAACCGGAAAGCAAGTCACTATCCTTGATTTTTAGATTTAAGTTTTCTATTTCAATAATTGAGTTCTGCATTTATGCTTGCATTATTTCTTTAACAATCGGATTAAATGATTTACTTCTTTCAAAAATACGGTTCATTAACAGCCTCCAAATATAGGCAGTTATTAATCCCAATACACCGAACAACAGTAAACTTATATGAACTGTTATCCAGTCATTCAATTCATAGCCAATAAGCATCTTATACCCCAGTCCTCCGGACCAGAACCCCTTTGTGTAGGTACCGACCCATTCTGCTGCAACTACTGCCAACCATGCTATGCCAACAGCAAGTTCTATGCCTCGTACAAATCCACCTAAGATTTTAGGGAAAGTGAAATATTTGAATAGATTATATCCGGAAATATCTGCGGCTTTGAGTACAAGCTGTGAATTTTCGAGATTCTTTTCAATAGCATTGCGCACAGTAATCCACACTGGAAAAATAACTGCCCATGCAATTAAACCTATTTTCCCGTACTCATTAACTCCTATATTCATTTGAACAACCGGGACAAGTCCAATAATTGGGATTGCCCGTAGAAAATCATTGATGATTTTGAAGATAAATGATGACGGCTTGTAGCTGCCAATCAAAGCCATAATAAGACCGGCAAAACACCCGATGGATAATCCGATTGACCATCGAAGGGAGCTCAACAAAATGTCTGTGATATTTAATTCGCTCATTATTGTAAAGCTGAGGGTTATGACGGTTCTTCCTTTAGTTTTTGTATTCTACAATAAGCGGCATATTCACTCACACACATACTTATAAGTGCAACGGCAGGCACTACAAGCATTAAACCAAAATAAAATTGAAAATCCACTATCTCAGACCGCATATTGCCAGTTTCATTGACCTTGGCATAGAAATCAGTTAATTTCCACAAAATTACTCCAATCAAGATCCCGCAAACGAACTGAACTATAGTTGGCAATAACCATTTCTTAGAAAATTCTTTCTTTCCAAAGATCCAAATGAAAAACAACCAAATCAACAAGGCTGTATATAATCCAATAGCAAACTTTCCAAGATTATGGAACTTATTCGTGAAAGGAGCAGCAATGCTACTGGTTGTGACGGAAGGGAGGTGAAACCAGGCAAATATGTTGTCGTTAAAAAACTTTTTTGCAAGATCTCCAATATTTCCTGACAATTCCTGTTCAACAAGAACAAAGAGCATTGCGATTACGATATGTAGTGCTGTTATTATTGCGAATAGACAAATCTTCAGTATGTTGGGGCATCTACTTAGTAAACCTTTTATGGTCTTTCCGACAGGAAGTTTCCCATATTCTAATGAAATCAAAGTAACAAAAGACTTGAAGAAATTGCATACGAATGCTATAAAAACAAGAATTATGAAAATTCTCATAATGTCTATATAGAATTTGGGATGATCAACATCGAGCCTATGCTTTGCGAACAACTCTCTTAAAAGAAATTCATTAGTGCCGAGTAACAACTGAAAACCTTTTGTTGTAAATCCCAATATGCAAATAAAGGATATTAGCATATAAGTAATAGCCATTATTGGGACTGTTTTACTCTTACTTAGTTCCTCATATAAAACATTCATTGCTTGGTAAAGAAACCAACTTATTGGCAGCACAAGCAAAAATTGAGGGTAATATAAGCGAGGGTAAATGAGGGGATAGCTGCATAAAAATGCACAATAAGATGTCACAACTATGGCTAATACACTCCATATTATAGTCTGTTTTTTAGCCTTGCCAACCATTTTCTTTTAATTCATTAATGAAATAATCATATGCATAAGTTTTATTCAACTTAAACTGATTATTCCCATTGACATTCAATGTATATCCACCTACTGTCGTTTGCCCTGCATAGCCTAATGTATCTACTACTGCGGCGCTTTTGCATAGAAACTTTACCGTTTCCCGCCCGGTTAACACTAAGGAATCTTGGGGAAAGGTCAAGCGAATACCTGTAATAGCCTTTCTTAAATCTGAAGTAGTCATTTGTTCTGTCCGACAACTTCTATCTTGTCCTCTACTTAACTGCAACCTTGGAAATGAAAACCTGAATTTTACATTTGGAAATTCCTCTCGCAATTTCAGAGCATGCTCTGCCATAGCAATCGTATCTTCTTTCCAAAAACCTATGCCATATAACACTCCCAAACCCACTTCTTCAAATCCGGCTAATATTGCCCGTTTCTGAGCATTGAACCGGAAGTCAAAATCTCCCTTATATCTCACTTGATGAAGGCATGAATAACGGGTACGATTATAGGTTTCCTGGAATACGGTCACTGAATTTGCACCTGCCTCTCTAAGTTTTGCATATTCTGCAATTTCCAGTGTTGCTACTTCAATTCCTATCCAGCCCGGATTGACTTCTTCTTTAACGGCTTTAATGTTGTCATACAGCATCTCAACATACTTTGAATGTTTATAATCACCGGCAAGTATCAAAATGCAGTTTATCCCTCGCTCCTTCAAAAATAAAGCTTCCCTAACCGTTTCTTCCGGCTTTAGCGTTTTCCTCTTAAAGCCAACATTAGTTCCCCTAAAGCCACAATATGGGCAATCGGCAAGACAAACATCCGACACGTATATCGGATTGAACAATGTCCTCTTGTTTTCAAAATGTTTGCCGGTTATTTCGACAGCTTTTTGATAATATGTTTCAAACTCTTTCCCGTCCGTCTCTAAGCAAGAGAGTAAAGGAGCATTTAATACGAGCATGTTCAATTCGGTTTAAAATCATAGTTAAAATAATGCTGTAAATCTTCCTCTTTGAGCTGACGTAGTTGGCCTAATTTATCTTTGGGAGTTTGCCCCAGTTCAAAAGCGGTTTGGGCGTCTTTCAGTATCAATTCTTTCATCGCGTCGTAATCAAACTGCAATGAAAAGTTCACTTTGTCCCACAGCATATTCATTGACGATTCTTGCTGTGGAAAAATTGCTTTAAGAATTGCTTTCCCTTTTGCAGGATTTGTATTCAACAATTCACATGCCTGCTCAAATGACTTGAGAAATTTCTGTACGGCAACTCTCTTTTTATCCAGTACTTCCGGCGTAGTAACGATATACATTCTATGGGTATAAACATCTTCCGCTCTGCAAACTTTTAGATTCGGCATTTTCTCGGATAATATAGTAGCAAACGGTTCCCAAATAACAACAGACTTTGCATTATCCCCTCTCATAACATTAAGCGCATCAGCAGGCTGCGTTATACTCAGTTGTTTCGCATCATCAATACGAACATTAGGATAATATGTCCGTAAATAATTGTAGAAATACAGTTCGGAAATTGTCCCTCTTATTATTGCAACAGGCCGTTCCGGCTCCGGGAATTGTGAAGAATTAGTTTGTGCTGATGTAAGCAGCGATAGCAGACTATTTGATTCCATATAACTGCACAGAACGATAAGATTTTCTTTATTAAACGCACCCATTGCCAAAGGCGTTGTCGCAGTTAATCCAATATCTGCGGCACCAGAAATTACTGCATTTTTAGATTGAAGCCCCGTTTGAAGGCTAAATGCCGTTACGTTCAGCCCGTTTTTCTCATAAATACTGTCTTGTTGAGCAATACTGCCGGGAGCCATCCACCAAACAACACTTGCATCAGCAAGCGTAAGTTCATTTTCCTTCTTGCCTTTACAAGCAAACAAAATACTACCGCCTAAAGCGATAAATACTGCATATTGAAATGTTTTTCTCATTTTGATATTTATTATTTAGTTGATTTTTTACGTCTAACCAGAGTCTATGCCAGTTTCTTCACTCCCCTGCAGCCGGATGCTCACCCGGATCGAGGTGGTGCGGTTCGTCGGAGGGATTCTGGGTGGGGGGAGTGTTGTTCGTATCCTCCGGATTTGTTGTGTCGGGCGTCTCCGTAGGAGTATCCGGCGCCTGAGTTTCCTCGTCCTTCTTGTCGTCGGTTTTCTTTTTCGACTTGACGCCGATGCGACGGTGCACTATGATCGTATACTGCTCCATGAGGGCGTTGATGTTGGCGATGATCCCATTCAGGGCGGCGATTTCGTCGGGGGCTGAGGCGCTCAGCAGCAGGCCGTCGACGGCGCGCGTGAACTTCACGAGCTCGTCTATCAGATTCTTGCCGCGCTGGCGGGTGGTGCCCTCCTGCTTGAAATCGTAGCGGTTTTTCAGCCGGGTTTGGTAGAAGGTCTGAAACTCTACGTTGATTTGCTCCAGGGCTGTCACGTTTTCCGTCTGCCCCAGACGCTGAATGCGGGCAGCATTTTCGGGCTTCCGGAGCTCCTGGAGGAGGTTTACATAAAAGGCAGTTTCGGCCTCATATTCGGCGTCGGGGGCGCCTGCGTAGTTGTCGAAAACAGGCAAAAGCCCTGCGGCGGCGGCCTTCACTTCCGGTATGACCGAGTAGCGGGCATTTTTCTTGACAGAGTCGTCGAGCAGGGTAAATACTCCGCGACGCTGCATGTCGAACGTCCTTATCTCCTCTGTTTCAGGCGCGCTGAGAGGCCTCTTGAAGCCGTTGTCGAAAATCACAAAAACGTCTTTCAGGGTATTGAACCTGATTTGCAGCCGAGGAGCATCGCTTATAAAGGGTTCGGCACCCTGGGTAATTGACAATACGAGCTCGAACAGTTCGCCATTATTCAAATGGCCTAATGTTGTCATTTGCAATCTTGTTTCATCCATGTCTTGAGTAGAATTAATGATTAATATTTAGTATATATAATAATGTGTGTTATAGTTTGGGGCGCTCGATCCAAACTTGCGCGGCGTGCGCAAGTTTCCCGGCAAATCCCGACAGACTTGCGCAGCTCTCGCAAGTTTCCCGACAAATCCCGACAGACTTGCGCGGCGCGCGCAAGTTTCCCGACAAATCCCGACAGACTTGCGCAGCTCTCGCAAGTTTCCCGACAAATCCCGACAGACTTGCGCAGCTCTCGCAAGTTTCCCGGAAAATCCCGACAGACTTGCGCGACGCGCGCAAGTTTCCCGACAAATCCCGACAGACTTGCGCGGCGCGCGCAAGTTTGCCGACAAATCCCGACAGACTTGCGCGGCGCGCGCAAGTTTCCCGGAAAATCCCGACAGACTTGCGCGGCGTGCGCAAGTTCCACGGAAAATCCCGACAGACTTGCGCGGCGCGCGCAAGTCTGCCCGCGAACCTGATCAGACTTGCGCAGGCTGCGCAAAAGCAAAAAAGTAGCCCATCCGAACTTGTTCGTAAAGGCTGAATTATTGTACCGAAAAATAAAAAGGGATCGTCTACGCAGTCGCCAAGAGAAATGTAAATATGGGGGGGTGAAAATGCGAAGTCCCACTGCCGAATGGCCGGCAACGATGTACTATATAATATGTATAAGATGTACTTGTTTGGAACTTCATTCTATTAGATATTTTAATGTGGGCAAAGATAAAGAATATTTTGAGTTTCCAACTTTTTAGATGTTTTCTTCTTGAATCGCGAATAAAACGTCATTCCTTACCCCGCTTTGCTGTCTTTTTGCTCCATGAATGTTTCTATCACAGCTTCCTATTCTCTGAGAATAATGCTATGCCGGATGTTATATCGGTTGAATCACACAAAAAGAATATTGCGCAAACATAATTCCAATACAGAACTTCAAATCTCCAAAACAGGCATCAGGTCACGGCCTCCCCCTACCCGCTTCCCCACATACATTTGGTTTTATAAGCTCAAGGCTATATTTTTGCGGGCTTTTAATTCAAACCCTTAACCACTCATTATTATATATATGAAACCGGGCCTTATCGCTTTCCTTTACCTTCTCATTCCTCACATCATTTCCGCTACCGATTATCTTCGTTCGGCCGACGTTCGCTGCTTGGCGCTTGGAGGCAACGAGGTGACGTTTTCGCCCATGTTCAATCCGGCTCTGACGGTTGGGGAGCCGCCGAGTTTGCAGCTCAACTATTTTAACCGCTATGCGATGAAGGAGCTCGGCCTTGCAAGCGGGCTCCTTATTCTTAGGCAGCCGGCCCTTTCGGGCGGGATTCATATAGCTTCGTTCGGATATGATGCCTGGCGCGAAAGCATGTTTCGGCTGGCGCTGGGCAAAAGCTTGAGCGACGGCTTGGCGCTCGGCCTCAGCCTTCAGTATGCCGTTTTGCAAACGGAGCTGTACGATGAGCAGCCGGCACAGTTGTCGGTAGATGTGGGGCTGAGCTTAGAGCCTGTCGAGGGCTTGAGCCTCGGTTTGTTGCTGATGAATTATCCTTCGGCTGTGATTTCTGCGGACAGCGACAGCCGGCAAAGGGAGTTTATGCCTCCCCGCATACAGGTCGGGGTGCGATGGCAGGCCGGCGACGATCTGATTCTGGCTGCAACGCTGGACTGCGCCCGCTTCCGTACGGTCGGCCTGCATGCGGGAATGGCTTACAGGGCTTTCGAGTGTTTGGAGCTCAGGGGCGGGATGGAGTTGCCGTCGCTTTTGCCTGCTTTCGGCCTGGGATACGAATGGGCTCCGCTGGCGGTGGATGCGGCTGCGGTATACCACCCTATGTTGGGATTCAGCTATGGAGTGGGCGTATCTTATATTTTCTGAGAAGATGAAGAAGCTTTATGTTATACTTGCGCTACTCGTTTGCAGCTGTCGGCTTTTTGCTCAGCATGGCTTGGATAATGAGCGATGGAAAGAGTATCTGGAGGAGATTATACTTGAGCGCGAGGATGAGAGCGGAGCCGAGGAGCTTGCCGACGAGCTGCATCGCATGGCCGACAAACCCGTCAACCTCAACAGGGCCACGGCCGACGAGCTCAGGCGCATCCCTTTCCTTTCCGACGAACAGATTCGCCTGATTATAGCCCACCGAATCAGCTACGGGGCTATGATGAGTATCTATGAGCTGAAGGATATCAAAGGCCTGGACTTTCCCACCATAGAGCTGCTGCTGCCGTTCGTCTACGTGGCCCGGCCATACTACGACAGCCGTGAACCCTCATTCCCAACCGCCCGGAACATTG
Source organism: Tannerellaceae bacterium (assembly GCA_031280435.1). Taxonomy (GTDB): domain Bacteria; phylum Bacteroidota; class Bacteroidia; order Bacteroidales; family Tannerellaceae; genus DFXE01. The sequence goes on along the minus strand of JAITGS010000037.1, from coordinate 24,196 downwards.
CCGCACAGGGCAGGCACGAGCTCCAACTGCGCTACGACCGCTGCCTGCAAACCAAGGCAGGCTATCGCCCTCTGCCTTCCGACACTGCCGCCGGCTCCCCCAACAAGCGCTACCTCGGTGAGCCTTTCTATCATTCGCTCAAGTATTCTTTTTCCTTCGGAGATAAGATACAGGCGGGCATGGCAGCCGAGAAGGATGCCGGCGAATCCTTCCGCAAGGGCTACGACTTCTATTCCTTCCATCTTCTGCTCCGAAACATCAGCCGTCTGAAAACCCTTGTGCTGGGCGATTACAGGGCATCCTTCGGGCAAGGACTGGCCGTAGGTTACGGAAGCTTCCCGGTGCAGATGCTCTCGCCCGTCAATCCCGAACGACGCAGCAGCGGATTCACCCGACACGGCTCGACCGGCGAGTACGGCTTCTTCCGCGGAGGAGCGCTCACGGCCGCATTGGGCAACCTCAGCCTGAGCGCCTTTTACTCGTACCGCAAGCTCGACGCCACCATAGCCGACAGCGTCGCTACATCAGTCAAGACCGACGGGCTGCATCGCCTTCCGCGCGAACTCGAAAAGGCCTCCCGCCTGAACATGCAGAGCTTAGGCGCCAACCTGAATTACGCCCTCCGGGGCTTCTCCGCCGGAATGACCCTCGTGAGCAACAGCTTCCTCAACTATCCCCTCATGCCGCAGGCCTGGCTCTACAACCTGCACTACTTCCGCGGACATTCCAACATGAACATAAGCCTGGATTATCGCATGGCGCATCATCGCCTCACCTTCTACGGCGAGACGGCTGCATCCTCCAACAAGGCCATAGCCACCATCAACGCCCTGCTCTATACGCCTTCGGGCAGCATGCGCCTGCTGGTTCTGCACAGGAGCTACGACAAGGCCTATCATGCCTTCCTCGGCAACGCCTTCGGACGTAACTCCGCCGTGCAGAACGAGCAGGGGCTCTACATGGCGGCCTGCTTCTCGCCCATAGACAGGCTGAGCCTGTCGGCCTCGGCAGACGTTTTTGCCCTGCCGTGGCCGGCCTACGGCATAGACTTTCCGTCGGAGGGCAGGGATTACAGCTTGCAGGCGGACTATGTTGATCCCTCCGCCGCATCCTTTTATGTCAGGTACAGGTACAGGCGAAAGGAAAAGAACTCAAGGGCGGAGGTGAGCATGCCGGAGCCGGTCGGCTACTCGCATAACCGCCTGCGCATATATGCCAAATACGCTTTGCAGAGCCTCAGGCTCAGCTTCCAATCGTCGGCAAGCGCGGTGCTCTGCGAAGAAGAGAGCCTCCGCAGCCGAGGCCTCATGCTATCCCACCGAACCGACTGGACGCCGGAGGCCCTACCCCTCCGCATAAGCCTCTACGCCGCCCTGTTCGATGCCGACGACTACAACAGCCGGCTTACGACCTACGAGAAGAACATGCAATACACCTACGGCTTCAGTCAGCTCTACGGCAAGGGGATTCGCCTCGCCCTCGTTGCACGCTGGGACGTAAGGCCCGGCACCTCGCTGCACCTCAAGGCCGGCGACACTCATTATGCCGAAGGCGAGACCATAGGCTCCGACCTTGAAGAAATAGCAGGCCGCCGCAAAACCGAAATCAAGCTACTGCTGCGCCAACTGTTCTGAGGGGGGTTCATATCCTCGAGGGGGCTCTGAATCAAAAGCATAATTATTTAACCGAAGCTCCGTGCAGCCAGCGGGACGGATAATTTTTTTAACCGAAGCTCCCCGCAGCCAGCGGGACAGATAATTTTTGTTACCGAAGCTCCCCGCAAGCTGCGAGACGGATATTTTTTTTAACCGAAGCTCCCCGCAACTTGCGGGACGGATAATTTTTTTAACCGAAGCTCGTCGCAGCCAGCGTGACGGATAATTTTTTTAACCGAAGCTCCCCGCAAGCTGCGAGACGGATAATTTTTTTAACCGAAGCTCCCCGCAAGCTGCGTGACGGATATTTTTTTCGGGCGAAGGGCTTCGCCTGCCCAAATGGGTCATTCCCGCGAAGGCGGGAATCTCCGATCGAAAGCTGGGACGATTGTATGTGTTTTTATATGATACAACTACATTCGTCCCGTTTTTCGATCGGAGATTCCCGCCTTCGCGGGAATGACCCATCGTTCGAGCGTGAAGGCTTTTGACACGTTGTGCGTAGAGACGCGATGCATCCGTCTCTACCTTTTTGGCACATTATTTGGGCAGGCGTAATTCCTTTTTTGCATCTCGCTATCGCAAATATCCCAAGCGGAATAGCCCCCAAAAAAGGCGGCGGACTTGCTTTCGCGGGTCTGTTTCGGACTTAATGCGTATTAATGCGGGGCCAAAAACGGAGAACTTCCAATCAATTTAGAAATTGACTGATACTTTTTTGTGGGCCTACAACATGCTAAAAATGCGAAATCGGCCAATGAAAATCCAAATTTTTTGATTTTCATTGCCGGGGTCTCAAATTTTGACCATTGCGAATGTGATTGGAGGAAGCCGATATTTGCGGCGACAATTTAATGAACAAAAAACACGATTAATGTTTAAATTCAAATGAAAATTCTGCTTTACTGCTTTCTTCAAACAATCAAATCTGAGCTCCGTAAATCGTTGCGGAGCATAAGACGAATCTCTTATTTACATTTCCCCCCCCCAATTCCACAAATCGCTCGCGCTCTGCTTGGCGATTTGTCTGCTGCCTTTAATGGTGCAAGGGCAGAGCCTGCCCGATAACGTTATAGATCCTTATTGTGCCGGCACGGCTCCGGGCATCTCGAGCTGGGGCCTGCAAACGCTTTCGCAGTCGAGTAGCAACCGGGTTGCCAGCCATGTGCAGCCGCTTGTGGGCGACCTCACCGGCGACGGCGTCCCCGAGATCGTGGCATGGAGCCTCGACGGAGGGGCGGAGAACCTCGACGGCGGCTCTTCCACCATATCGCCTCGCGTCCGCACAATGCTTATATACGACGGCCGGGATGTAACCACGCCTGTACTGTCGGTTCCACTTTCGGGCGATGTTAGCGCCGGCGGCATCTATGTGCAGGCTTTCGGGGCCGTGCCTTACGGGCTTGTGAAGGTTGGCGCCGCCAGGCTGATTGTGGTTGCCTGCTCCGATTACAAGCTGCGGGCCTACGACATTGTGAACGGCGATCCGGCGCAGCAATATTGCGTATGGACGTCGACGGCTCCCTTTTCCGACGTTAGCGGCGACACCCACGACAAGCGCCGTGACCTGGACGTCAACATCGGCTTTGCCGACTTCAACCACGACGGCACGCCGGAGATATACGTCCGCAACAAGATATTCAATGCCGCCACGGGAGCTCTGCTCGCCACCGCAAGCGGCGGAACAAACACGGCTTCGTCTTATGCCTATATATCAGACGCCAACTATATATATAGCGGCAGTATGCTCTCGGCGCCCATTGCGGCAAATGTTGTAGGCAACAGCAGCAGCCCGCTGGAGCTGATACTCGGCAACCAGGTGTACGACGTGAACATTGTGCCGTCCGGCACCAGCACTATAACCAGGAACAGCTCCGCCAGCGTTACTCCTCCGACAGGAGCCGTGGCCGACGGGCACACGCAGGTGGCCGACTTCGACGGCGACGGCGAGCTTGAAGTCCTTGTTACCAAAAGGGATCAGACTACGTCAGGCAACACATATATGTATATCTACAAGCCTTCCACGGGCGCAAGAGGCGCTTTGCGTACCATACCGATGAATCTTGTGGGCAAGGCTATTCCGCTGATTGCCGATATAGACGGCGACGGCAACCTGGAAATCGTTCTGGAGCTGGGAGCAACCGCTTACAGGATCAGTATTTACGAATGTGCAGTCGGTGGGCTTGACCTCACTTTGGAGTCGATGTCGACATTCACCTTGGCCGGCGAAGACGTAGTCTCCGTTGCCCCAACGGCCTTCAACCTCGACCAGAGCGGCCCTATGGAAGTCCTCTTCCTGACACTCTCCGGTTTGAGGATATTCGACGGTTCGACTAAGGAACTCCTCTTAAGCTTCGGTTCGTGTCACACCGTGATGCAGTTCCCCATTGTTGCCGACGTCAACGCCGACGGCTCGGCCGACATTGTTTTTATTTCGGGAGGCATTAATGACGGCAGGATGACGGTATTAAACGCATCGACGGAAAGCGGGCGCTGGGCTCCGGCCCGCAAGGTATGGAATCAGGGAATGTATCATTCGGTGAACGTCAATAACGACTTGAGTATTCCGCAGACCATGTTCGGCCCGGCCGGAACTTTGGGAAGCCTCAGGCCTTTCAATAACTTCTTCCAGCAGCAAACGCTCTTGAACGTTTCGGGCGTGCCCTTGTGGCCTTTGCCGGATTTGAGGCATGTGCCGGGCTCGGCATCGTTTTCATACAATGCTTATCTCGATGTGATGACGCTAAACTTCAGGGTCAGTAACGCGGGCGAGGCTTATTCTCTTCCGCTGAGTGTGACGGCTTACAAAGACGCGGTTGGGAACAGCATCAAGTATACGGATACGCATGCTGCTGCCGTAATCAGGCCCGATTCCACGGCCGCTATCACTATGCGCATCCCTAATTACCGCTCCCAGTGGGGCTCCGCCAACATTGCCGTTCGCCTGAACGACGCCGGCAGCGGCTCTGATGCTCAGGACGCCTGCAATCATCCCGACCGCGACATTATTCTCGACGCTCCCTTCATTGTGAATGACGACTGGGTGGGAATTCCATATTATAAGTCCTCTGTCGAGATAGATGTTCTGGCCAACGACTTCACGAGCTGCCCAAGCGTGGGCGTAGGCGCCGTCGTCATGGATATAGCCTCCGGCGGCAGTCCCAAGCATGGCGTTGCCGTCAGGAATGGCCTGAAAATAACCTACACGCCCACTGCAGGATATATAGGTCGCGATACCATTGTGTATGACGTCACTTGCGGCGGCCTCACCAAGAGCGGCAAGGTGTATATAATCTGTGAGTTTCTGACGGATAATATTCACTACCCGTTTTGTTCCGACGAAGCCTTGCCGACTACATGGAGCATCAAAGTTGACAAGACAACCGAGGGTGAGACCGTAGCGCACAACATTTCTCCCCTTGTGGGCGATCTCGATGGCGACGGCTTTCCGGAAATAGTGGTTTTCGGCTTAGAGGGTGCGTCCGCCTTGGACGGTACTCAAGGGTATCTGGCCGAACTCCGCGTCAGAACCATATTAGTTTACGACGGCCGCGATCTTTCAAACGTCAAGGCAACCATAAAGCTGTCCAACGGTACAGGCACCAGCGATACCGGCCCCGGCAACGAATTATATATGAGTGCTTTTCAGATGAATCCTTTCGGGCTTGTACGGACCCCGAGCGGACAAGGGCTCATAGTGGTTGCATGCAGCGACTACAGGCTGCATGCCTATACCCTTGCATCGTCCGACGCAATCAACCCGGCAATTCCCCTATGGATTTCGGAGCCATACACGGACAGGACAGACCTGAACAGCCTTGCTCGCCTTGACGCCAACCTCCATCCGGGCTTTGCCGACTTCAACCACGACGGCTATCCGGAAGTGTATGCACGAAACAGGATTTACGATGCCGAATCAGGCGCCTTGCTACTCATAGTAGGCGACGGAACGTATACGGGCTCCACATACGGGGCGATTAGTCACATGGGGAGCGACCCCGCTCTACGTAAGTTATCTTCGCCTGTTGCGGCCAATGTGTGGGGCGACGAACAGTCCAATCTCGAACTGATACTCGGCAACCGCATATACGGAATAGAGATAGACCGCAACAACGTCGGCAATGCCGCGCTAAACTACGCAACCGAGCTGCGAACCTTTATGTCTCCCAATTTCTCGCCCGGTGCCGACGGCCATCCGCAAGTTGCCGACTTCAACCACGACGGCCATCTCGACATCCTCATCTCCGTAAGAAAAAGTCCTGCGCTTTATGCAAACGTTTACATGTACATACACGACGTGTATAACAATGTGACCGGTCCGGCCGTCGAGATATCTACAGACTACCCCGGAAAGAGCTTTCCTTTGATTACAGACCTCAACAATAACGGTAAGCTCGATGTTTTGATTCAATGCTTTGGAATCTATATGCTGGGCAACGGTGGGACTGGATACCGGAGTACCGATAATAATCAGTTCCTGCTTTTTGAAGTTGATCCGTCAGCCCTGCATTTCACCTATACCTGGGGTTTCCAGCCCGATGAGGATTCCTATTCAAACACGGCCTCAGCATTCGACTTCAATCTCGACGGCTCACTGGAATTACTGCTCACCGACCAGAGCGCCGTAAGAATCTTCGATGGCATAACCAAAGCAGAGCTCACACCGTCTTTCGCATTTAGCCAGGTTACTCAGTCGCAGGTACCGGTAGTGGCCGATGTGGACGGCGACGGTGCGGCGGAGATAGTTGCTTGCGGAAACTGGAAGCTGCAAATCCTGAAGTCGAACGGCACTCCCTGGGCCCCCGCCCGCAAGGTATGGAACCAGTACATGTACAACTCGGTGAACATTAACGAAGACCTTACGGTACCTTCGCACCAGCTCAACTCGGCATACGAGTTTTCCGGCCCGCCTGCTACCCAGCCCTTCAATAACTTCTTTCAGCAGCAAACCTATCTCAACATGCAAGGCAAACCCTACTGGCGGCTGCCCAACGCCGCCATATCGGGTGTGGACTACGAATACTATGGCCTCGGCGATTCCATAGCGCTCGACATCAGCATTGCCAACATAGGCGAAACCCAGCTCCGCTCGCCCATAAGGGTAGATGTCTATACCAAGAAGGGCGGAGTGGAAACCCTGAAGGAAAACCAGACCATCACTTCGCCGCTTGAAGCAGGCAGCTCAATAATGCAGCATATCAAGCTAACCGGCATTGCCGCCCTTGACCTCGCGGCCACCGACAGCATAATCGTTTATGTGAACCGCAACAGCAGCACCCTCGCATGGGAGCAACAGGAATGTGACTACACCACCAACCGCTTCGGCGTGAGCCTGAGGAAGCTGAGGGATAGCGGCCTGGACGACGATACCCAAACGGTGCAGAAGTTCTTCAGCACAGAGATAAACGTACTGGGCAACGACCTCTTTCCTTCAGGATGGATAGCAGGCCTGCCGGCTTTCAGCCTCATTGATTCCGTCATACTGCAGCCAAGGAACGGCAAGCTCGTCGGCACAGGCTCCGGCGCTGCATCAAAGATTATCTATGTTAACGAGGGGACGGACAGTCTGACGGTTAATCCCATCGACTCCTTCGTATATCGCATCCGCATGCCCGACGGTCGCACCCCCTTACCCGCCACCGTATACATATATATATTGGAGGACTTGAACGGAGCAACCGCTTGCACGGGCCAGGCCTACACAGCTAAGCTGAAAGCCCTTCCTTCGGGCACCACCTTCGACTGGTTCGCAAGTTTGCCGGATGCAGTGCTCGCGCTGAATACCGTCACCTACACTACCGGCGTACTATTAGGCAACTGGTCGTGCTTTGTACAGCCCAAGAACGTAGGCGAAGCAGCATTGCCATGGAACGCAGCGGGCGGCTTCCCCTTCGGCTCCTTCACCATCCATGCCTCCCCGGCCGGCGAGCAGATGCGCTGGACGGGCCACATCAGCAGCGACTGGAATAACCCGGCCAACTGGGTTGTGGTACGATCGGTCGGCGAATCGCCGGCTACCTTCCTCCCCGGCCTCTGCACGGATGTGACTATCTCTTCGAGCGTAGACAACTTCCCGGAGCTCGGAACGGATACCGCCAGGTGCCATAATATCCGTATGCTCGACCGGGCGATGCTGAAGAATCCGCATGTGCTGAAGTATACGGCGGCCTCAGTGGAGCTCAAGATGAAGCCGGCCGAGATGAACCGCTTCGTGATGTGGTCGGCTCCATTGCAGCAGATGTACTCCGGCGACTATCATTTCAGGAAGGGGAGTACGCTCGTTGGCGATGCCTTCATGAACTTCTTTCAGATTAACAATCCCGATCCGAGTCACGGCACAGCCGTACCCAACCGATTCACGGCCACCTTCGCCAATCCTAACGTAGCGCTCCCGCTCGGCAGGGCCTTCAACCTGAAGGTTATGAGCACAAGCGTCACCCGCGACAGCCTCCTGCGCTTCCCGCGCAGCGAAACCGGATATACAGATCCTGCCGGCGGCCCTGTGCTCTCGCTCGACCGAACAAACTCCGGCCGCTTCATCACCGACAGCCATCAGACGCCGGATCCATACGATATGCCTGTTTCCGGCGGCATAATCGGCTCCACGCTCGTGCAGGTGGTGAACCCCTATATGGCCTATCTCGACATGAACGCCTTCTTTGGTAACTTCAGCAATACCACAGCCATTCAGACCGGATACTACATCTGGGACGGCGAGGTGGGCAACGACGTGCAGGTTCATGCCTTTGCCACCACGAATGGAGGCAATCAGAACAACCGCATAGTAGCCAACATCGGCATCCCCCGTGTAGCTACTCCCCGATATATAGCTCCGCTGCAATCCTTCTTCGTGGCAAAACGGAATGTAAACAGCACTCTGGGAACGCTGAAGATGTCGCGAGCCTGGACAACCACCAAGCCCGTCGATTCCTATACGCTCCGGGCCGGCGTGCAGTCCGGCGGAGTGCTGAACGTCACCCTTTCGGGCGCAGACAAGCAAGCCTCGGCGGCCTTGGTCTACGAGCCCGGAACGAGCAACTTCGAGCGGGATCACATAGACATGCCGGCTGTTACATACACAATAGATGACGAAAAACCCCTTTCGCTTTACACCTTCTCCGCAGACCTCTCGCCCTTGGTGATCAACGCCAGCTCCACCTTGGACATGCTCCCCGTCAGCCTCGGCATCATAGCCGAGGAGCCGGGCGAGTACAGCTTGAGCTTCGAAGGGCTGCATAGTTTCGGCCACGAAGTGAGCCTCATGGACATGGCCCTGAACAAGCGCGTAGACATCACCTCCGCTTCCGACAGCTACACCTTCACCCTCATCAAGCCCCACGGCTCCGGTTCCATAGAAGTGAACGACCGCTTCAAGCTATACCTCAAATACACCGGCAGCGGCATAGGCTTCGGCCCGACCGCGACCGAGGACGTAAAAAGCTCACTGCTTAAAGTGACCTCAGGGCCGGGATATATCAATGTTTCGGTAAGCGAAACGGTGAGCTCGCTCGATGTATTCGATGCCTCCGGCCGCTCCGTGTACCGCTCGTCCAAGCTGTCCGGCACAGTGAGAATCCCGGTAGCCGGCGGCTTGTACATCTTAAAGGCAATGCTTGGAAGCGAAACCCAGGTAGAAAAAATTTCAGTGAAGTGAGACATTTAACCAGCTGCCATATGATTAAAAATTCTGTGTGCTAAGGCAGGCCGGCAATATGTTATCTTTTTGCCGGCTGCCAAAACGTTAGCAATACATTAGATTTTTTGATACTTACGCCAAATTTACCTATGTGTTAGCGCGAGGCCGGAGAGGAATAGCAAAGCAGCTCTCCGGCCCATTTTTTGTGAGGGGAGCATCGAATTCAATGGCTCGCGATAATTATCGCAGCCCACTGAATCGTGTTTGATGGCTCGCGATAATTATCGCAGCCCACTGAATCGTGTTTGATGGCTCGCGATAATTATCGGAAGCCATTGAATCGTGTTTGATGGCTCGCGATAATTATCGGAAGCCATTGAATTGAGTTTGCCGGCTCGCGATAATTATCGGAAGCCATTGAATTGAGTTTGCCGGCTCGCGATAATTATCGCAGCCATTGAATTGAGTTTGCCGGCTCGCGATAATTATCGCAGCCCATTTACATGTGTAAATCTTCTGCAATGCCGGCGATAGGGTTTTAGTGCTGAAATGCCTCTGCCTGTTCCTGAGGATTTGGGAGGCATAGCCCCTGTCGGGCTCAGCCCGGAGGCGCCGTCCTTCTTCTAAACGGTTTGCCCCTGCGGATTGCATCAGCCCATACTTGCGTTTAAGATAAATCTCCTTATTTTTGCGCTTGAAGTTATTCCAAAAATAAATTATTAACATGAAACATCTATTCGAAAAGATGAAGCCTAAGGAAGACAAGTTTTTCGACCAGCTTCACCAAATGGGGGAAATAATCATTTCTGTTTCCGACCAGATTATTGATTGCGTAAAAGTTTCCAATCACGACGATGCCCTGAAGTTTTATAGGGCCATAAAAGATTTGGAGCATAAGGCCGACCAAGTTCAAAACGAGATATTCGAGGCGCTTAACAACACCTTCATTACTCCCTTTGACCGCGAAGATATAAACGATCTGTCGGCCACTATGGACGACATAGTCGATTTGATCACAAGCTGCGCCAAGCGCATAGTGCTCTACAATCCGAAGCACATTCCCGAAAGCGCCGTGACGCTGGCCTTGCTCGTTCGCGAAGCAGCCGGATACCTGCTTGATGCCGTCAACGAGCTTGCCTCCTTCAAGAAGCGTCCGGAGCGCATCAAGTCGCTTTGCGCAAGCATAGAGGAGACCGAAAAGAAGGCCGACGACGTTTACGAACACTTCCTCATCAACCTCTTCGAGAACGCCGGTGACGCCATAGAAATCATCAAGCTCAAAGACATACTTCACGAACTCGAGCGTGCTGCCGACGCCGCTCAAGCGGTTGGGAAAAGGCTCAAAACAGTCATAGTCAAATTCGCTTAACGGAAGATATTCACCTCAAACGCCTGAAATGACACTACTGATAACTATCATCGCACTCGCGCTGATTTTTGATTACATCAACGGTTTTCATGACGCAGCCAACTCCATCGCCACCATTGTCTCCACCAAAGTTCTCACTCCTTTCCAGGCTGTCCTCTGGGCGGCAATGTTCAATTTCGCCGCATTTTTCATAGCCAAGTTTATTATAGGAGAATTTGGGATAGCCAATACGGTGGCCAAGGTCGTCGTCGAGGAGTTTATAACGCTCAAAGTTATTCTGGCCGGCTTGCTGGCCGCCATAACCTGGAATCTTATAACGTGGTGGTTCGGCATTCCCTCGTCGTCGTCGCACACCTTGATAGGAGGCTTCGCGGGAGCAGCCCTGGCCAGCGCCTTCCATGCCGATGTAATCCATTGGGAAGGGCCGAAAGGGGTGATTATGATAGCATCCTTCATCATTCTGGCTCCGCTATTGGGGATGATAGTATCGTCTTCGCTTACGATGCTCATCTTCTGGATATGCCGCAAGACTCATCCCTACAAGGCCAACAACTGGTTCAAGAAGCTTCAGCTGGTATCCTCCGGCCTGTTCAGCATAGGCCACGGCCTGAACGATTCGCAGAAGGTTATGGGGATAGTCGGAGCCGCCCTTATTGCCGCCACCAACGATCCGGCCATCTATCCCTCCATGCCCGACTGGATGCACATGACGACAGCCTCAGAGATGGCCGAGAAAAACAATCTGGCATGGGTGCCGCTGGCCTGCTTCACCATGATAGCCTTAGGAACCATGTCGGGCGGCTGGCGCATCATCAAGACTATGGGATCGCGCATCACCAAGGTGACATCGCTCGAAGGCGTCGCAGCAGAAACGGCCGGCGCCATCACTTTGTTCTTTACCGAAATAGTGAAGATTCCCGTCAGCACCACCCACACCATCACGGGAGCAATCATGGGCGTGGGAGCAATCAAAAGGCTGTCGGCCGTTAGATGGGGCGTCACCAAAGACCTGCTCGTGGCCTGGATCCTGACCATACCCATCAGCGCCATAATGGCTATGACATTCTTTTATATCATTAATATATTCCTGTAACATACAACAAATAGTTATGAAGATAGCAATAGTAGGAACCGGATACGTAGGCCTCGTTACCGGTACATGTTTTGCCGAGATGGGCACCGAAGTTTACTGCGTAGACATCGACCGGGCCAAGATTGAGAACCTGAAGAAGGGCATAGTGCCCATATACGAGCCCGGGCTGGAGGAGATGGTGGAGCGTAATTTCCAGGCGGGCCGTCTGAAATTCACCACCAACCTTGCCGAGTGCATCAACGAGGTGGAAGTGCTGTTCTCGGCCGTGGGCACACCTCCCGACGAAGACGGCAGCGCCGACCTGAGGTACGTGCTGGACGTCGCCCGCGAAATAGGCCGCAGCATGAACCATTACATCCTTGTAGTCACCAAGAGCACCGTACCCGTGGGCACAGCCGCCAAGGTGAAGCAGGCCATACGCGAGGAGCTCGACAAGCGCGGACTCGATATCCCCTTCGACATAGCCTCCAATCCCGAATTCCTGAAGGAAGGAGCAGCCATCAAAGACTTCATGAGCCCCGACAGGGTAGTGGTCGGCATAGAATCGGAGCAGGCCGAGAAGCTTATGAGCAAACTGTACAGGCCCTTCCTGCTGAACAACTTCCGGGTGATATTCATGGACGTGCCTTCGGCCGAGATGACCAAGTATGCGGCCAACTCTATGCTGGCCACCCGCATCAGCTTCATGAACGATATTGCCAACCTCTGCGAGCTCGTGGGCGCCAACGTCGACATGGTTCGCAAAGGCATAGGGACAGATACCCGCATAGGCAGCAACTTCCTCTATCCCGGATGCGGATACGGCGGCTCCTGTTTTCCCAAAGACGTGAAGGCCCTCATACAGACGGCCAAGCGAAACGGATACAACATGCGACTGCTGCAAGCCGTGGAGGAGGTGAACGAGGATCAGAAAACCCTGCTCTACCGCAAGCTGAACAAATATTTCGAGGGGGAGCTCTCCGGCAAGCGCATAGCAATCTGGGGACTGGCTTTCAAGCCTGAAACCGACGATATGCGGGAGGCCACATCGCTTGTGCTGATTGACAAACTCCTGGAGGCGGGCTGCAGCCTCAGGGTTTATGATCCGGTGGCTATGCCTGAGGCCAAACGCCGTATGGGCGACAGCCTCTATTATGCCAAGGACATCTACGATGCGGTGGTTGATGCCGACGCCCTCATCCTTGTGACCGAATGGAAGGAATTTCGCCTCCCCTCCTGGCCGGCCGTAAAGAAACTGATGAACGTTCCGCTCGTACTCGACGGCCGTAACATCTACGACATTGCCGAACTGGAAGACCACGGCTTTGCTTACTACCGCATAGGCCGATAAAAGAGCAACCAGTCTTTCTCCTATATAAATGCCAGGCTGCCGGACGTTCAATCGCCGGTGGCCTTTTTTCTTTTTCGGGTATAAGATGGCGGACGAGGGATCGCCGACTTCGTTCGAACGTTAGAACGGATTCCGTCCGACTTCCCGGAAGCCGTTCTAACGTTAGAATGGTCCGAATCAGCCTCCCGGAAGCAATTCTAACCTTAGAATTGAGTGAATTTGAGCTCGCGGAAGCCGTTTGAACCTTAGAATTGGGCCAAATCGAAAGCTCGCAAGCCGTTTTAAGCTTGAAATCGGGCAAAATCGGGCTTACTGAGGCCGTTCGAACCTTAGAATTGCCTCCAGGAAGCCCGATTTGCCCCGTTTGAACGTTAGAATTGCTTGCGGGAGCCCCGATTCAGTCCGTTCGAACCTTAGAATTGCCTCAGGAAAGCCGGATTTGCCCCCTTTAAACCTTAGATCGGTTTCAAAAAAGACGAATTCACTCCGTTTGAACCTTAGAATAGCCTCGGGAAAAGCGGGGGGTTCTCCGTTTGAACGTTCAAACGGCTCCGGCCCGACCTCAGGGAAGCAAACCGAAATGCTTTGGAGGCAAGCCGGCTTCAGAGCTTATAACTGTCGCCTCTTGCCGGCTGTATTTCCTATATTCCCGGGAAAGCTTTATTTTTGAACAATTCAAATCCGACAAACATGATAGTACAGCAACAAATTCGTCACTCCTTCGAGCATATCACGAAACTGCTCGACAATAAGGAACTGTATCTCGCTTTCGAGGCAATCCGGGAGCTACTTCCGCACGCTAAGGCTCCCGAAACCGAGAATGCATTGAATATTATAAACGAAACTTATTGCAATCTGTTGAACTACTTTATAGAGGGCGTGAAAGATCCTATGCAGAGCGTCATATATCGTGATGTACTGACGGCTACCTACGAGCTGTCCGACAAGCTAAGGCTGCAGATAACCTCCACCTGCGACGGCGCGCCCATGTATTTCGCCTACCGCAAAAAGTGGCGGGCCATTCCCGGCGTATCAATAGGCACGCTTTTGCAGCAACTGATAGTTGCGCATACGGGCAGTAAGGATATAGAGGAAACGGTTTTCATGCTGTTCAACAAAATCTGGCTCTCGGATCCCTTTAGTCCGGAAGATGTTCAGGCCCTGTCGGCAGTGCTTTCGGATGCTCAGGTGCCGTACGTGGCGGGATGCCAGATAGTATCGGCATTGTTCCTTAGCCAGATGAGCTATTTTGACATTCGGAAGCTCATGCTCATGCTCGACGCCTTCGATCATGGAGGCAATGAGGAGGTCAGGGTGCGCGCCATCACCGGAGCCCTCATCATCATGTACATGTACCGGGCGCGCCTGAGCCTTTATCCGCAGATAGGCGATCGCCTGGCAGCCCTGGCCGACCAACAGGGATTCGTACAAAAACTGCGCATCATCATGCTGAGGTTCATCCTTGCCAAAGAGACGGAGAGAATCACCGACAAACTGAAGAATGATATTATACCCGCCATGGCCAACATTGTGCCGAACCTGATGTCGAGGCACAATATGGATTTTGATCCCGAAATATTCTCAGAAGTGAATCCGGAATGGCAAAAACTGTTTTCCAACAAGGATATGGAACGCCGGCTTGAGGAGTACAACCGGCTGCACTCCGAAGGCGCCGACGTGATGCACCATACCTTTACCCACCTGAAGAACTACGACTTTTTCCGCGAGATCGGCAACTGGTTCCTGCCCTTCATGCCGGATCATTCGCGTTTAAATTACTTTGTGAACGATGAAATACGGCAGACGGTGATGAAGCTGACCACGGCGCTGGCCTTCCTGTGCAACTCCGACAAGTATTCTTTTGCCTTAAGCCTGATGCGGCAACCGCAGGCGGGCAACACCCAGCTAATCGGTCAGTTCTTCGATCAGATGCATGAGGTGATGGAGCAAAACCGTAATGATATGGTGAGCAATCAAAGAAACTTTGAGATGATAGTCGGGCAGTATGTTCAGGATCTGTACCGTTTCTTCAAGCTCTATCAGTTCGCGAGAGACTTCAGCGACATTTTCGAATGGAAGCTCGACTTCTACGACATGCCTTTCATAGGCGAATACCTCAGCGACAACGAAAGCCTCTCTATTTTTGCCGAATATTATCTGAAGAAGAACCGTTTCGAAGATGCCCTCGCCCTGTTCCAACGCCTGAGCAAGGCAAATCACAAGGACGATATGCTGTACCAGAAGATTGGATACTGCCACCAGATGCTGGGACAAACAGCCGAAGCCCTGACAGCCTATCTCCGCGCCGATCTTATCAACACCGACAACAAATGGCTCACCAAGCGGATAGGAGTATGCTACCGCGCCCTCGGACAGCCCGACAAGGCACTGCCGTATTACCTGCGGCTGGAGTCATTGAGCCCCGACAACCTGTCGGTTCCGCTCGGCATAGGCCACTGCCTGCTCGAGCAGGGCGAATACACCGAGGCTCTCAAATACTACTTTAAGGTAGAATACCTCGACAGCACCGGCACACTTGCACCGAAGGCGCTTGCATGGTGCCTCTTCCTTGCCGGACGCTACGAAGATGCTTTGGTATATTACGCTAAGATATTAGCCGGCGAAGTAGACAATGACTTGCCTGACGCCGTAGAATTCGTCCGTTACGGGCATGCAGCCTGGGCAGCCGGGCAACCGGAGCGGGCCGCCTCCCTCTATATGGATTGTATATATTTCGAACATATAGAATTCGAGGAATTCCTCCGTTTGTTCAACCGGGATACGCCTCACCTTTTGGCAGCCGGAATTAGCCCCGAGGAGATTCCGCTCATGATCGACAAGGTGAGAATCATGTGGGCTGAATTTAAAGCCGGCCGAATTAACCGGCCGAAGCGCTAATCGGAGTCGACAAGGGCGAAGTCGAGTTGCTTGCGCTCGAGGTTGGCCCGCGCCACACGCACTTTGATAGGATCGCCAAGGCGGAAGACGTTGTGCCGTCGGCGTCCGGACAGGCAGTAGTTCTTGTCGTCGAACTCATAATAGTCGTCGTGCAGGTCGCGGATAGGCAGAAGGCCTTCGCATTTGTTTTCGTTCAGCTCCACGTATATGCCCCATTCGTTCACTCCGGATATTACTCCGTCGAAGGTCATGCCGAGGCGTTCCGACATAAATTCCACTTGCTTGTATTTGATGGAAGCGCGCTCGGCTCCGGCCGCAACGAGCTCCATCCTGGAGCAATGCTCGCACATCTCCTCGTACTTTTCCTTCAGCACGCTTCGGCCTCCCTTCATGTAGCGCTCAAGGAGTCGATGCACCATCATGTCGGGATAGCGGCGTATGGGGGAGGTGAAGTGTGTGTAGTGCTTGAAGGCAAGTCCGTAGTGGCCTGCGTTGACGGTGGAGTAGCGCGCCTTCTGCATGGCCCGGACGGCCAGGGTCTCGATCAGGTTCTCCTCCGGGCGGCCCTTTACGGTATCGAGCAGCTTGTTGATTCCCTTCGACAGCTCGGCGCCCTCGCCGTCGGCCTTGAGCTTGTATCCGAAGCGCCGGACGAAAAGGGAGAAGTGCTCCATCTTCTCAGGATCGGGCAGGTCGTGGATGCGATACACAAAGGTTTTGGCCTGCCGCTTGTCCGATCGCTTGCCTATATACTCCGCAACGGCCTTGTTGGCAAGCAGCATAAACTCCTCTATAAGCTTGTTGGCCTCCTTTGCTTCTTTGAAATATACGCCGGTAGGTCGGCCCGTATCGTCTATGTCGAACTTAACCTCATAGCGATCGAAGTTGATGGCTCCGTTGCGGAATCGGGCCTCGCGCAGCTTAGCTGCAAGTCTGTTCAGGGCTGCGAGTTCGTTGCTGCAATCGCCCCGGCCGCTCTCTATAACCGCCTGAGCCTCTTCGTAGGTGAATCGGCGATCGCTACGGATTGCGGTGCGTATAATCCGGCTCGACTTTATCCCGGCATTAGCGTCGAGAACGAAAATCACGGCGAAGCAGAGCTTGTCCTCATCCGGTCTGAGCGAGCATATCCCGTTTGAGAGCCGTTCGGGCAGCATCGGTATGGTTCTGTCGACGAGATAGACCGATGTGGCCCGCTCCAGTGCTTCCTTGTCTATCGTTGTGTCCGGCCTGACGTAATGGGTAACATCTGCTATGTGGACACCTACCTCCCAGCTTCCGTCGGGCAGCTTGCGGGCCGATAGAGCATCGTCGAAGTCCTTGGCATCCGCAGGGTCAATGGTGAATGTCAGGACGCCTCTGAAGTCTTCCCTGTCCTCCATGTCTTTTGCCTCAATCCTGTCCGGTATTTTGGCGGCAGCCTTCTCAACGGCTACGGGATACTTGTAGGGGAGCCCGTATTCAGCCAGTATGGCATGCATCTCGGCCGTGTTGGTTCCCGACTGTCCGAGCACGTCTACAACCTCGCCCAGCGGATTCTTGGCATGTGCATGCCAGTCCACGATCCGCACTATGGCCTTGTCGCCGTTCTTGCCTCCGCGCAGCTTGTCTTTGGGGATAAATATATCGTTGGCCAGGGTCTTATCTTCCGTGATCAGGAAGGCGTATCCTTTTGCAACTTCGAGCTTGCCGACGAAGGTTCGCTCCACACGCTCCAGTATATCGGTCACTTCGGCTTCGGGCTGCGAGCGCTTGCGGCGGGCGAATATCTGTACGCGAACCTTGTCGCCGTCCATGGCCCTCTTCGAGTTGCGCTCGGCAATGAAGATGGAAGGGCCGCCGTCGTCGGGCACAAACATGTTCTTGCCGTTGCTTCGTCGCTGGAAGATCCCCTCCGCCATTGTTCCCAGATTGTTGAAACGGTAGCGGCCACGTTCGACTTCGCCCAGCATACCCTCAAGGGCCATATCGGCAAGTATATCGGCAATCATTAGTTTCTGAACCTGCGCCTCAATACCTATCCGCCGGCTTATCTGCTTGTAATTGTATATCTCCCTCGGTTCGCTGCGGAAGACCTCAAGTATGGCCGAGGCCATCTGTGATTTTTTCATCCTGCGTTTCTTGCTTCTGCTGCCGTCGGGTTTGTTCTGATCCGATTTGGTTCTGCGTTTACTCATAGTATTGTCCGTTTGTTATCTGTTGATATTATTTGCCTCTGTTCCTGAAGGCCTTCCGGGCAAGTTCGAGGTTAGTTTGAGCCTGCTCAAATTCGGGAAGAAGTTCGAGAGCCTTTTCATACGCCATCATTGCCTTCATGTAGTTTCCTTTATGGTAGTAGCTGTTCCCCTTGTTATAATTCAGAAACGGATCATCCAAGCATAGCTCCTCCGCACGTTCAAAGGTTGCGATCGACTGGTCGTACCGGCCTGCCATGCCGTAAGTTGTTCCCAAGGCAACCATTGCGACTACCTCGTTGGGCTGATAATAAAGATATTGACGATAAGCTGCGCATGCTTTGTGTATCAGTTCCGGATCGTTAAGCATTTCGTAGCAGTGAGCTAATCTGAAATAAACCTCTACGTAGTCTCGCTTCAGGGATGTGGCCTTTCTGAACAGTTTGATGGCCTGGAGGTAGTTGCCCTGCTTGTAGTAGGCCACGCCGGCATGCATGTAGTATTCGGGAGATTGCGGACTGAGGCGAATGGCCTCCCGTATGGCAATAATCGCATCTACATAGTTCTCGCACTTGATGAAGTGTATCCCGAGCTGCGAATATGTTTCCGGGTTTGAGGGATCTTTTTCCAGTAGAATCCTGAAATCTTCCAGGCCCTTGGCAAAGTAGGTATCAGCGGCGTAATTTAAACCTTGGTTGTAATAAGTATCGGCCGCGTTAGAGAGATCTATTTTTGCTTTCATGAGAATGTGATGTATTGTTTTGGTCGTAAAGTTAGGTCTTTGAGCCGAGAGATCCTATTTGTATATGCACAGGCGCCGGTTGTAGCCTCTGCCGAGCCGGCTGCCGTCCTACTGTTTGCTGCCGAACCGGAGGCGGTTCCGGCTCGGATTGCTTCATCCTCCGAAGTAGAATTTGTAGTAGAAGTTCTTGCTCTTCACCTTCTTCTTCATGGCCGATACGCCCAGGGATGCCGCCAGGCAAACCGCAGTGAGAGCTGCATAGACCAGCCATCCTGTCGATAGCGGCTGCTTGTTGCCGTCAAAGGCCGGGTATATCAGATAGCTGATTATAGCCAGGTGAAGGATGTAGTTGAACAGTGAGGCTTGGCCCATAATGGTGAGCGGCGTCCACAGCCTGGAGTTCCGGGTGGCGTCGACCAAAGCCGTCAGGAGTATGCATGCGCCCATTCCTCCCATGATGAAGAGCGGAGTGGCCGGGTAGAATATCTCGCCGTAGGGATCGCGGTGCATCAGGAGGTCGAAGGGGGCCTCTGCGCTGTAAAAGATATAAACTCCGGCAAAGCCTGCTATCATTGCAACTGCGCCCGACAGAACTATGCGCCGGTCGGCAAAGCCCTTGGCCATACGGGGCCTGATAGAGGCAAAGATGCTCCCGGCAACAGCCATTGCAATCCAGGGGAAGACGGGGAACCATCCGTCGAGAAATATTCCACGTAAAGCATTGACCGCCGTATATTCCGACAGATCAACCCGGCCCGTGCCGTATTCTATCTCCACCGGATATTCCGCATACGGGCACAGCCGCTGAAGGGCAAAGGCTATCAGCAGCACAAGGCCCATGTACACGGCCCGCGTCTTCAGGCTTTCCTTACGTATGATATAAATCAGGGGAAGGCTAAGGCCTATCAGATACAGAACGTCGAATGACGCGCCCGGGATTATCCTCCAGATGAAGGCATCGACCAGAATACCGGTCAGCAGCAGCATCCCCCCGCGAATAAGATAGTAATTAAGGCCACGGTTTTTGCCCGCCGCATTGTGAGCCGCCATATACCCGGACAGCATTATGAACAATGGCGCCGCTATGGACGATAATATGTTGAACCAAAGGGGATGTAAATCGCAGGAGGTGACGTATCCGAGCACGTTGGCTCCCAGCATTATCAGTATGGCTATGCCCCGGAGTATGTCTATACCGGTATCTCTTTTATGCACGTAGTTTGCTTTCATGGCTTGTATTAATTTTTTATGCGCGTAAAGATAGCCATTCGAGGCTTACGTCCAACTGTTCGTTCCCTGCCTAAGGCTTGGCATGCACTGCCTGCATAAACTTCTATTGATGCGGATTACGTATCTTGCATATTAATCAAAAATAAAATATAATGGAATCGACTAAATTAAACCCTACACAGTTGCATCTTCTGCGCATATTCGCATATCATAAGGATGAAGAAAGCCTGAATGAATTGAAAGCGGTATGGCTCGAACATGTCCGCAAAAAATTGGACGCAGAAGGGCGACGGCTCTGGGAAGAAAAGAACATGAGCAACGAAATGCTGGAGGAGATACTCAACACCCACATCAGGACGCCTTATAAATGAACCATGCAAACCTCCGTTGATTCCATAAACATCATAACCCTGCATGAGTTCAAGGCAAAAATATAAGCCGGCATACCATCTCCGCTAAACTCATCCCTCATCAGCAACAAACCCCGCCGATACGGCTTCAGAGCCATGTCGACGGGGTTTTCCTTGTCAGGCAGCCCGACCGGCTTTCACTTCGATACGCTCTCCGCCGGATTCATGCCGGCCACCCTTAAGTTGCGGAAGCTCACCGTGAGGGCCGTCACGAGCGATATTATCCCGAACGAAGCCGGAAAGACCCACCAGTGCAGCGGGGTCTTGTACGCAAAGCCCTCGAGCCACCTGCTCACGGCATACCAGGCCGTCAGCGAGGCCGGCACGAAGCAGATGCAGACTATCCTCAGGTAGGTTCGGTTGAACATGGAGAGGATGTTGCCCGTTGTAGCGCCGAAGACCTTCCGTATGCCTATCTCCCTGCGCCTGTATTGGGTTTCGAAGAGCGCAAGGCCGAACACCCCCGTCACCGACAGTATCACCGCCAGCACCGCCAGCATGGTGATGCTCGTGTTCAGGTTCTCCTCCTTCTCGTAGAGCTGCTTGTAGAGCCGGTCGAAGAACTCCACGTCGACGGGGTAGCTTGGGTCGATGGCGGCAATGCTCCGGCGGATGTGATCGGCCGCGGCATGGGGCGAGGTTCCGGCCTTCAGGCGCGCATAGAGGTAGATGCAGGCTATGGGAGCATTGATCACGAAGGTCATGGGGTCGGTGTCGTAGCGCACGGAGCTGAGGTGCGGCGCCTCCACTATGCCCACCACCTCGCCGGGCTCCTCCGCCCAGGGAAGGGGCAGTTTGTCGCCCAGATTGAGGTTCAGCCTCTCCTTCATCAGCCTGTTGATGACAAAGGCCAGCCTCCCGCCAGTATGCTCCTCGCTCGGCATGAAGGTGCGGCCCTCCGTCACCTTTATGCCCATCACGTCCAGTATGCTGTGCGTCACAATCAGCGTCTGGGCGTAGATGGAGTTGTCCGGGCTTTTGTACTCGTACATGCTGTACGAATCCGTCCCGCCCAGCTTTTGCTGCGTGAAGGCCACATCCTCTATGGCCGGATCCTGCTTCAGCAAGGACGTCAGCGCATCGCGGTTGCGGTTGAACATATTGCCCCCAATCTTTGCGACAGCGATTTGCTCCTTGTCGAAGCCCTGCTCAAATCCTTTCATATAGGAGCCCTGGATACGTATGAACATGGCCCCTATTATCAGTCCGATAGAAATGAAGTACTGGAAACCCGTCAGCCAGGTGCGCAGGGAGCGGCCCGCGGGCGACAGTCCGAAGCTCCCCTTCAGGGCCATGGCAGGTTGGAACGATGTGGCATACATAGCCGGATAAATACCCGCAACCAGACCCGTGCCAAGGGCCACCGCCCCGGTAAGGAGCAGCGTCGGCCACGCATTAAGCAGGCTCACATCGGCCTCAATGAAAGGCAGCAGGGAGTTCTCGCCAAGCAGATGAACCATAATCACCGCCGCGCCCCACGAGATTAGAGCTAAGGCTATTGCCTCCAATGTGAGGCCCAGACGCAAATCGGCCCGCCGGCTGCCCATAACAAGGCGCGTGTTGAGGCTCTTCATGCGCATAGGGGCCAGGGCAATGCTGAAGTTCGTGAAGTTCACCGCCGCGATGAAGATAAGCAGCAGTGCGATGGCCGTCAGCACCCTCACGGTGGCAGGATTGCCGGTCTTCACGGCGTTCGATTCGCCCCGGCCGAAGTAAATGTCGCGCAGCGGAAGCAGGCTGAAAGCCGACGGAGCCGCAGCCGGGGCAGGGTCGGGCCCGAAGTCGAAGGATCGGTTCAGCTCCGCCTCAAGTTTGCCTCCTTCCGATTCGGACGAAGTCTTTATGTAGCAGAGAAAATTCCTCATCAACCAATCGCCCTCCATGGTGTTGTCGATGGCGCTGTAAACGGCATTATTGAGCTGTGTGTTGGCCGGGAAATCCCTGTATACGCCGCCAACGGTGAAGCGCCTGTCCCCGCGCTTTGTCCACACGTTTTCCATGGCCCGGATGCTTTGCCCCACGGCCGGATTGTTGCCGAAAAAGCGCCTTGCCATGCTCGCCGGTATTATCACCTTTTCCGGGTCGATAAGACAGTCGGGCTCACCTTCGCTGAATCGGAAATCGAAGATGCGGGTGATGTTCGGGTAGCAGGTCACGACCGTTTCGTTGAAGCCGCGAAGGTTCGTGCTGTCGCCCACCGTAAAGTAAATACCTCCGATCCAGGGATTCAGCAAAGTCTTTTCAACTATATAAGCCGAAGATGCGTCCACCGCGTCTATCATTCCGCGGGCAAGGATGCAGGAGCGCTCCGAGTCGTCGCCCATTACGATGTCGAGGCGGAAGATGCGCTTCTCGTCGGCATGCATACGGTCGAAACCGGTCTCAAATCCCACCTGAATCATTATCACCATAAAAGCAGCGAAGGCCACCGAGAGCCCCAGCACGTTCATTGCCGTTGCCGGCAGGTTGCGGAGCAATAGTCCGCGGATGTTTTTCATAATCATCATACTATTATCATTAGAGTTTACTGTAATTCAAAACATAAAAATCCTCGTTCGGAACCCGGACGGCCCCATTTTCCCCGGATTGAGGTAAATGTCATGCGACATTGGCTTCGTTTTCCTATGAATGGGATGAATGTCGCACGACATTGTGTTCGTTTTCCCGGATTGGGGCAAATGTCGCACGACATTGTGCTCGTTTTCCTGTGAATGGGGCAAATGTCGCACGACATTGTGCTCGTTTTCCTGTGAAGGGGATAAATGTCGCACGACATTGTGTTCGTTTTCCCGGAATGGGGCAAATGTCGCACGACATTGTGCTCGTTTTCCTGTGAAGGGGATAAATGTCGCACGACATTGGGCTCGTTTTCCTGTGAAGGGGATAAATGTCGCACGACATTGGGCTCGATGCCGGAATATTCGGCCCATCTCCGTCCGCTGTTTATGCCGTTCGGGAGAGGCTTGTCCCATCTCCGTCCGAGGCACATCTCCTTCCTGAAAGGGCGAAAAAAAATTTTAGTGCGACAAGTAATATCGACAACGGATTTTGGGAAATTGACAACGCTGCTTCCGCAAATTTCGTTCCGCTGTTGCCATGTGTAAGAACATTCGCATGCACCATAGGTCATTCCCGCGAAGGCGGGAATCTCCGATCGAAAAAGGCTTACGATTGGATTGTTTCCCATCCAATGATACAAGCACAATCGTCCCAACTTTCGATCGGAGATTCCCGCCTTCGCGGGAATGACCCGCATTGTGAGCTTCGTCGTATCACATCGCATTGCCTGCGCCCGTATTGTGAGCGCGGTCGTATCACATCGCATTGTCTGCGCCGGTATTGTGGGCGTACCCATATCGCATCGCCCTCCTTCAGGATTCGGTGATGGTGAGGGAGGGGTTGAGGGAGGCCGTGCGGCGGTTCTGGAGGCTTACGGTGGCCACGGTCAGCAGCGTTACGGAGCCGAAGGCCGCGGCATAGACCCACCAGTGCATGGGCGTGCGGTAGGCGAAGTTGAGCATCCACTCGCTTATGATGGTATGCGAGAGAATGGCGGCGGGGAGGAAGCATACGCAGAGGATGCAGACGTAGGTCTTGTTGAAGAGGCTCAGGATTTGGCCCGTTGTGGAGCCGAAAACCTTGCGTATGCCTATCTCGCG
>JAITGS010000106.1 GCA_031280435.1 Tannerellaceae bacterium | reverse complement strand
GAGTTGGCGACCGCATAATCTTCGAAGACATGATACATTATACTATTGTAAAGACAACGATGTTCAACGGCGTAGCCCATCCCTCCATCGCCCTCCTCTCCGCCCAAAACGAACTCATCATCTACCGCCGCTTCGGCTACGAAGACTATCGCGACAGGATGGCGTAGCTCTGTACAATCCCGGCGTAAAGCAAAACAAGTGTAATTCCTGCCTGCTCTAATAGGTCATTCCCGCGAAGGCGGGAATCTCCGATCGACCGTTGGGACGATAATATTTGTGCTTATCTGATACAACTACATTCGTTCCGTTTTTCGATCGGAGATTCCCGCCTTCGCGGGAATGACCTATTTTTCGAGCGAGAATTACGTTGTACACCTATTTGTCTGGCAGAAATTGCTTTAAAAACATTCTAATTGTTCTTAAGAACAATGCCACGGTTCCTAAGAACTTTGCCGTAGTTCTTAAGAACAATTGCGTTATTCCTAAGAACAATTGCGTTGTTCCCGGCAATCCCGGCGTCATGCCGGGGAATACTGACGTCATTCCCTGGAATACTGACGGCATTCCAAGGAATACCGGCGCCATGCCTGGGAATACCGGCGTCATGCCTGGGAATACCGGCGAGATGCCTGGGAATACCGGCGAGATGTCGGGGGATACTGGCTCCGGGCAGGCCTGAGATTTGCCCGGAGGGGAGGCAAAAGGCGAAACTCTCAAAAACATCGTATCTTCGCGCGGAAATAAAAACAGTATATACAAAATGGGATTATTCGATTTTTTCAATAAAGGGAAAAAAGAGACCTTGGACCAGGGTCTTTCTAAAACCAAAGAAAGTGTTTTCAGCAAGCTTACAAGGGCAATAGCGGGCAAAAGCCATGTTGACGACGATGTTTTGGACAGCCTTGAGGAGGCGCTCATCACATCCGACGTCGGCGTTGAAACTACCTTGAAGATTATTTCGCGAATTGAGCGCAGGGCGGCCCGCGACAGGTACATGAACGCCGGGGAGCTGTCCGTTCTCCTCAAAGAAGAAATCGCCGCGCTACTGGCCGAGAACAGCGCCGGCAATGCCGAGGGCATTGATTTGCCCGACGGAATACCTTACGTGGTAATGGTGGTTGGCGTCAACGGGGTTGGGAAGACTACGACCATCGGCAAGCTGGCCCATCAATTCAAAAAGGCCGGTAAAAGCGTATATCTGGGGGCTGCGGATACCTTCAGGGCTGCGGCCGTGGAGCAGCTCACCAGTTGGGGCGAGCGCGTGGGAGTGCCGGTTATAAAGCAGAAAATGGGGGCCGATCCGGCCTCTGTGGCATACGATACGCTGAACTCCGCCAAGGCTAACCGGGCTGATGTGGTTATTATTGACACCGCCGGCAGGCTTCACAATAAAATTAACCTTATGAACGAGCTTTCGAAAATCAGGAACGTGATGAAGAAGGTTGTGCCCGACGCTCCGCACGAGATTCTCCTGGTTCTGGACGGTTCGACGGGGCAAAATGCCTTTGAGCAGGCCAAACAGTTCACGGCGGCTACGGAAGTGAACGCCCTTGCCGTCACCAAGCTCGACGGTACTGCGAAAGGCGGCGTTGTGATTGGCATCTCCGACCAGTTTCATATCCCTGTGAAATATATTGGGCTGGGCGAAGGGATTGAGGACTTGCAGTTTTTCAATAAATCGGAGTTTGTGGATTCTCTCTTCGGCAATATGAAGCTTAATGCCTGATTGGCCGGTATGAAGAAAGGGAAAATAGACGTGATCACGCTGGGATGCTCCAAGAATCTGATAGATTCCGAGCGCTTGATGCGGCAATTCGAGGCTTGTGGCTACGAAGTTGCCCACGATCCGGAGCGTGTGAGCGCCCCTGTTGTGGTTATCAACACCTGCGGTTTCATAAACGATGCCAAGGAAGAATCCATCCGCATCATACTCGAAATGGGGAGGGCCAAGCAGCAGGGAAAGATCAGCCGGCTCTACGTTATGGGCTGCCTCTCCGAGCGATTTGCCGCCGAGCTGAGGAGCGAACTCCCCGAAGTCGACAAATTCTACGGCAAATTCGACTGGAAACAGCTGCTTTCCGACCTCGGCCAGACATACTCCGCGAATCTCGAAGCCGAACGCAAGCTTAGCACTCCCGGCCATTACGCATATATAAAGGTGTCGGAGGGATGCAACCGCAGCTGCTCGTTTTGCTCCATCCCGCTGATGACGGGCAAGTATTGCTCGCGGACAAAGGAGGATATCCTCGAGGAAGCCCGCAGACTTGCCGCCGGCGGCGTGAAGGAGCTCCAGGTTGTGGCGCAGGATCTCACGTACTACGGATATGATCTCTACGGCAAGGCTGCGCTGCCGGAGCTTGTGGAAGGCCTCTCGGAGCTCGACGGCATTGAGTGGATAAGGCTGCACTATGCCTATCCGGCTAATTTCCCATGGGACTTGCTCCGGGTAATTCGCGAACGGGACAAGGTCTGCAATTACCTGGACATCGCCCTCCAGCACATAAGCGACAACATGCTCTCGAAGATGCGGCGAAACATAAGCGGGGATGAAACCATCAGCCTCCTGGATCGCATCCGCCGGGAAGTGCCCGGCATACATTTGCGCACCACTCTGATGGTGGGCCATCCGGGAGAGACGGAATCGGACTTCCGCCGGCTCGTCGACTTCGTGCGCGAGATGCGCTTCGAAAGGATGGGCGCCTTCATGTACAGCCACGAAGAAGGAACCTGGTCGCATGCCCACTATTCCGACGACGTCTCTGCCGAAACCAAACAGGAACGGCTCGACCTGCTCATGTCGGTGCAAGAAAAGATCTCCGCCGAGATACAGGCATCCAAGGAAGGCCAAACTTTTAAAGTGATAATAGACCGCGAGGAAAGGGATTATTATATAGGTCGCACGGAGTACGACTCCCCGGAAGTGGATCCTGAAGTATTGATTGAGAAAGGCGGAGAGAGGCTGGAAAATGGTCGATTCTACCCCATAAGGATTCAAAAATCCGAAGCCTTTGAACTCTATGGAGCACGATGAAATCATAAAAAAGATGAAAATATTTTTTTGTTTACAAAAAAATGAGTAATCTCGCCCGCAAATTTAGAGCCCACATCAACACAATGAAAAATAAAGACTTGTTGAAGGAACTTGCAACCCGCATGGAATGGACTTCAGGAGAGGTTTCCGACATGCTTTCCAAACTCGGAAGTATAATAAGTACGAGCCTGAGCGAAGGCGATACGGTATCTTTGGATGGGCTGGGACAATTTGAAGCGAAGAAGAAAGGCGAACGGATATCCGTCAATCCGGCAAACGGAATGCGCTATCTTGTTCCTCCGAAACTTGTAGCGGTATTTAAACCGAGCGTAGCCTTAAAAGGCAAGCTAAAAGAAATGGAAAGCCATGAATAGCCGAATAAGCACAAGCGATTTGGCGTCTCAGCTCGCACAAGCGAGCGGCAAAGACGCGGAGCAGTCGGAGAAGTTCCTACGGGAATTTATAGGCATCGTAGACGAAGGCTTGTTTGCCGATCGCTTAGTCAGGGTAAATTCCATAGGGACCTTCAAGATTATCCTGGTTGAAAAGCGCGAAAGCATTGACGTTAATACTAAGGAACGTATCCTCATTCCCGAACATTTCAAGCTCTCGTTCCTCCCCGACAAAGAAATGCGCAGCATCGTCAACAAACCCTTCGAAGCATTCGATACCGTTCAAATCGAAGAAGGAACCGATCTCGAATCTCTGAGAACAACCCAGGACAGAGAAACCGACGATGATGCCGACGAACCCGACACTGACGAAATCCTCCGGGAAACAGCCCCCGTCCGAGAAGAGCCTCCAACAACGGAAATAGCTCAGGAAGCCAACGAGGAGGATCATCCCACAGTGATTATAATGGAAGAGATTCCCCCTATTCCGGAAGAAGAGGATGACGCACCTCCTCCGATTCCCGAAGAAGCTCCGGAGGAATCCCTGACAGCAGAAACGGCTGTTCTGCCCGAAGACGAAATGCTTCCGATGCCCGCACCACTTATTCCGCCCATCCCGCCACCGCCGGATCCGCCGCCCCCGGAAGATCCCGACGAACCGGAAGACGAGCACGAGAATAACTCCGGTCAACCTGATTATAACGATATATATAATGACAAAAAGAATACCGAACAAAATAATTTAAAAGAAGAATATATGGATAATTTTAATGGAAATAGAAGGAAGCCCGGCCCGGTACCCTACGGACCAGGAACGGGAGGATCATTGACAAACAACGTTGCAGCGGTTATACTTGCAGTAGTGATTGTTGTTTTAGTGATAGTATTGGCATTTATGCTGCTTAAGCCTACTAAGAGCAAATCCGGAAGCGGAGATATAGACCGCTCGGAAGTCTTTTCCTTGCCCTCACAGAATAGAGATCTCGACGCAAACGCGAATGGGTTAGGCGGCACAATTGAAGATGAACCGTTTGACGAGCCCATAACTCCCGATCCGGCACCGGTAACGGAACCCAAATCCGGTAAGAAAGCGCCTTCGAAAACAAAAGCTGCGCCATATGTTGCCCAATCATCCATAACAACTACCAAGGGAGATCGCTTAAACCTGATTGCTCTAAAGTATTATGGAGATAAAGTATTCTGGGTCTATATCTATATAGCCAACCAGACAAAGCTGCAAAACCCGGATATTTTGCCGGTAGGCCTTACATTAACGGTTCCCGCGTCGAATGAATACGACATTAACCGTTACAGCAGCTTATCTTTAAGGAAAGCCTACGCCCTGCAAAGGGATATCCTCAACAACAAGAACTCTTTCGGAGCAGCCAGCACCAACGGAGCCTCTCCAAGGAGCAACCAATATGATCAATACGGTAACGGACAATACGGCAACGGCAATGAAGGTTACGACTATGGTAGCGACTATGGTAGCGATTATGGTAATGATAATAATAATGGCAGTGGAGAATACGGAGGCGATAGCGGCGCAGGAGACTATGGCAGCACCGGAGATTACGGCTCTGAAAGCGGTCAGGATGACGATTTAGGCAGCTATGGAAGCGAGAGTTTTGATGATGGCGGCTTTGAAGGTGCAAAAGCAACCAACAAGAAACCGGCCACCGGAAAATCATCGATAACTAATCGATCCGTAAAATCCGTGACAGCCCGTCCTGCTGCACCCGGACGATATTTATGATATTTTGAGATTCATATATTGTCGGTTAGTATTATTTAACCGCTAACGAAGTGATTAAAAGATTTATCATTGATTAATTTTGCCCCCCAGAAACACAACAAAATTATAAATGATAAATCTTTTAATTTGAACTATGAGTCAAACTGTGGATATAAGAGAGTTGAACGAACTCATTGAAAAGAAAAGTTCGTTTGTGAATATGATTACCATGGGAATGGACCAGGTAATCGTTGGTCAGAAACATTTAGTTGAATCATTATTAATCGGGCTGCTTTCGGATGGGCATATTTTGCTTGAAGGCGTTCCCGGATTGGCGAAAACATTAGCGATCAAAACGCTGGCCTCACTAATAGATGCCAAGTATAGCCGTATTCAATTTACTCCGGACTTGTTGCCGGCCGATGTCATCGGAACAATGATTTATAGCCAAAAGAAAGAGGAGTTCCTTGTCAAACACGGGCCCGTATTCGCTAATTTCGTACTTGCCGATGAAATCAACCGCGCACCTGCTAAAGTCCAAAGCGCTTTGCTGGAAGCGATGCAGGAGCATCAAGTCACCATAAGTGAAACAACTTACCCCCTGCCTGTACCTTTTCTGGTTATGGCAACACAAAATCCGATAGAGCAAGAAGGCACCTATCCCCTCCCCGAAGCGCAGGTAGATCGCTTCATGCTGAAAGCTATAATAGGATACCCTAAAAAAGAAGAAGAAAAACTCATTATACGGCAAAACATCACAGGCGAAAGCCCCGTAATAAAGCCTGTTATCAGCAAAGAGGAAGTTATAGAGGCTCGCAAAGTTGTTCGCCAAGTATATCTCGACGAAAAGATAGAACGCTACATCGTCGACATCGTATTCTCTACACGATTCCCACGCGAACACGGATTAGACAACCTTGGTGATATGATTTCATTCGGAGCATCGCCGCGTGCATCCATTAACCTCGCACTTGCCGCCCGGGCATACGCCTTTATCAAAAGACGGGGATATGTGATCCCAGAAGACGTAAGAGCCGTTTGCCACGACGTAATGCGGCACCGAATAGGCTTGAGCTACGAAGCCGAAGCCAATAATCTGACATCCGAAGAAGTCATAAGTGAAATCCTAAACAAGGTCGAGGTGCCTTAATTTATGGAAACGAGTGAACTCTTGAAGAAAGTTCGCCGTATTGAAATAAAAACTCGCGGCCTTTCCCGAAACATTTTTGCCGGACAATACCACACTGCCTTCAAAGGGAGAGGTATGGCTTTCAGCGAAGTTCGCGAGTACCAATATGGCGATGATATACGCGATATCGACTGGAATGTTACTGCACGCTATGTTCGCCCCTACGTCAAGGTCTTTGAAGAAGAACGCGAACTGACGGTCGTACTCCTTATAGACGTGTCCGGCAGCCGTAATTTTGGTTCTACTCATGTAATGAAACGCGATATGATCACCGAAATAGCTGCCACACTTGCCTTCTCAGCCATACAGAACAACGACAAGATAGGCGTTATCTTCTTTTCCGATCGCATCGAAAAGTTTATCCCGCCACAGAAGGGGAAAAAGCATATTCTTTATATTATTCGTGAGCTTATAGACTTCCATCCCGATCATAGTAGAACAGATATAGGCCAAGCGTTGAAATATCTGACCAATGCTATAAAAAAACGATGCACGGCTTTCCTAATCTCCGATTTCATCAGCAAAGGCAACTTCAAAGACGATTTGACAATTGCCAATAAAAAGCACGACGTAGTTGCCATACAGGTATACGACAAGCGAGAAACCGTATTGCCTCCCGTAGGCTTGATGAAAATTCGGGATGCAGAAACCAATGAGGAACGATGGATCGATGCTTCGTCGTCTAAAACGCGCCTTGTTTATAACCAATGGTGGGAAAAACGTCAGCAGGAGATGAACGAAACTTTCAAGAAATGCAAAGTAGACGCCGTCTCCATACGCACGGAAGACGACTTCGTAAAATCACTGATTGCTCTCTTTGAGAAACGAAATTAAAGCCTCCTTTGGAAGATGAAAAAAACAAGAATCTGCTTATTACTACTACTCTTATGCTCTTCGGCAATTGCACAACAAACATTAATAGAGACGAAAATTTACGATCCCGCGATACTCATAGGCGAACAAACACGCATCCAGCTAACGGTGTTCACCGACAAGGGTAGAAACGTCAATATAATCCTTCCGCGGGACACAATAACAGCCGGTATTGAGATTCTCGGCATATCACAACCGGACACAGCGCAGATTGAAAACAATCGCATAGCCATTTCGCAAGAGCTTTTGATTACTTCGTTTGACTCCGCCCTATATTCTATACCGCCATTCATGGTAATCGACGGAGGAGATACGATTTTGTCCAAAGAAACTCTCGGATTGAAAGTCTCTACCGTACCTGTCGATACTAATCAGCCGGAGAACTTTTATGACATAGCCGACGTTTGGAAGCCGCCTTTTGTCCTGGCTGATTACAATCTGCTAATTTTAGGGATATTGTTTGGCCTACTTCTGATTTGCATTGTAGGATATATAGCGCAAAGAATCAGAAATAAGAAACCGATCCTGACTTTAATAAAAAGCAGTCCTAAGCTGCCTCCACACGAACAGGCTATCCTCGAACTCAACCAAATCAAACAACAAAAACTCTGGCAGCAAGGGCGCGTCAAAGAATTTTACACTCTCGTAACTGAAACGCTCCGGCGATACATATCAGTGCGCTTTGACATCAGCGCAATGGAAATGACTTCGGCTGAAATCCTATATATAATCAGACGTGAAAACGAGGCCGACTCCGTCTACGACAACCTCAAGCAGATACTTGAGCTTGCTGATTTCGTAAAGTTCGCCAAACTGAATCCTCAACATAACGAGAATGAGCTTAGCCTAATGAACTCTTATCTGTTCGTGAATCAAACTAAAGAAACCGACTATTCTTCCATTTCTATTAATGAAGAAGAGGGTGAGGATGAAACGAGAAATAAACAACAAAAGGAGACATTACAATGATATTTGCAAATCCCACATATTTATACCTTGCGCTCCTGCTCATACCCTTGACGGGGTGGTATATATGGAAACAGCGTAAGAGCCAGGCCAGCATGCAAATATCATCTTCCGATGCATTCTGTGGGCCGGCGGCAAATTCATTCAACGTATACCTCCGCCACCTCCCGTTTGTACTCCGAATGGCTGCCATTGCCGTACTCAGCATTGTGCTCGCACGACCGCAGTCGACCGACAACTGGCAAAACAAATCGACGGAAGGCATTGACA
Organism: Tannerellaceae bacterium; assembly: GCA_031280435.1. GTDB lineage: Bacteria > Bacteroidota > Bacteroidia > Bacteroidales > Tannerellaceae > DFXE01. The sequence continues at coordinate 6,234 of JAITGS010000106.1, read as the reverse complement.
TTATGATGGCAATCGACGTATCAACAAGCATGCTGGCTGAAGATTTGAAGCCCAATCGTCTCGAAGCTGCCAAAGATGTTGCCGCAGCCTTTATTAGCGGAAGAACAAGTGACAATATAGGTCTTGTTGTATTTTCCGGAGAAAGTTTCACGCAATGCCCGCTTACTACTGATCATTCTGTGCTAATCAACCTTTTTGGCGATATAAAATGCGGAATGATCAACGATGGAACCGCTATCGGCCTTGGATTAGCTAATGCGGTTAGCCGTATCAAAGACAGTCAAGCTGTTTCGAAGATTATTATTCTCCTCACCGATGGTTCAAATAATATGGGAGAAATTGCTCCCATCACTGCCGCAGATATTGCCCGAACATTCGGCGTAAGAGTATACACCATTGGTGTCGGAACAAAAGGCATGGCTCCATATCCGTTCCAAACCGCATTTGGCATACAGTATCAAAACGTTCCGGTAGATATAGACGAAGATATGTTGAAACAAATTGCCGCTATAACTGGAGGGCAATATTTCCGGGCTGTTGACAATGCACATCTGAAAAGTATATATGCTGAAATCGACCAGTTGGAGAAAACCAGAATAAACGTTCAGGAATACAGCAAAAAGCAGGAAGAATATCTAAACCTCGCCTTGCTCGTGTTCGGTCTCCTGCTTCTCGAAATTCTACTCAGAAACCTGTTATTAAGGAATATTCCATGATGAGCGCAGCCTTATTTATGGAGATATTGCCGCGTAAGGACGGGTATCACAAATAATGTTTTAACAAAAATCAATCTATATGTTTCGATTCGCAAATCCTGATTACTTATACTTGCTTGTAGCGATTCCCTTCGTGATTGTGATGTACGTATTGGCAACGGCCGGAAGGAAAAAGGCATTACGGACGTTCGGTAATCCCGAACTCCTCGCGGAACTAATGCCGGATGTTTCCCCGAAACGCCGGCATTGGAAGTTTTGGATGTTGTTGGGGGCCATAACTGCAATAATATTTGTAATTACCGGGCCGCAGTTCGGCTCAAAGCTTGAAACGGTAAAGCGGCAGGGAGTAGAAATAATGGTTTGTCTTGACGTTTCAAACTCAATGCTGGCCGAAGATATGTCGCCTAACCGACTCGAAAAAGCCAAGCAAATGCTTTCACGGCTCACCGAGGGATTCAGTAATGACAAGCTTGGCTTGATCGTTTTTGCCGGGAATGCCTTTACGCAATTACCTATCACTTCCGATTATATTTCCGCAAAAATGTTTCTTTCAACCATTGATCCCTCAATGGTTTCTGCTCAGGGAACTGCTATCGGAGCCGCACTCGACCTTGCTCTACGCTCTTTCTCGCCCAGCGAAACTGCCGACAAGGCTATCATTATAATAACCGACGGCGAAAATCACGAGGGAAATGCCGTGGAGGCTGCACAAAGAGCTGCGGAAAAGAATATTCGTGTTCACATAGTTGGTATGGGGCAGCTTAATGGCTCGCCAATACCTACCGGCAACAATAACTTTATGAAAGATGCCGAAGGCAACGTTGTTATAACCAAGCTCAACGAACCCATGTGCCGGGAAATTGCCGCTGCAGGACAAGGCATTTACGTTCGCGCCGACAATACCAACGCAGCTCTAAAAACTCTTCAAACCGAAATTAATAAAATGACAAAAGCTGAAGTTGAGAGCAAAATATACACTGAATACGACGAGCAATTTCAAGCAATTGCTTGGATCTGCCTCGCCCTTTTATTGCTCGAGTTTGTTATTATCGAAAGGAAAAGCCGGATATTCCGCCGCATAAAACTTTTCTCCATCATTACACTATTTGCTTCGGGAGCCATGTTTGCTCAAAAAGCCGAGCGACAAAACATTCGTGAAGGCAACAAGCTGTACAAGGCCGAAAAGTTTACCGAAGCCGAAATTGCATATCGCAAAAGCACCGAAGTAAATCCACGTTCCGTTGAAGGCGCATATAATTTAGGTAATGCTCTATACAAGGAGGGTAAATACCCTGAAGCGGCCGAACAGTACCAGCTCGTTCTGGGACAGGGGGAGCGCCTCCTAAAAGAGAACTCAAACAATTTACAAAAGCTGGCGCAAGTTCTCCATAATACAGGCAATATTCACATGCAAGGCAAAGATTATGCTAAGAGCATAGAGGCATACAAACAGTCGCTACGCCTGGATCCTACTAACGATGAAACGCGATATAACCTTGCCCTCGCCCAAAAACTCCTCGACGATCAGCAGCAGGATCAGGAAAACCAAGACAATCAGGACCAGCAAAACCAAGAGGAGCAACAAGAGCAACAACAACCGCAAGACAATCAACAGAAGTCGCAGGAAGAACAGCAGCAAAACGAGCAGATGAGCCGCGATAACGCACAGCAAATTCTCGACGCATTCCTTCAGGATGAAAAGGATACGCAGGATAAAGTAAAGCAAATGCAACAGCAACATTCCCAACGCCCTCAAGGAAAGCAGTGGTAAATACCCAATACACCCATATAAAACAATGAAACGATTTTTTGCCTACATATTATTATTACTGATCCCAGCCGCAACTCTTGCCGCCGACGTAAGCTTCAAGGCCGCAGCTCCGCCGGCCGTAGTTGTCGGCGAAACTTTCTCGCTAACCTATACGGTCAACGCCGAAGTAAACCAAAACGATCTGCGTATACTCGGCGAGTTTACCGGGTTAGACATTAGCTATGGACCAAGCGTATCATACAATCGAAGTATAGGCTTTTCATCGTCCGGACAGGCCGTATCCGAAACCAGCGTGAAATTTACCTACGTTCTCGTTGCAAAAACTGAAGGAACATTCGCCATTCCTGCGGCCAGCATCAAGGTCGGCAATTCCACCTATACATCAAACACGCTAAACATAAAAGTTTTGCCGCAAGACCAGGCCGCCGGCGCACAGGCAAGTACCGCATCGGCAGCAGTCAATGCCGGAGGTGTCTTTATCCTCATGAATCTCTCCCGGAAAAACGTATACGAGCAAGAGGCCGTTCTCGCAACATTCAAACTATATACCAAAGATCCCGACGTTGCCTTCCGTAGCGCCAAATTCCCGGGGTTTGAAGGATTCCTTGCACAGGAAATAGAACTTCCACAGAACAAACTATATACGCAGGAAACTTATAACGGTTCCAACTATTTTGCCGTAGTCATGAAGCAAACTCTCCTCTTTCCGCAACGCTCAGGGAACCTAACAATAGAAGCCGGCAAATTTGAGATAACCGTTCGCGTCAGAACACAACAACGCATCAGAAGCATATTCGAAGACTTTTTTGATACTTATCAGAACGTCAACAAACAAATCGCCACAAACCCCGCCACAATAGAAGTTCGCCCTCTCCCAAGCGGCAAACCGGCATCATACGCCGGCGCCGTCGGCGATTTCAACCTCACGGCAAGCCTCGCACCGCAAACGCTAAAAGCAAATGAAGCCGTAACTCTCAAAATAACTATCAGCGGAACCGGAAACCTTCGCGTCATAAAAAATCCGGAAGTACATTTTCCCAACGATTTTGAAGTATACGATCCAAACATTGTTGACAACAATATACGCATAACCGCCGCCGGCGCATCGGGAGGTAAAACCATAGAATACGTCGCGATTCCACGATATGCAGGCGATTTTGAAATCCCGGCAGTACTTTTTTCCTATTTCGATACAAAAACCGGCGCCTACAAAACCCTTTCCGCAGGCCCATATAACCTGCACGTTGAAAAGTCGGACGGAGCAGATAACAGTGCGCCTGTCATTTCCAACTTTGGCAATCGCGAAAACGTTAGGAACATCGGGCAAGACATACGGTATCTCAAGGTGAAAGGCATACGTTTTATAAACACGAAAAGCATATTCACCGGCTCCATAACATTTTACCTTTGCTACTTCGCGCCGGCCCTGTTTGCTATAATTCTTTTCTTTATTTATCGAAAACAAGTCAAAGAAAATGCAAACCTTGCCCTCGTTCGTAACCGCAAAGCCAACAAAACCGCCGTCAGACGATTGCGCAACGCCGGACGCCTCATGCGCGAAAACAAAACCGAAGACTTTTACGACGAAACCCTGCATGCCGTTTGGGGATATCTAAGCGATAAGCTAAACATACCGCTATCAAACCTCACAAAAGACAACGTGGAAACCGAGCTAAACCGATACGGGGCCAACGAAGCTCTCATACAACGATTTATGGACATCCTCAGCTCCTGCGAATTTACTCGATATGCTCCTACACAGGAAGCCGGGCTAACCGGAAAAATATATGAAGAAGCCCTCAATGCAATAGGAGAAATGGAAAACACATTGAAAAAGTAAAGACATATGAATACACGATTGATATACCGCCTCCTCGTCCTCGTAATAATTTTCACAAGCGTACAAGTCCGCGCACAGGAGCTGCAACTCAAAGAAGCCGAAGCCGCATACGCGCAAGCCGACTATACAAAAGCCATCGACGCCTATCGATCCGTGCTCCAAACTTATGGCGAATCGGCCGAGGTGTACTATAACCTTGCCAACGCATCCTACAAAAACAACGAAATTGCATCGGCAATACTATATTATGAACGCGCCCTACTGATAGATCCGGGAGACACCGACATCAGTTTCAACCTCGAATTAGCACGGCAGAGAACCGTCGACCGCATCACCCCAATAGGCGGCTTCTTCCTCACACAGTGGCTCAACAAGCTACAAAACATGGGCGCTGCCGATTCCTGGGCATGGCTCGGCATAGGCGCATTTCTCCTTTTCATCGCATGCTTGTTCGTTTACTTTTTTTCTCGACAAATTATATTGAAAAAGACAGGGTTCTACCTTGGCATCTTCTTCCTCATCATCATAATTTTCACCAATATCTTTGCCGGAAACCAGAAAAACGAGCTTACCCAACACAATAAAGCCATCATCTTTTCGCCCACAGTTACTGTAAAAAGCTCGCCAAATCCAAGCGGAACCGACCTTTTCATACTTCACGAAGGCACAAAAGTTGCCATCCGCAACACAATAAGCGAATGGAACGAGATTGAACTCGAAGACGGAAACATAGGCTGGATGCTCGCAAAAGACATGGAGCTCATCTGAACATTATGGAAGAAATGCTCAAATACGAACGCAATTTGTTCTTCTTCCTCAACGGCAGCGATTTTCCCGCCTTAGATAGATTCATGTGGTTATATTCCGGAAAAATAGTATGGCTGCCGGCCGTAGCATTTCTCCTCTTTGTTATAATCTATAAGAAACCTTGGAAAGAATACTTGCTCGTGCTGCTCGGTATTATAGCCGTAGCCGTTCTTTGCGATCAATTCTCCGCCCAAATATGTAAACCTCTTTTTGCACGCCTGAGGCCTACGCATCATCCCGATTTCATGAACGAAGTACGCACAGTGTTCGGCTATAAAGGCGGACGCTACGGCTTCATTTCCAGCCATGCAGCCAATTCGTTCGGCTTCGCCCTATACATGTCCCTCCTCTTTCGCTCTCGATTTTTTACAATAACCATAATGACCTGGGCAGTTCTCACAGCCTATTCACGCATATATCTCGGAGTACATTTCATTTCCGATGTTGTTGCAGGCGCTTTGTCCGGCATATTATTCGGCCTTTTAGTGTATTATGCATATACCAAAGTTAGGCGCAAATACATAGCCCAAGCCGAAAACCAAACTCCCGCCCAACTATATTCGGACCGGCGGAAAAACTACGCCTCCATCGCAGTCATCGCCTCCATCATCACCATTGCTCTGTTCTCCACTCCCTTAGTCGCACTCCTCACCTAAGCAGCTCCCCCCAACATATCATACATATAATTCCAGGCAGGTTATAGAGAATCAGCACAAGCTTGCTGTATTATCGTAAGCATGCGGCAAACCCCGTATTGTTAGCATACTGTGTGTCTACTACTTTTATCGGCTAAATCAAAAAGGAACAGATATGCTGTAACCATTCGGCGAAGTACACCTCTATGATTTTTCCCACCTGACTTTGACGGTCACCCTCCATCTCCCTCCGCATCCACCTCTGATTTATAGGCAGTTACGGCACTCGTTTTACTCAAACTGTTTTGTAGTGGACGAAGGCATAAAATCGCTGATTTTCTTTTAGTGAGAGCTTTGCACGAGAACTGCATATATTTTTGTCTTACTTTTTACTGTTAAGTTTATTATTAGTATCTTGGCGGCATGAAACACGTAAAGAACAGATACATGCAAACAAGCTTTTCC
>JAITGS010000088.1 GCA_031280435.1 Tannerellaceae bacterium | reverse complement strand
AGGTTTTGTGGATGTGTTCCCGCTTGATATGACATACTCTAATCGGGGTTGAATCAATAAAGGAAATCCCGGTACATTTTCCAAGACAGCACATTTGCAGAAAGAGCGTTATTTTCACCGTCACTCTTTGCTGTAACTCCACAAAACGATTGTAACTTACTGTATTAAAGTCTTTTTGATGATGCGTCTGTATGCACTGAGTATAAAATGTTTTCAGGTTCCGGAACCGTTAGAGGTGAAAGAGAGTTAGGATTGTGATTACTTCGCTATCGACATGGTGAATTTTCGATTTCTGTGCCTTTTGCCGTCGCCATTTTTGAGGTAGCCCCCCTCCATTACCCTATCAAACTTCTTGCTGAATTCATCAGCTGCGTAGTAAATTTCAACTATATTTGCGTCCATAAGAGATAAGATTATTTTATTCGTATTTATTTGTTTTTTAGGCTTTAAAGATACGAACTTCTTATCTCTTTTCCAAATGATTATAAGATTTTCTTAGGTCGAACTCACGTATACAAATAACATTACCACTAAACCGGACGGTTCTGACTAAAACTCTCGTCTTGAAGAGGCACAAGCTTATCCAACCTTTGTTCGATGAAGAATTGTGGGGTACGCATTGGCGCAGTCAGGAAAAAGAATACCTGTCTTGCAAATCCAATCTTTTCTTATAGTTGCAAGACATTATTCTCCATAAAAGAAGTAAAAGCCGCTATCCGGCAGACCGAGCTCAACCTCGCCCTCCGCGGACATCACAAAGTCAAAGACGACGGCGGAACACAGCCCCCGACCACACCCGGCAAGCCTGCAGCAACCCCACACCGACCTCCCGGAGCTCCCGAAACCCCGAACCGGACTCCAACCAATGAGCAGCACCATCTCGACCCCAACGAACATCCGTTCGCCGACGAGAGATGTAGGCTTCAAAAGTAATTTCCCGCTCGAACAGTAGGTCATTCACGCTTTAGGCATGAGATACATATTATATATAATGTAAGCAGGACGGATTTCCGGATTGGGGGCACTGTTTGATGAGGCGAAAAAAATCCCCTCAGACCTTTGCGGCGCTGAGAGGATCATTATGAAATATAGGCGGTATGTGGCTTTAGAACTTATATCCCAAGGTTATTGCCACTCGCGTCGATTCTGTTTTTAAGTTGATGGGGCGGGATTCTACGAGGATTCCGCCGCTATTGTTATATAAATTGGAGAATGCATAAACGTTCTCTTTCTGAGAAGTAAGTACGCAGGCCAAATCGAGGTAGAAGTTGGGAGTGAAGCGGTATCCAAGGCCGGCCGTATAGTTCGTGACGGTGCCTCCGGTTGCGTAATGAGGGATGGTACCGACGGTGAATACTTCGGTCGTACCGCTTTGCAGTGTCGATTTGATGGGGCTTGTAGCGATAGCCGTGCCGCCACGGATTGCAAATTGCGGAGTTATTTTCACCTCGGCTCCGGCGCGGAGAGTTGTTGCAGCGGTGAAATTGCTTGCGATTTCGTCGTTGGTCGTTTTATTGGCTATGCCGTCGGTGTAGTAGAGTTTCATGCGCTGATAGTTGGCAAGCTCGTAGTCAACGCTCAGCAATGCCGTTTGCCCTATGATTGCGGCGGCGCTGAAGATCCATTTGTCGTTCGAATGAAGCTTATAGTCGAAAACGCCGGGATATTCACTGTTTGGTGCACTTGCAGTCACGGGCTCCGACCAGTAGTAGGTATCGCTGTTGGCTTTGGCAGAGTACACGTCGGACATTTTGGTGAACCACGTCGGCGAATTGTATGCCACTCCAACCCTCAGAAAGTCAACCGGACGCAGTATAACCCCCGTGTTGAACTGGTATCCACGAGCCTCCGTTCGCAGATCATTCTCAAGATCCAGATAGTTATTCTGCTCAAACTCCTCCTTGTAAAAAGAATGGAGCGAATAGTCTATGCTCGTTACGGCCAGGTCGGCCCCAAGGAAGAGAAAGTTCGATATATTCATTCCGAAGGCAAAATTATACTGGTCGATCGCACCGCTTTCGCGTATGAAAAGCTCACGATTATTCAGCTGATAGTCCGTCCACGAATCTTTGCCCGCATCATAGCTGCCAAAGGCGCTATGATAGCTGTACGGATCCTTAGGAGCATCGATCAGCACCGAATTGAAGGCCAGGATAGTCAGCCAGTCGCCAATCTCACGGTTTGCATAAGGGTCGTAAGAGTTCGTCCATCCCAGATCGTTGCGATTATAGCCCGCACGGTTGGCCCGCTCGGCCATGTAGTCGGAGATAGAATGATTGCCGCCGCGGCCGACAGCCTTGAACGTGCGGTTAAAATCCTTGAGGTGATGATACGAGATACCGAGGTTCCACCCAATCACTCCGCTCGAAGATGCAGTCGGGAAGTAGAACACGGCGCCGAAGTTATTCATCTTAAAGTTAGTGTTGCGAGAGTTGATCGCCTGATCCCAGCCACCCGTCGTCCCATTCACAGAGTTCACACTCAGAGTACCCACTATCTCGGAGCTGCGATAAACTCCCAAGCCCGCCGGATTGGCGCTCATAACCGAAATATCACCTCCAAGAGCACCGAACGCACCGCCCATACTCATGTATCTGGCCGTACCAATCAAGTCCGACTTGGCATAGTTATACGCATCCAACTGCCCTTGCGAAAATATGGCGTTGCAACATAGTGACAACGCCATAATTGTGAGAATGTGTTTTTTCATTTCTTTCTTATATGTATTCTTGTATCAACATTGTCTGATAAGCTTTTTGCCGTCGGAACAATTATCGGCCGCGACCGCCGCCCCCGCTCGAACGACTGCCTCCACCGCCGCTGCTTCCGGACGAACTGCTGCCGCCCGAACGTCCGCTGCTGCCGCTGCTGTACGACGGAGTTCCGCTGCTGCGGCCCGACGACGACGGATTGCTGTAACTCGGCGACGACGAGGAGCGCCCCGATGAATTATTGCCCGACGAGCGACCATTACTTGGAGTAACAGACTGCGAACGCGACGTCGACGGCTGCGAGCTCGTGCCCTGAGTCACCCTCGTGCGTCCCGTATTAACCGAACTGCCGCCCGATCCTCTATTATTATTAGGAGTAGCCGAACCGCGACCTGCATTGGAGTCCGAAGACGTACGCCCACGGTTCACGCCTGAGCTCGAATTGCGACCGTTAGCAGGAGCGCTGTTGCCTTCATTACGAAGCGACGACGATCGGGAGCCGTTAGGCGATCCGCTTGTGCGTCCACCGCTCGAATAGCCACCGCCGTTGCCTCCGGAGCGATTAACGCCGCCAGAAGAATTACGCCCGTTGGCATAAGCCGAGCGCCCGTTGGAATAGTAATTCCGCGAACCGTTACGGTTGGAATAAGCATAGTGATGAGAGCCGTAATAATAAGGATAGTGGTGACGATGATAGTGTCCGTGCCCGTATCCCCAGCCCCATGAAGGCCCATACCATGAAGAATAATACCAGGGATCGTACCAGCCGGAGTACAAACCGCCCCAGCCCCAGCCCCACGACGGCCAGTGCCACGACGAATAGTACCAGGGGCTGTAATGGTAGGAGCCCCAGCCGTAATAAGGCCAGCCCCAGCCGTAGTTCATGTCGACGCGAACGTTAACCCGCGCTCCATCGGAATAATCCGTGTCATAACCGTATGCATAATAACCGTCGCTCAGGTACAAATCCACCTGATCGGCGCCCACAACCGTAATCTTGCTGGGGGAATGATAGCGGATGATACGCTCGGAATATTCCGTGTCCGAAGTCCTGTTGCCGTTGCTCACTATAACCGCGTCGCCATCATCCGTATAGCTCTCTTCCGGAGCATATCTGCGGTTATATTCATCCACATCCCTGGTTGCGGAATATGCAGCCGACGATGCGGCCGGCGATGCGGCGGATACCGATTGCGGAGCAGCCCTTTTCTCTTCCGTTTTAGACTTTTTGCCGTTGCCTGAAGAGAAATACACGTCGTCATAATACTCTCCCTGGGCGCTTACAAAGAGCGCTGCGAGCAGCATGACGGCAATTGTTGTTAATCTGATTGGTTTCATATTCGTTTCTCCTCTTGATTATAGTTTAAATATTTTTTTGTCCTTGTTTTTTATAATTAGACTGTTGTGGAAATCCTTAGTTTAAATTGAATCTGATACTCTGCAAATATAATCTTTTATCCGGAATAACAGCCATTCTCAATATTAAACCAACGATCTCTTAATTAATAGACGCAAGGATAGGGGGGAAACGCTGCATGGATATAACCTCCACCCGCTTGTTTTTTAGCGTGCAAACAAGGATATTACTGCGCAGCAGCCTCGACTCGAGGTCGAACAGCAGCGACGGATCAAAGGCACGGCCGTTCATGCGGGTCTCAAAGTGCAGATGGTCGGTAGTAGCACGTCCGGTGCGGCCAACAAGCGCAACGCCCTGCCCGGCCCTAACCGTCGCACCCTGCTTCACCAAGTGCCCGGAATTATGGCTGTAAACAGTTTCCAGCCCATTATAATGCCTGATAACAACCACATTGCCATAGCTGGAGTACTCCCTCGCCATACGGACAACCCCATCGAAAGCAGCGCGCACCGTATCGCCCGCAAAGGTCTTCAAATCAACGCCTGCATGGTTCTTGCGACGGCCTCCGAAGGGCGAAAGCAGCTTGGCGCCGGGCAGCGGGAAAGAATAAGGCTCCGCCCGTAGCATGATCAAATCAATATATATACGCGAAGAATCAGCAAAAACCCTGGGATCTTCAACCCGCACGTGGCTTTTTTCATGCAAGCTGAAACTCTCGGCAACATGGAATCGGGGAGCAGGCGTAATCAGCAGTTCCTCAAGCCTAACCAAGGGTTTGGCCAGCTCAAAAGGGCGATCGGAGGGCAATTCGGGATGAGCCAAAGGAAAAATCGAAGGATGCAGGCCGCTAAGGCTGATTTCATCGGCAATATTCCCCGCAGGGATATACAAATAGTCGCGAACGGAGCGACAAGCGAACAACATAAGGGCCATAAACACAACTGCATAAACGTACTTAGTTCTAATCAGCATATAAATATAAATAATGTAGTTACAATCGGAAATGGGGGCAAAGATAATGATTTTGGGGGAGACTTTGGCGGCTGTGGATAACTTTTTAAAATGAATTTTATGCCCCCGGGGCCCAAAAATACCCTCCGGCGAGATTTTAGGGTTAACAATATTTGCTCTTCTGTCGACAACATTTACTTTATCATCAACAATATATGCTTTGCTGTCGACAACACAGGCTTTGCTGTCGACAACACGAGCTTTGCTGTCGACAACACGAGCTTTGCTGTCGACAACAAAGCAAATATTGTCTATAATAAACAGGAAAGGGGCTTGGAGGATTGCATATAGGAAAATTCCAATTACTTTTGCGGCGATTTTAAACTTCTTATCATATACAAAAAAAGAATGGCAGCAAACCCGGACTGGTTGCCGCGCAACCATCAACAATTAAGGGACCAGCTCACGTTTATGTGGGCGTATCTTTCGCAGCCTGAGGTGCTTTTCCGCCTTGGCTTTCTTAACCATGAGATGCCTTCGGCACCTCCCGGCACGCTTATTCCTCCCAACTTTTATTCTCCTACCGGCAAATGGCTTACGGAGAATTTCAACCCGCGCTTTACGGCTTATCTTGAGGCTTATGAGGCATGGCAGGTTCCGGCTAAGCGCAGCCCCGAAGTGAATCTTGTTCTGAAGAGGACGGAGAAGGATGTGAAGGATTTTGTTCGGCAGCTATACATATATATAAAAGGGCATCCTTTGGCTACTCCGGCGGACAGACTCGAAATGGGCTTCCCCGTTCAGGAGGATTCGGTTGCCACGCCGGCGCATGTGCCTGCCTCCTGGCCTGTTGCGCAGGTGAGTGTAGTAGGGGTGGGAGTGCTTCTGTTTCACTATGTTGACTCTAAAACCAAGAGGCGCGGCAAGCCTGCGGGAGTGCACGGCGCCATGCTGCGATGGATAGTGAGCGACACGCCTCCGGAGCACTTTGATCAGCTGATAAACAACGCTTTTGCAACGGTGCAGCCCATCTACCTGAATTTCGACATCTCCATGCAGGGCAAGACGCTGTATTATGCTACTTGCTGGGTGAATAATACGGGTAAGGCGGGGCCTTTGAGTGCTATTGCTAAGGTTATTATCAGCTAAAATGTCTGTTTTATGCTTATCCCCTGCCGCCTGGGCTTTGCGGAGGATTGCGGGGCGGAGGGGGCTTTGGGGAACTGTTTGGAGCATATCGTTTTATTCCATAGCTTTGCACGCATTGTAACTTAAAATCTTTACAAAATGAAATATCTTCTATTTATATACTTCATACTTGCCGCCCTTCAGACGGATGCGCAAACCAAGGTGACCAAGAAGCTCGCTTCCAAGTCCAATAACTACGGAATTACATATTCGCTGCCCAAAACCGTGCTTATGGTTAATGCTGAGGTGATTAAAACGTCGGCTAAGGCGGGCCCCTTCTTCAGGTACGCGGAGAAATATCTGGGTGTGAAGAATGCGGTGACGGAAGACAGGGTTTCGTACAGCCTCGGCAAGCTGTCGCTGGAGAACAGGGGCATTCCGGATCCGGATAATACTTATACGGTTGAATTTAAGGCCGGGACGACGGCTCCATACGTGTATCTGACGGACGACGGCCGCATTTGCACTATCAATGCGGAGTATAGTCCGCCGGCAGCTGCGGTTGCGGCCGTTGATTCGCCTGTATCGGCCACTGCTTCTGCGGGTAGTTCGCCCGGATTTACGGAGGAGCTGCTGATGGCCGGCTCTGTGGCACGCCAGGCGGAGGTTGCGGCCAAGCAGATTTATCGCATTCGCGAGAGCAGGCTGAATATCCTGACCGGCGAGGCGGAGAATCTGCCCCCCGACGGCGAGGCGATGAAGCTTGTGATGCAGCAGCTTGAGCAACAGGAGAAGGCGCTGGTGAATTTGTTTACGGGCACAACCGATCGCGAGACGAGTTATTACGACGTTGGTCTGACGCCGTATGAGGCGGTTGAGAATGAGGTGCTTTTTCGCTTTTCGGACAGGCTCGGCATTGTTGATGCGGATGATCTGAGCGGCGCTCCGGTGTATCTTAACCTGCGGTCGCTGGAGCCTCCGGCTGCTCCCGATCCTGAGGCTGCCAAGAACGCTAAAACGGCTACTAAGGGGCTTGCGTATATTGTTCCGGGACGCGCTCAGGCAGAGATTTATATGAATCGCAGGCTTTTGCTGAAGGAGGAGACGCTGGTGTCGCAGTTCGGACGGCTTGAGTACCTTGCTCCGGCAATGTTTGAGGACAGGAAGAATCCTGTGAAGGTTTATTTTGCTCCCGAAACGGGGAGTATCAAGCAGATTATTCAATAATTATTCATTTAATAACCACACATAATGTTTAAAAATCACCCTAAGGGGCTGTATGCGCTGTCCCTTGCAAATACAGGCGAGCGATTTGGATACTATACCATGCTCGCCATTTTCGTGCTGTTCCTGCAGGCGAAGTTTGGTTTTAACGAGCAGGTTGCGGGCGATATCTACGGATATTTCCTTGCCTGCGTGTACTTCATGCCGTTTTTCGGAGGTATGCTTGCCGATCGATTTGGTTACGGGAAGATGGTTACGATTGGCATCGTGGTCATGTTTGCGGGATATTTTTTCCTTGCTATACCGATGAACGACGGCGGGCCGGCTTTTTGGCTCATGTGCGGCGCTCTGCTGCTGATTTCCGTGGGGACGGGCCTGTTCAAGGGGAATCTGCAGGTGATGATTGGGAATATGTACGACGCTCCGGAGCACCGGAGCAAGCGCGACAATGCTTTCAGCATCTTCTACATGGCTATTAACATAGGTGCTATGTTTGCGCCTACGGCCGCTACGAAAGTGACGAACTTTTTCCTTGCTCAGGATGGTTTCACGTATAATGCTCAGATTCCTTCTCTGGCTCATCAATATCTCGACGGTAATATTACGGCGCAGGGGACGGCCTTGCTGACTGATCTGGCGGCTAAGCAGGGCGCATCGGTTGCGGATCTGGGGACTTTTGCAGGGCAGTATATCCAATCGCTGTCGGGGGCCTATAACTATGGCTTTGGGGTGGCATGCATCTCGCTGATTATCTCCATGATTATATATGCTGTTTTCAGGCCTACGTTCAGGCATGCCGACTATAATTCGAAGCAGCTTGTGGAGAAGCAGACGGCTTCCGGTAACGAAGCTCCGGAAACCCTCACTCGCAAACAGACGGTTTCCAGAATCACTGCGCTTGCTTTGGTTTACTTTGTTGTGATATTCTTCTGGATGTCGTTCCACCAGAACGGGCTGACGCTGACCTTCTTTGCCCGCGATTATACGGCCAGCATCGTTGAGGGCTTCAGCCGCTTCAGTTGCGACATCATCAACCTTGTGCTTGTGATATTCGGGGTCTATTCGGCTTTTGCCCTATTCCAGTCGGAAAGCCTTCGAGGCAAGATTATTGCGGGCACTATATTGGGGGCGTCTGTCGGCGCATGCATTTTGCGCTATCTCGGAATGGAGGGTCAAACGAACATTGAGCCTCAGATATTCCAGCAGTTCAATCCGTTCTTCGTCATAGCGCTTACTCCCGTATCAATAGCTATCTTCTCTTATCTTGCTAAAGTCGGCAAAGAGCCTTCGACTCCGCGCAAGATCGGTTTCGGAATGATAATAGCTGCGGCGGCTTTTTTCATCATGACCTACGTTTCTATCAACCTCGCCAGCCCTAAGGCGCTTCAAAGCGTGGGCGGTGTGAGCGATGTGCTTGTGTCGCCCAACTGGTTGATCAGTACCTATCTTGTCCTCACCTTTGCCGAGCTGCTTCTGAGCCCTATGGGTATCTCCTTCGTGAGCAAGGTAGCTCCTCCGCAGTTCAAAGGGCTGATGATGGGCGGATGGTTCGCCGCAACGGCCATAGGCAACTACCTGGTCAAGCTGATCTCTCAGATATGGGGCAGCGGCATGGAGCTCTGGATGATATGGGGAGTGCTGATCGTCATTTGTATCCTCTCCGCCGTATTTATATTCTCGATCATGAAGCGACTGGAGAAGGTCACGAAATAGCAGGATCCCTGCGCATCCAAGATACGCCCCCGAATTGCCGGAGGGCGTCTCTTTTATTAGAGGGGAGGGCCGGAATATGGAATAGCTCCGGAGGCTGAAGCTTCGGGGGCGTCGCGCTCGATTATATGATGCTACGCGAGGTCTATGCTCAGCTCAGCAATTGCCCCTACCTCCTCCGTAAATAGCTTGTCGTGCGATACCAGAACAACAGCGCCTTCGTATTCGTTCACGGCCGATGTCAGGATCTCCATGTTTCGGACGTCGAGGTTGTTCGTGGGCTCGTCGAGTACAACAAGGTCGGGCGAGGCCGCGCCGAGGGTGAGGCAGCATAGCATCAGGCGCATCTTTTCGCCGCCGCTGAGCGCGCTGCAAGGCTTGTTCCAATCGCCGGCGCCAAAGAGGAAGCGGGCCAGGCGGATTTTCACTTCGTGCTCTGCCAGGGGAGATTCGTTGCATAGCTGAGCCTGTTCGTAGACGCTGAGGGCGCCGTCGAGAAGCGAATAATCCTGGTCGACGCATAGCGTTCGGATGCGCTCGGCCCGCATGATGGCGCCGGCAGTGGGCTCAAGCTCGCCGAGGATGAGGCGGAGGAGAGTGCTTTTGCCGGCTCCGTTCGCCCCGGCTATGCGGATTCGATCGCCGGCGGCGATGCGGAAGTTCAGAGGCCGGGGCCAGAGCGATCGGTTGCCGCTGTATGCAAACGAGAGCTCTGCGGCCTCGACGAGGAGCTTCCCGCGGTGAACAGCCGGCGGCTTGAATCCGAACTTCATAGCCTCCGGGCCAGGCGCATCCTTACGCAAGTCGGCGAGCTCGCGAGCTATGGTTTCCACCTTGTCGGCCTGCGTTTCTTTCAGGCGTGCGGTGGTGTTTTCGGCATTGGCCTTACGCAGGCCGAGCAGAATGGACGGCAGCCCCAGCTTGTCGCGCGATTTGCCGGCGCGCGAACTCAGTCTCTGTCGCCGTTCGGCTATTTCGCGCTCGGTTGCACGGGCTTTTCGGAGTTCCTTTTCTTTTTCGCGAAGGTCGTCGGCAAAAGCAGTGGCCTCGCCGGCCTTTTGCTCGCGGTAGAATGTATAGTTGCCGCCGTAGATGTTGAGCTTCTTGCCGCTTAGTTCGCATATAGGGTTGAGCAGATTGAGGAGCGTGCGGTCGTGGCTGACGATAAGCCATGTTGCGGAGGACGACTCAATTTGTTCGTACAAGGCGTTGCGTGCGGCGGCGTCCAAGTGGTTGGTAGGCTCGTCGAGCAGGATTATATCGGGCTTGTGGATGTTTATTCCCGCCAGGAAGACCTTCATCTTCTCGCCGCCGCTCATCAGGTTCAGGGGGAACCGGGGATGCGGCGGATGCAGGCCCCATTCGCTAAGGGCGGCCATGCATCGCTCCTCAATGGTCCAGTCGTCATTGAGAATTGTAAAGTTTTCGTCGGTGGCATCGCCTTCGAGAATACGGTGCAGTGCGTGCAGCTTGCGGTCGATTCGTAGAGCCCGGGCGATGCTCAGATGGTTGAACTGCCCGGCGAGCTGCGGAATGTAGAAGGGGCTTGACGCAAGGGCTACCGTCCCGGCGGAAGGGCTAAGCTCGCCGGCTGCAATGCGCAGCAAGGTTGATTTGCCGGAGCCGTTATTGCCTGTCAGGGCGGCTTTTTGGCGTGAGAGCAGCGAGAGATTGACGTTGGAAAACAGAACGTCGTGGTTGGGATGTATGTGTTGAATATTTCGAAGAGTAATCATGATTCTTTCCTTTATTAGAGTGAATAAAAAGCAATTCGCCTTGCACCGTACCGGGAAGGCAACATTACGTAAATGCTATGGAAAGAATCGCGTTCTACATTCGAGTAGGGATATTATAGCGAATCATTGCTGTCAGGTAAAAGCTAAGAAAGCGAAGCTCTTCTCCGTTGCGATTCTCTTCAAAATAATATTTCGCCATACTTTTAGAGCTTTTCAAAGGAGCCATAAACAGGATTTGATGCTTTTTAGCGACACTTCAAATTAAACAGCTCAACACATTGATTTATATGCGTTTCTGCATCTGAGGACATGAATAAAGCTTCCGGTTGGCGGATCCGCCAAAGTGGGAAGCTCCAACCGAAATCGGTTTGCCAATCCGCCAAAGTGGGAAGCTCCAACCAAATTCGGTTTGCGAATCCGCCAAAGTGGGAAGCACCAACCGAAATCGGCTGACGGATCCGCCAAAGTGGGAAGCTTCAACCAAATTCGGCTGACGGATCCGCCAAGGTGGAAAGCTCCAACCGAAATCGGTTGGCGGATCCGCCAAAGTGGGAAGCTCCAACCGAAATCGGTTTGCCAATCCGCCAAAGGGGGTTGTAAAGAAAGCCTGTCGGAAAGGTAAAAGACAGCCCTTGTTTCTTCGCCGGATTCATTTTACCGGACAGCAGTGATAGCGAATCTATGGTTGTTTCAATATTATAAAGCATGGAAGGGTAGCGGCTGGTCTTTGCGGTATCCTGTGCCGACGAAGGTGGCTACGAGCAGGCCGGCTTCGTTGGTGACGCGAACTTCGCAGTTCGACAGCCGTTTGTGGTCGAAAACCTCCCTGGCTTCGGCATATAGCCATCCGCGGCTTTCGGATCTGAAGAAGTTTATGGACGAACTTATGGAGTAGGTTAGTGTGGCATGGCTGTTGACGGCGGCGGCGAAGGCGAGGTCGGCCAGCGTGAAGATGGCTCCACCCTGGCATACGCCTCCTCCGTTGAGGTGTTCGGGCTTGATTTCCATGCGGGTTTTTGCGTAGCTCTTGCCCACTTCGACGAGCTCTATGCCGGCGTTGAGGGCGAATTTATCACCCCTGAAAAAGTCTTGTATTGCGGCTATGTTAGCTTCCATTCCGTTCCGTCTTTGGTATCTTTTATTTCGAATCCGGCCTCGGCCAGTGCATTTCTGATTTTGTCGGAGGTGGCCCAGTCTTTGGATTCTTTGGCTTGCCGCCGGAGGTCGAGAAGGAGGTCAAGCGCTTTTCCGAAGGCTTCTTCGCGTGCCGGAGCCTCGCTGCTGCTGTTCATTCCGAGTATATCGAAAAAGTAGGATTGGAAGATGCGCCTGAGTTCATTGAGGTCGTCTGCCGAGAGCCCGGTTCGTCCGTCTTTTGCGGAGTTGATGATGCGGGCGGCGTCGAACAGATGCGAGATCAGGACGGGAGTGTTCAGGTCGTCGTTCATGGCTGCGGCACATCCGCTTGCTATATCGCTGATGTTTGCGGAGGATGCAGCAGCAGGAGCGAGTTGGTTCAGGCTTGTCCATGCGTCGTGCAGTCTGGCGAGTCCTTTTTCGGAAGCCTTAAGCGCTTCGTTGCCGAAGTCGGCTGTGCTGCGATAGTGCGCCTGGAGGATGAAGAATCGGATGGTCGTGGGGGCGTAGGCCTGCTCGAGGAGCGGATGCTCGCCGTTGAAAAACTGTGCGAGAGTGATGGCGTTGCCCAGCGATTTGCCCATCTTTTGCCCGTTGAGGGTAATCATGTTGTTGTGCATCCAGTATCGCACGGGATTAGAGCCCTGCGATGCCACGGCCTGGGCGATTTCACATTCGTGATGCGGGAAGATGAGGTCCATTCCTCCTCCGTGGATGTCGAATCGGTTGCCGAGATATTTGCGCCCCATGGCGGTACATTCGCAGTGCCACCCCGGGAATCCTTCGCTCCATGGCGATGGCCATCGCATGATGTGCTCGGGTTTGGCTTTTTTCCAGAGGGCGAAGTCGATGGAGCGGCGCTTCTCGTCTTGTCCGTCGAGTTCTCGTGTGGCGCTGAGCATGTCGTCTATATTGCGTCCGGAGAGGATGCCGTATGGGTGTGAGGCATTGTATTTTTCAACGTCGAAATATACGGAGCCTTCGCTGACGTATGCGTATCCATTGTCGAGAATCTCCTGCGTAAGGGCTATCTGTTCTATTATATGTCCCGAAGCCAGAGGCTCTATGCTTGGCGGAAGCAGGTTGAGGTCGTTCATGAACATGTGATAGCGATTGGCGTAGAGTTGTGCCACTTCCATTGGCTCCAGCTGTTCAAGCCTTGCCTGCTTAGAGATCTTGTCGTCGCCATCGTCGGCGTCGTGCACCAGGTGCCCTACGTCGGTAATGTTGCGCACGTACCTCACGTTGTAACCCAGATATTTCAGGTAACGGAAGAGGATGTCGAAGGTGATTGCCGAGCGGGCGTGCCCCAGATGCGGATCGCCGTACACAGTCGGGCCGCATACGTACATTCCGGTATTGACGCCATTGGCCGGTATGAACTGTTCCTTTTGTCTTGACAGGGTATTATAAATCTTCAGAGGGTGTTCCATATATATAATATGTATAGGGTGGTACTAATAAATAATGTGAGCGACTTTTCTTGCGACGTAAAACTCATAGCCGTAGATGTCGCCGTATGCGTTGTAGAGCGCTATCTCCTCGCGGGTTTCGGCCACCAATGCTTCAGCCTCCGCAGAGTAATTCCGGCGGGCCAGGAAGGGAGCGAACTCGGCCTGCACAGGTTGATAGTAGTTCTCCGTCCAGCAATGCCCTGGGAGTGAGAAGTGGGACACTATCTCGTAGCCGCCGCGTTCGAGCCTTGCTATATTGCCGCTGATAGTCTCGATGTCGGGATAGTTGTTTTGCCAATAGCTTCTCAATCGTTCGGGCAAAGCTTCGGGGCTAATGTCGCTCAGCCATGAGAGTTCGGTGAGGGCAATGAATCCGCCCGGTTTCAGGAATCGGTTCCAGTATAGTGCAGCCTTTTCAAATCCCATATTATATGCAGCTCCTTCCGACCAGATGATGTCGAGCGATTCCGCTGCGAAGGGCAGGCTGTCCATGTTGGCGTTTAGCGTTTGCACGCTCAGTCCGGCCTTAGCGAATCGAGCCCGGGCGCTTTCAAGAAATTCGACTATGAAGTCGACGGCAATTATCTGTGCAGCTCCGGCCTGCCGGGCGAGTATCTCGGTTTGCGCTCCGGTGCCGCATCCTATGTCGGCGATGGCTGTCGGAGCATCGGTCGCCGGCTTTATGATATTCCAGGCCCGCAGAGTTTCCGCTTCGCCGCCGGGGCCAAGCCTGTCGAGGTTCTTGTAGAAATCTATGATATGGGTGAAATCGTCCATGTTTTTTATGCCTTGCTAAATTTTGTATAGCCTGCGGAGGAGCGCCATGTCCTTTTCGAGAGCGTCAATAGCGGCCTGCTGTGCTTTAACGGAGCTCAGGAAATCCGTGCAGGCTTTGATTGTATTATCGGATTGCGTATCGAACCTGACAAGCTCGAGCGCCGCTGCGGTATGCGGGTGCTCAAGGAGGTGCTGCGGGACTTCCTCAGAGTCGCAGTTAATGTCGGCAAGGAAGCTTAGCCATAGCTCCGGCTCGGTCGGCGCCTCAGGATTGAGGAACCTGAACTTGGGAAGCTCTATGACTATAAGATCCTGCCCTTCGGGACATTCAAACACGAATGAGTCGGCAAGGCTGTATCGGTGGCAATACGCATCAGAGGCTTCATTAATGATAAGATTGGCGAAACAGATTGCGTGCTTAGGATAAGGCGACGGGCATCGTTTGATTTCGGTAATAAGTTTCGAACGGAAAGTCTCCAGCCATGCGACCCAGATATACACCATCCGTTGCCCGCCGTTTTTATCCTCGCAAAGGAGTTCTACAACAGGAGCGTGCCGATTAGAGTGGTCACTTTGCTCTATGCATTGTATGCTTGAAAATGGGGCGAACTGAGGAAGGATACCGTCGACAAGATGTTTGCTAATGTTCTTATCCGACTCGAACAGGCTCTGAAAGATTACCGGAACTTTAGGATCTGTGAATGTTTCCATGGTGATAATTTGAATAGTATATTGTATTTAACCATGCCGGCAAAGATACATTGATATTCGAATCTACAAATGCACTATCAGTATTATGGGGGAAAAAAATGCATTACGTCAAAAAAATCGCAAGATTACAAGCAATTCTTACGAGATGCTATTGCGAACTTGGAATAAATGTTATCTTTGCCGGTAATACAACTTGTATAAAAAAACAGAAAATCATGATGCCATTTTATGAAAACAACTAATTTCAATGCACAACAAGATTCAAATGATGATGCCGTAAAGAAAATCTTCCCGTCCGATTTCATTATCGACTTTATTCTTAGGCAAGAAAAGAAAAATGCGAGTATACAAATGAAGGATAAGCACCTGAACCATCTTTTGTTTATCCTCGACGGCGAGATGAATATCTCCTACCATGAGTTTCGCAACCATCTATGCAAGGCTGGGGAAATGGTCTTTATTCCAAGAGAATCGCCGGCCCATATTGATGCGTTTTCGGATGTGAATTATCTGGTGCTTAGCTTCAACAATCAGTTCGTGATTAAAGACGAAATTGGCTGGGGCGACCTTCAGGAGTTCGAAAACGAGCGCGACGTGTTCCACAAGCTCGATATAAGATCGCCGCTAAGCGACGTGCTCGACAGCATTGTATACTATCAGCAGCACCGGATTTACAATCCTAATCTTAACCTTGTGAAGCAAAAGGAGATTTTCCTCGTAATGAAAGTATTCTATTCACGGCAGGAAATCGCACGCTTCCTCAAGCCGATGATAAGGCAGGATACCGATTTCAAGGCCTACGTTATCAATCACTACAAGGAGACAAAAAACGTGGAAGAGCTCGCCGCAATATGCAACCTGTCGTCCAGAGCCTTTATGCGTAAATTCAAGATTCACTTCAACGATTCGCCTTACAGATGGATACTGCGCCAGAAGGCCAACTATATCCGCCTGCTGCTGGCCGACAAGAAAATCCCTATGATTTCCATCATACAGGAGTACGGATTCAGCTCGCCGGCGCACTTCACCACCTATTGCAAAAAGCAGTTCGGCGAAACTCCATCCGCCCTGCGAAATGCCTTGAACGGGAAAGTGCCGTCAACGACTGCGAGCGGCCGACATCCAAACTCCGCCGGCGCACAAAGCAGTACAGATGATAAAAACCAGGCGCATACCGTATAGCATATCCGCGTGAAGAGCAGGCGACAGCCGGACGCTCCCCAAACTCATAGACATCGCCATTAGAGCAATTCCCATGCTGAAGGCCTGGCCGGTCAGGCGCATTGTTCCGGCCGTGGCCGAAGCCATGCTGTAATGCGCCTTGCCTACCGAGCTCATTATCACATTAGTGTTGGGCGACGAAAACAGTCCGAACCCCAGGCCAAGGCAGGCCAGCATAAGCATGAGCGCTGCAAAGGGCGTCGACTCCGATACGAAGCAGAGGCTCAGCAGCCCCAGAGCAACAATAGCCATACCGGCCGTTGCCAGACGCGACGCCGGCATCCTGTCCGACAAGCGGCCGGATACCAGCGCCGTTACGGCCATTACAACCGACTGGCTGATGAGTACCAGCCCCGCATCGCGAGGCGACAGCCCACGCACATCCTGAAGATAAAGGCTTAGCATGAAGGATACCGCAAACGTAGCCGCATAATTAATCAGAGCCGACAGCGTCGACAGCCTGAATATCCTGTTGCCGAGAAACTCACGCACGTTGAACACCGGGCTGCCGGCCTTCAGCTCGTATCGCCCGAACAGGAACAGGACTGCCGCTCCGCATATCACCAAGCCGAAGCTGACGGCTGAAGGCATGCGCGAGAAACCGTAGATGACGGCAAACAGTCCCGCTGTATACATCAGCGTCCCGAGAGTGTCGAAACCGGCCGACGGCTTCTCTTTCCATTCTTCCCTGATAGCCGCCAGCGTGCCGGCTATCACCGCCAGCCCCATTATGCCGGCCGTCCAGAAGATGCTTCGCCATCCCATATATTGCGTAAAAAGTCCGCCGAACAATGGACCCAGGGCAAGCGAGGTGTATACCACCGACGTGTTGATGCCCAGCGCCCAGCCCCTTCGCTGAGGAGGAACCAGCGACGTCAGCATGGCCATGCCGGTTCCGAACATCATGGCGCTGCCGGCGCCCGACAAAAAGCGCCAGGCAATAAGCTCTGCTCCCGACCTGGCCAATCCGCTGAGGATGGAGAAGAGGGTGAAGGCCGCAACGCCCCGGATAAACATGCGCCGGCGCCCCATCATGTCGGCAATCCGCGCAAAAGGTACCTGGAGCACAGCCGTCGACAGCATGTACGAAGCCGGAATCCAGCCCGACGTCACCACATCGAGCGACAACTCCTTATTAATATAAGGCAGAGCCAAGTTCAGCGCCGAGCCCATGAAGGGAACAAGCGAGGAGGCCAAACAAATCACTGTTAATGCGTATTTCATATATAATGTGTATGCAAAAAAAGGACTTAGCCTGCATCGGATAAGTCCCTTAATCTTGTCGGGGTGAGACGACTCGAACGTCCGACCTCCACGTCCCGAACGTGGCGCGCTAGCCAACTGTGCTACACCCCGCGCGATTTTCGGACGCAAAGATATGAATAAACTTATATCCTCCAAATTCCCGCCGGGCAATGGCTTATTTTTAAGATTGAACGGGGGCAACATTAAAGAAATATTCGGATTCGCCAAATTCAATAACTTAAAAAGCTTGCGGAAAAAAAATCCGGCCGTTCTAAGGACGTCAAAAGCTTGCGGAAAAAAATTTCAAGGATTTCACGGACGTAAAAAGCTTGCGGAAAAAAATTTCAGGGATTTCACGGATGTAAAAAGCTTGCGGGAAAAAATTTCAGGGATTTCACGGACGTAAAAAGCTTGCGGAAAAAAATTTCAGGGATTTCACGGACGTAGAAAGCTTGCGGAAAAAAATTTCAGGGATTTTACGGACGTAGATGGCCTTCAGGAAAAGAGGCTCGAATTTCGTTAATTGCAGAGAGCCAGCCGATTAACATTTTTTTTGTGCAAAAAACCGGCTGAGCGCAAAAAAATGGGAGCGGCTCCGACCCCGGCCGGTTTCATATATAATAATAGGCAAGGTGGATGATGCCGGCGCGTAGGGCGTAGATAGTGGCCTCGCAAGCCTTGTTGACGTCGATCTTGCGGCAGATATTTTTTTACATTACGATTTTTATTCCCTACCTTGCCGGCTGTAATTTTAAACTGTATAAACATTATGAAGACAAAACTAGTATCCGCTATCGGAATTGTTGCTATTGGTGTCATCGGAGCAACAGCAATCTGGCTTTCCACAGATGGGTATGTACGGATTGCCTCACTCGCTGCCCTAATACTTACTGTGTTTATATTTCTGCATCAAGTTGTATTTAAGGACAAGCCGGTGGTTCTCTCAAAGGACTATTTGCATGAACTCGCAGGAGAGGAGATAGCCCTTCGTGATAAAACTATTGAAGACCTGAATAAGCAGATTGCGGCGATGAAGAATCCCAAATATAAGAAGGCTGCTAAGAAGTATATAAAGAGAGGCGACTATGCCAAAGCCATAGAGATTATCGGAGCATATATCAAAAAGTACACATCCGAAACTGCAGAAGTGTATATCTTCCAGGCCCAACTCTACATCGCCAACTTCCAATTCAAAGAAGCGGAAGAGCACTACCGTAAAGCTGTCGAGATATTCCCCTCATTAGAAAACACCTTCGCTGCGGCAGAGTTTTATTGTAGCCTTAACCGCTTCAATGAAGCGAAAGATTATTATGGGCGTTGTCTGGATATGGAGTTGTCTCCTTCCAACAGAGCAAGCGTACAGAATAATCTGGGGAATATTTTAGAAGACTCGAAAGACTACCCTTCAGCCGAAAAGGCTTATACGGAAGCATTGGAAATAAAAAGAACTTTAGCCGACGAGTATCCGCAAACCTATAAGCCTGACCTTGCCGGGACTCTCAACAATCTTGGAGTATTGTACCAAAACAAAGGAGAATACGATAAGGCGAAAGAATACTATAATGAAGCGCTGGAGATATACAGAGAGCGAGCATACAACGCTCCTGACACATATGATCCGGATCTTGCCACGACTCTCAACAATCTTGGAGTTTTGCATTACGCTCGGAAAGACTATGAACAGGCGGCAAGACACCACAATGAAGCTCTGCAATTATATAGAAACTTAGCTGCAAAGGATGCTAAGACATACAATCCGGATCTTGCAATGTCTCTCAACAATCTTGGAAATGTGTACTATGATATGAAGCGATATGACGAGGCTGAAGATTGCTTTACCGAAGCCTTGTCTATATACAGAGAGCTGGCCCGGAATAATCCGCAAGCTTACAATCCTTACGTAGCGACAACTTTCAACAATCTCGGAAGCTTATATGCCACCAAAGCCGAACCGGATTATGCAAAGGCTGAAGAACGCTACAATGAATGTTTAAAAATACGCAGAGCATTAGCCGCAGAGCATCCGCAAGCATGGAATCCTGATCTTGCAAATACTTTATCCAACATGGCTGCATTCTATCAAGATCATGTTCCCAACAGAGCACAATCAATACAGCATGCAGAGGAGGCTATCGGGATACTCGACCAATGCAGCGATACTCCTTATGTGAACGCAGCGCGTGACTTAGCCAACGCGGTGCTGGAGGATTGGGAAAGCCGCTGAGGCGGGCAGCCTTATGCTATCGCACCGGAATGTTAATGAGGTTGGCGGTGTGTTGTCTGTGTGGAAACTTGTTCAAAAAGCTATTCCCGCCTAACATTCGTCCTGCTTATGATTATATTATTGGACTGCCTGCGGAATTGTAGTGGAGAAAAAAAGAGGTGTTGATGGTTTGCGAAAGTGCCGGCTCCCCATTTGCATTGTGAAACAGGCGGCAAAAACGATCCGGGGGCGCTATAATATAATGGAACAGTCGCCGGCATGAATTTCCGGGCGGAGGAAGGGTGGAAAAGCAGGAGGGAGAAAAAAATAGACTTTTGCTTCGCGTTAAGGCGAAAAATTTGGAGGAATCAAAACAAATTATTTTCTTTGCGGGCATAAAACAATCAAAGTATCACAAATCAAAATATAACCCTAAAAACAAATTGCCTATCGGAACAACATTACTCGAAGAAATTATTAAATACAGAAAGTAATGAAATCATTTAAAACGATGACCGACGAAGAATTGGTCGCATTATATGCCGAAGGCAAGAATGTTGCATTTGATGAGCTGTTGAATCGTTACAAAAGCTCTCTTTTTTCCTACATCTATTTTATTGTTCACAACAAAGCACTCACGGAAGATATTTTCCAGGAGACGTTTGTAAAGGCTATTGTCACCATCAAGCAAGGACGCTACGTTGAAAACGGCAAGTTCAAGGCTTGGATTACCCGCATAGCCCACAACCTCATCATCGATCATTTCCGCCAGGAAAGGAATGAGAACACAATTTCGAACGACGAAGCCGAAATAGACCTTCTCAACAATGTCAGGCTGTGCGAAGGCACCATAGAAGACAAAATAGTTAAGCGGCAAGTGCTTGCCGACGTGCGCAAACTCGTAGCCCACCTTCCCGAAAGCCAGCGCACTGTGCTGGAACTGCGCTACTATCGCGACCTCAGCTTCAAGGAAATTGCCGAAATCACAGGCGTGAGCATCAATACGGCGCTCGGACGGATGCGCTATGCCTTGCTCAACATGAGGCGAATGGCGGCCGAAAACAACATGGAGCTCTCGATAGCCTGAGGCTCACAAAAAATCAATCGGCGACATCTGCTGCGGACGCAAACCACGAGATTTTCCAACCCATAACAATATATGTCATGAAACTCTTTAATTTATTTTTAATCACCGCTCCCCTGCTGCTATCGGGATGCCAAAAAGACAGCGAAGGCCGGGAGGAGCTCCCCGACGCCCAGCCTATCGAACTGAGAGCGGCCGAAAAGGTTGCAACCGACAATGATTTTTCGCTCGATTTGTTTAAGCACGCGCTAAGCGATGCGACGAATCCAAACGTATTTGTATCGCCTCTAAGCGTGAGCATGGCGCTGAATATGACGCTTAACGGAGCCGCGGGAGCCACCGCCGCAGAAATGCTGACGGCCTTGCGAGCCGAAAACTACTCTACGGCCCGGATTAACGACTACTCGCAATCGCTCAGGCAGGCGCTGATAAAGGTCGATCCGTCGACAAAGCTGGCAATCGCCAATTCCATTTGGTACAGGCAAGGCTTCCCGGTGAAGGCCTCATTTATAGACGTCAACAAAGAATATTATGATGCAGAAGTGAAAGCCCTTGATTTCTCATCCTCATCGGCCGTGAAGGAAATAAACGGATGGTGCGCCAAGCAAACGAACGACCTGATCACGCAAATTGTGGATCAAATAAGCCCCGAAACGGCCATGTATCTCATAAACGCCGTTTATTTCAAAGGTATATGGGCGCATGAGTTCGACAAAAGCATGACCCGCGATGCGACATTCACCACCGAAGCCGGCGACAGGAGGACGGTGAAGATGATGATGCAAAAAGAGACATTTGCTTATGCGGCCAACGACTATGCGGCCTTTTTATCTCTGCCCTACGGCAACAAGGCTTTCGAAATGATAGTCATGCTGCCCCACTCCGAAACGGCCAATGAGCTTGCCGAGCGCCTCGACAGCGAATCCTGGGCGGCAATCACGGAGCAAATGGCGCCGGCAACAGTGCGAGTGCAGCTCCCGCGCTTTAAGGCGGAGTGCGAGTACGACCTGCGGAAGAACATACTGCCTATGATGGGAATGACAATACCGTTTGATGCGCAGCGTGCCGACTTCAGCCTGATTAGCGATGTTTCTCTATACATATCCGCAGTGATTCACAAGACATTTGTGGAAGTGAACGAAGAAGGAACCGAAGCGGCTGCGGTGACAGCCGTGGAGATGGCGCCGACTTCGATAGGCCCGACAGACGAGATTGCTTTCGTTGCGGACAAGCCCTTCCTCTTCGCGATTCGGGAGAGGAGCACAGGCGTGATTTTGTTTATAGGGAAGATGGGAGCGATAGCAAATTAATTGCGCACATCGTGCATAAGCGCTCACGATTTTGTGGTAGGGGCGTTTGAACTTGTAAACAGAGTTCGGCGCCCCTACTTTTTTGCTTGCTAATCGAGGCCGGGAGCAGGCGATTCTTAGATCACTTTGCTGCGTACTTCGCCGTCGGCAAATCGGGTTACGATCTGGTCGTCCGGAGCGAGTGCGGCGGCATTTTTCACGATTGCGCCGTTCTTCATCGTGATGGAATAGCCGCGCCGGAGCGTGTAATCGGGCGAAGCCATCCGCAGGAACTGCTCGGTGATTTCGACGAAATGTATCCCGGCTGCATGTTTTTGCTGCATGGCTTGTATCATTGAATTTTGCAGGCGGGTGATTCCGGTGGCATTCCTGTTGACGGCATTAATCGCTCCGACGGGCAGTTGCGCCGTTGTATTCCTCAGGAAGACGCGCTGCTGCTCCATCTTGCGGAGCACGGCAAGGGGCAGCCTGGTGGCCAGCGATTGCAGTAGCCTGTCCTCGTTGTTGAGGCAATTGACGGCTATTGTGCCGAGTTGGCGCTCCAGCTCAGCAAGGCTTTGAGCGGCATTGCTCATGCGGCTGATGAGAAATTCGGCTACGGCCGTCGGGGTTTTCATGCGCGTGTGAGCAACCAGGTCGAGCACCGTTTCGTCGCGCTCGTGCCCTATTCCCGTAACTATCGGCAGCGGAAACTGCGCACAGTTGGCGGCAAGGCGATATGAATCGAAGCAGCTCAACTCCGAAGCGGCGCCGCCTCCGCGAATGATGACGACAAGGTCGAAGCTGTGGGCATGCCTGAACACTTTTTCGAGAGCTGCAATGATAGAATCTTCGCTCTTATCGCCCTGCATTACGGCTGCGAATAGCTTGCAATGGAAGGCGAATCGCGCCGGATTATCTTCCAGCTGCCGGATGAAATCGCCGTATCCGGCGGCCGATGCCGAGGTTATGACGGCTATGCGCGAAGGCAGCGTCGGGAGCCTGAGCTCTTTGTTCATCGTCAGGATTCCTTCGGCCTGAAGCTGCCTGATTATCTCCATTCTGCGCCGGGCCAAATCGCCCACGGTGTACGACGGATCCACGTCGACAATGTTGAGGCTGAATCCGTACAGCTCGTGATATTCAACGGATGCGCGAACCAGAATCCTGATGCCCGATGCGAAAGGCTGCCCCGTTTCGTGCTCGAAGAAGGGCTTGAGGCGGGCGAAAGTTGATGACCATATTGCCGCCCTCATGCGTGCGGCGATTTGTTTGTTGGCTTCGTTCTTTTCAACGAGCTCCATATAGCAGTGCCCGGAAGAATGTGTCCGAAGGTCGCTTGTTTCGCCCCGAACCCAAACGGGAGCCGTGAAAGTTGCCGCAATCGACTGTTTGATTAGTACGGCGAGCTCGCGCAGAGAGAGTTCAGTGCGCGTG
The DNA here is from genome assembly GCA_031280435.1 of Tannerellaceae bacterium. Taxonomy (GTDB): domain Bacteria; phylum Bacteroidota; class Bacteroidia; order Bacteroidales; family Tannerellaceae; genus DFXE01. Next base: position 2,393 of record JAITGS010000088.1, on the reverse strand, counting down.
GAATGAGCGTGTGCGTTTTGCATAGGTAGAATGTTTTAAAGCTTTTTTGAAGTTAGGAACGCCGTGCCCCAGCATTGTGTCTGTTTTTTCATATAGCGATGACGATCTGATGATGAGGGCTATTATTTCCCGATTGGTGAGATGCGGGGCCGCTTGCCAAAGGCAGGCTCCGAGGCCGGCCACTATGGGTGTGGAGAAGGATGTGCCGCTCGAGAATGCCAAATCGCCCTCAATGTTTATCACGGCACAGTTCGATCCGAGCGCCACTACGTCGGGTTTGATACGTCGGTCGGCGGTCGTTCCCCAGGCGCTGAACGTCGAGCGTTCTTTGTTTTCCGTTATGCTGCCTACCGTCAGGACGTCGTGCGCATCGGCCGGGCAGGCAATTGTGCCCCAATCTTCGTTGGCCTCGTTTCCGGCGCTTACGAAGAGGAGCATTCCCTTGCTTGCGGCTTTTTCGGCGGCAAGGCTGATGAGCGTCGAGCGTCCGTTGAGCATGGAGTACGAGTAGTTCAGTTCTTCGGCATCGAAAGCATGATAGCCCAGCGATGATGATACAATGTCGAGGCCGAGGCTGTCGGCCGTTTCCACGGCTGCCACCCAGTAATCCTCTTCGATGGGGAATTCGGAGAAGTTATCTTCCGTTTTGAACAGCCAGTATGTTGCTTCCGGCGCCGTGCCTACCATTACTTGGGGAATATCGGCGGCCATGCACGACAGCACCTTCACGCCGTGATCATCGTCGGCAAACACGCTCTCTGCGGGCGTAACAAGGTTAAAGGCGCCTGCAATACGAGTTGAGGCAAAGGCCGACATCCTGTCTACATCCCGGAAGCCGGCGTCGACAACGCCTATGCGCATCCCTTGCCCTCTGAATCCCTTTTCGTGAAGGGCCTTACCGTTCAGCATGGCAATTTGCCTGTCCGCATAGCCGTAAGGCGACGACTCGTTCGGGAGGCAGGTCGGACGCAGTATTGATGCGCTGTCCGATGTCCGTATGAGTACAGGTTCCCGCTCGCCTTTCCATATCCATCGAACCTCCTTCACTATGGGCAATTGCCCTATACGGGAGGCAACCGCGCTGTCCGGGCTTTCTACAACCACGGTTGCAAACCATTTGCCGACAGTCACAATCCTTGCTCCGCACGATCCGATAGCTTCCAGGTAAGCAGGCGAGATGGGATAGTCCGATTCGTCAACGGCAATGCCGTAACGCTCGCGACGCTCGAGAGCCTCAGGCGACAAAAAGCCCTGGGGCGGCACATCCTGCCGGCCTTTATCTTTAAGATATACCCGGAAGCAATATTTTTCGGCCTTTAGCGACGAAAGGCATTGGAGAGACAATATCAGAACTAAGGATACCGATAAAAAACTACGAAGGCGCACGGTCAGTCGGTTTCGGTTATGTCGCCAATATCCAGCACAGGAATGGCACGATTAACGCTTTGGCGCAGGGAAATAAGCGTTTCGGTGGAGATAACTCCCGGAATTTCCTGTATCTGAGAATTGAGGAGCCCCATGAGATGCTCATTGTTACGGGCATACAGCTTTATCAGCATGGTGTAAGGCCCCGTGGTGAAATGACATTCCACCACTTCGGGAATCTTTTCAAATTCGGGAACCACATCCTTGTACATCGACCCTTTTTCGAGCTTCACGCCTATATAAGTGCAGGTATTGAAGCCGAGAAATTTCGGGCTCACGTGATAGCCCGAACCTGTGATAATGTTCAGTTCCACCATCCTTTGCACCCGCTGATGTATGGCCGCGCGCGATACGCCGCACTCCTCGGCAACGTCTTTAAAGGGGATTCGCGCATTTTTCGAAATTATGCTGATTATATGCCTGTCTAATTTGTCTATCTTATCCATAGATAACTTATTGTTGGTATTATTGACTAAACGCTACCAAAAGTACATAATTATTTCCAATTACATATCATATTGCATGTGCAAACACTCGGAGGAAGCCATTTCGCAATCATTTTGCTTTCGCAATCAATCCAAATGTCTACTGCCGGAAGCCTCCTGCACCATTATAGAGCTATTGCCGATATACTTGTTTGTGATAACTCATACATATAACACTTCCGCATGGCTAAATATTTTTCATAGCACCTCAAAATAAGATTTAGCCAATGCAACCTTACTTTTCCCCGCGAACACATTCCGCAAGGAAATATAATCTTGCTTTTTGCTGCGAACACATTCCGCAAGGAAATATAATCTTACTTTTCCCCGCGAACACATTCCGCAAGGAAATATAATCTTACTTTTTGCTGCGAACACATTCCGCAAGGAAATATAATCTTACTTTTTGCTGCGAACACATTCCGCAAGGAAATATAATCTTGCTTTTTGCTGCGAACACATTCCGCAAGGAAATATAATCTT
>JAITGS010000078.1 GCA_031280435.1 Tannerellaceae bacterium | reverse complement strand
CAGCTGCAAAGCCCCCACCCTACCCCCTACCCCCTTTGCAGGTGCGGCAAAGGGCCCAAGCTATCCCCCCACCCCCTTTGCAGGTGCGGCAAAGCCCCCACCCTACCCACCTACCCCCTTTGCAGGTGCGGCAAAGGGCCCAAGCTATCCCCCTGCCCCCTTTGCAGGTGCGGCAAAGGGGCCAATCGATCCCCCTACCCCCTTTGCAGGTGCGGCAAAGGGCCCAATTTGTTTGAGGGATGCCTTTGCCGCACCTGCAAAGTGCCCGATTTGTTTGCGGGAAGCCTCTGCTGCACCGGCATTGGGCAAAAAAGGGCCTTTTTGGGGGAAATCCGGGCTTGCATAGCTCAGGAAAAAGTGATTTGGCGACAAATTGGCAGCGGCATTGGCTCCAAAAAGATGATTTGAGGACAAGTTGGCAGCGGCATTGGCCTCAAAAAGCCGATTTGGGGCCTTTGCTGGTGCGGCAAAGGCTTCCCGCAAAAAAATCGGGCACTTTGCTGGTGCGGCAACGGGGGCCTGAAAAAAATCCGTCAATGCTGGTGCGGCAACGGGGCCTGCACGGCAGGGAAAGGCTGTCGCCACAGAGGCGGCAAAGGCAGGCCTGCGGGCCGTCGGGATGCATACAGGGGGAGGAATTATGACAGCTGATGCGGGCGATGTCAGCCGAATTGCGACAAGCTGTCAGCTTTTGAGCCGTGGCATACAATTCGCATAATAACCGTCGAAATTAAAATCATATTTTAAACAATTATAAATAGCAGAACAATTATGAACATCAAGCCATTAGCAGACAGGGTGCTGATTAAGCCCTCTGCAGCAGAAGAGAAGACGGTTAGCGGGATTATTATTCCCGATTCAGCCAAGGAGAAGCCGCTGAAAGGCGAAGTTATTGCCGTTGGCAATGGAACGAAGGACGAGGAGATGGTTCTGAAGGCCGGCAACGTAGTGCTCTACGGAAAGTATGCAGGAACCGAAATCGAAATCGACGGCGACAAGCTGCTCATCATGCGGCAGTCGGATATTTTAGCTATTATCAATTAATTAAACAACAGTCAAACGTATCATTATGGCAAAAGAGATTAAGTTCAATATCGAAGCTCGCGACCTTCTGAAGAAGGGCGTTGACGAATTGGCCAATGCAGTGAAAATAACCCTTGGCCCAAAGGGACGCAATGTTATCATTGAGAAGAAATTCGGCGCTCCGCAAATAACTAAGGACGGGGTGACGGTTGCAAAAGAGATAGAGCTGGGCAGCCCCTACGAGAACATGGGCGCACAGTTGGTGAAGGAAGTGGCTTCCAAGACTAACGACAATGCCGGCGACGGAACCACTACGGCTACCGTACTTGCACAGTCGATCATAGCCGTAGGCCTCAAGAACGTGACGGCCGGAGCTAACCCGATGGACCTGAAGCGCGGCATAGACAAGGCGGTAGTGAAGGTGGTTGAAAGCCTCGCATCGCAGGCCGAAGCTGTGGGCGACAGCTTGGAGAAAATAGAGAACGTTGCCAAGATTTCGTCTAACGGCGACGACAGCATAGGCAAGCTCATAGCCGAGGCAATGAAGAAGGTGAACAAGGAGGGCGTCATCACTGTTGAGGAGGCTAAGGGAATAGAGACGACCGTTGAGGTTGTTGAAGGCATGCAGTTCGACCGCGGCTACATCTCGGCCTACTTTGCTACCGATACCGAGAAGATGGAGGCCAACCTGGAGAATCCGTACATCCTTATCTACGAAAAGAAAATATCGGTGCTGAAGGAGCTCCTGCCTATACTCGAACAAACTATACAGACGGGTCGCCCGCTGCTGATCATAGCCGAAGACATAGACAGCGAAGCCCTCACCACCCTTGTGGTGAACCGCCTGCGCGGCTCGCTGAAGATATGCGCAGTGAAGGCTCCCGGATTCGGCGACCGTCGGAAGGCTATGCTCGAAGATATTGCTATCCTGACCGGCGGTACGGTTGTATCCGAGGAAACAGGCCTCAAGCTGGAAAATGCTACGATAGACATGCTGGGAACAGCGGAGAAAATCGTAGTGAACAAAGACAATACCACCGTAGTGAACGGTTCGGGCAACAAGGAGGCTATCCAGGCTCGCATAGGGCAACTGAAGGCTCAGATTGAAACCACTACCTCCGACTACGACAAGGAGAAGCTCCAGGAGCGGCTCGCCAAGCTGTCGGGCGGAGTGGCCGTACTCTACGTGGGCGCACCCTCGGAGGTGGAGATGAAGGAGAAGAAGGATCGCGTTAACGACGCCCTGAGCGCTACACGCGCCGCAATCGAGGAAGGAACCGTTCCGGGCGGCGGCGTAGCTTACATCCGCGCAATAGATTCTCTCGAAGGCCTGAAGGGCGAGAACGAGGATGAGACTACCGGCATAGAGATAGTGAAGCGCGCCATAGAGGAGCCGCTCCGCCAGATTGTCATCAACGCCGGCAAAGAGGGCGCCGTGGTGGTTCAGAAGGTGAAAGAGGGCAAGGGCGACTTCGGCTACAATGCCCGCACCGATGTATACGAAAACCTCTGCAAGACGGGTGTCATCGACCCCGCCAAGGTGGCTCGCGTGGCCCTGGAAAATGCTGCCTCTATCGCCGGCATGTTCCTGACGACCGAATGCGTGATCGCCGAGAAAAAAGAGGACACTCCTGTGCCTCCGATGAATCCCGGTATGGGAGGCGGCATGGGCGGCATGATGTAAAAAATTCATAGTTAAGACCAAGGGGGGAGCTTCGTTACGGGGCTCCCTTTTTTGTTTGGGGGAGCTACGGATAGCAAACCTTAGCCTTCGCGGCGGCGGAAATAAATGCTATCTTTGGCCCGCAAACAAAATCAGACAATAATGACAAGCCCGATTCGCATACATCCTCTTACTGCTATGCTGCTCCGCTTCCCGCGGGAGGCTACGGCTAATGCCCCCGGCCGTACACATATTATTATATGTACGGGCTTGCGTCCTTTCCTTATTCGGCATAATCATCATTCATACATATAATAATCATCATGAAACAAGACAAAGCAGGGGGGCCGCCCCCTTTCAGATTTCAGGAGCCTTTCCCGACGGGAAAGGATTCGACGGAATACTATCTGCTGACGAGCAAGCATGTGAGCCTTGGCCGTTATGAGGATCGCAGCGTGCTGAACGTTGCACCCGAAGCGCTTACCGAGATGGCGCAGGCTGCCTTCCACGACGTATCGTTTTATCTGCGCAAAGACCACCAGCAGCAGGTGGCCGACATTCTGAACGACCCCGAAGCAAGCGACAACGACCGCTTCGTGGCGCTGGCCTTCCTGCGCAATGCGGAAGTATCGGCCAAGTGCGTACTGCCCTTCTGCCAGGACACCGGCACGGCTATCATCATGGGTAAGAAAGGCCATGCGGTGATGACGGACGGCAACGACGAGGAGGCCCTCTCCAAGGGCGTCTATCAAACGTATACCTCCGACAACCTGAGGTACTCGCAAAACGCTGCGCTCGATATGTACCGGGAGGTGAACACGGGCTGCAACCTGCCGGCGCAAATCGACCTCTATGCCGTTCGCGGAGATGAGTATCGCTTCCTCTGCATAGCCAAGGGAGGCGGCTCGGCCAATAAAACCTACCTCTTTCAGGAGACCAAGGCGCTGCTTACGCCCGAACGCCTGCTGCCCTTCCTCACCGCCAAGATGAAGACGCTGGGAACGGCTGCATGCCCGCCATATCATATAGCTTTCGTAATCGGAGGAACCTCGGCCGAGGCCAACCTGAAAGCCGTGAAGCTGGCCTCGGCCCACTACTACGACCACCTGCCCACCGAGGGCAATGCGGGCGGACAGGCCTTCCGCGACATAGAGCTGGAGAAGCAGCTGCAGGAAGAAGCATGCCGCACGGGGCTCGGTGCTCAGTTCGGAGGCAAATACTTTGCACACGACATACGAGTGATACGCCTGCCGCGCCACGGAGCCTCATGCCCGGTAGGCATGGGAGTCTCATGCTCGGCCGACAGGAACATCAAGGCTAAGATCAATGCCGAAGGGATATGGATAGAGAAGCTCGAAAGCAATCCGGCCCGGCTGATACCCTCTGAGGCTATGCAAGGCTCAGACGACAGCGCGGTGAAGATCGACCTGCGCAGGCCTATGGCCGAGATACTTGCCGAGCTCGATCGCTACCCTGTTGCCACCAGGCTCTCGCTCACCGGCACCATCATCGTAGGCCGCGACATAGCTCATGCCAAGCTGAAGGAACGGATTGACTCCGGCGAAGGACTGCCGCAATACGTCAAAGACCATCCTATATACTACGCAGGCCCGGCCAAGACGCCGGAGGGAATGCCGTCGGGCTCGTTCGGCCCCACAACGGCCGGACGCATGGACTCCTACGTCGACCTGCTCCAGAGCCACGGCGGCAGCATGGTGATGATTGCCAAGGGGAATCGCAGCGCGGTAGTCACCGAAGCATGCCGCAAGCACGGCGGCTTCTATCTGGGCAGCCCCGGAGGCCCGGCAGCCATACTTGCACAGGAGAACATCCGCAAGGTAGAATGCCTGGAGTATCCGGAGCTCGGCATGGAGGCTATATGGAAGATTGAAGTAGAGAACTTCCCGGCCTTCATACTTGTAGACAATAAGGGTAATGACTTCTTCACACAACTCGGCTGAACCATGGCGCACAAAGTAGTCACATTCGGCGAGATAATGCTCCGCCTTGCCGCCCCGGCCTATCTGCGCCTGGGGCAGTCGCGCACGCTGGAAGCCACCTACGGAGGCGGCGAGGCCAACGTGGCCGTTTCGCTTGCCAATTACGGCATAGCAACCGAGTTCGTGACCCGCCTGCCCGACAATGATCTGGCACGGGCCTGCATAGCCGAGCTTCGCGGCTTTGGCGTAGGAGTATCCAACATAGTGTTCGGAGGCGAGCGCATGGGCATATACTTCCTGGAGACCGGAGCCGTCGCCAGAGGCAGCAAGGTGATATACGACCGCGCCCACTCGGCCATCTCCGGCATACAGCCCGGCATGATAGACTGGGAAGCCGCCTTCAGCTCGGCAAGCTGGTTCCACTGGACGGGCATCACGCCGGCCATATCGGCCTCGGCCGCCGCAGCCTGTCTGGAAGGCATACGCGAGGCACGCAAGCGAGGCATAACCGTATCCTGCGACCTCAACTTCAGGAAAAACCTCTGGAAGTACGGCAAACGGCCCTCGGAGGTGATGCCGGAGCTCGTGGCGGAGTGCGACCTCATACTCGGCAACGAAGAAGACGCCGAGCAAGTCTTCGGCATCAAGCCCGCAGGCTTCGACGCATCGCATACAGCCGGGCAGGTCGACGCCGAGATATTCGCTCCGGTATGCGCCGAGCTCAGCCGCCTCTTCCCACGGGCAGCAAGGATAGTGATAACCCTCAGGGGCTCTATTAATGCCAGCCGCAACACCTGGGGAGGCCTCATCTATTCGGGCGGACAGATGCATGCATCGCCGCGATACGACATCACCCACATAGTAGACCGCGTAGGCGGAGGCGATTCCTTCATGGGCGGCCTGATATACGGATTGCTGACATACGCCGACGATGCCAGGGCCATCAACTTCGCCGCCGCATCTTCCTGCCTCAAGCATACCATACACGGAGATTACAACCGGGTGAGCGTTGCCGAAGTGGAGAAGCTCATGAGCGGCGATGCCTCCGGCCGAGTAGGTCGCTGAAGCAGTCGGCATCAGCATCACATTATATTATATAAGTCAAAAAAAATATGCGACAACACAGCAAGATAAAAACATTACAAGCCATGACGGAGGGCGGGCTCGTGCCGGTGTTCTACCATCAGGATGCAGCCACGGCCTGCCGGGTTGTGAAGGCCTGCTACGAGGGCGGAGTCCGCACCTTCGAGTTCACCAATCGCGGCTACTTCGCCCACGAGGTCTTTGCCCTGCTCTCCAAATACGTTGCGGCCGAATGTCCGGAGATGATACTCGGCGTAGGTTCAATTGTTGATGCTCCCACGGCAGCCATATACCTTCAGATGGGAGCGGCCTTCGTGGTAGGGCCGAGCTTTGCGCCCCAGGTAGCCGCCCTCTGCAATCGCAGGTTAGTGCCCTACATACCGGGATGCGGCTCAGTGAGCGAGATAGGCTTTGCCCAGGAAGCAGGCTGCGACATCTGCAAGATCTTCCCGGCCGGATGCGTCGGAGGGCCCGCTTTCGTGTCGAACCTGCTCGCTCCCATGCCCTGGAGCCTCATCATGGCCACCGGAGCCGTGGAGCCTGTCGAAGCAAACGTAGCAGCATGGTTCAAGGCCGGCACGGCATGCGTCGGTATGGGCTCCAAGCTACTGCCGGACGGGGCTATCGCCTCGGAAAGATGGGATGAGATTGAAAACCTTTGCAGCCTTGTATCGGGCTGGATAAAACAATATAAACGAGTATGAAAACATTCATGGATTCTAATTTTCTGCTTCATTCCGACATAGCTTCGAAGCTATATCACGGACATGCGGCTACTATGCCTATCATCGACTATCATTGCCACCTCGACCCGAAAATGATTGCCGACAACCTGCCCTTTGCCGACATGACTGCCGTTTGGCTGGGAGGCGATCACTACAAATGGAGGGCTATGCGGGCCAACGGCGTAGGCGAGGAATATATCACCGGCGGAAAAGCTCCCTGGGAGAAGTTCAGCAAGTGGGCCGAGACTGTGCCCTACACCATGCGCAACCCGCTTTACCACTGGACGCACCTGGAGCTGAGCCGCATCTTCGGCATCAATAAAACTCTGAACCCGAACACGGCCTACGAGATTTACGAGGAAGGCTCGGCCAAGCTGCAAGAGCCCGACTTCCGCCCGCGCCGCATCATGGAAAGGATGAACGTGGAAGCCGTTTGCACCACCGACGACCCCACCGACAGCTTAGAGCATCACGACGCCATACGCAAGAGCGGCTTCTCGGTGAAAGTCTTTCCCACATGGCGCCCCGACCGCCTCCTGGCTGTGGATAACGTCGCCGCCTTCAATGCCTACATCGACAAGCTTGAAAGCGTGGCCAACATAGGCATCTCCACCTACGACCTGCTCATACAGGCGCTCTGGAACAGGCACGACTTCTTCGCATCACGCGGATGCCGCGTGTCCGACCACGGACTGGAGACCTTCTATGCCGAGCCCTACACCGACTCGGAGGTGCGCAACATATTCCGCCGCTTGCGCAGTGGCGAGGCCATAGGAGCGGACGACGCCCTGAAGTTCCGCTCGGCAATGCTGTACGAAGGAGCCAAAATGGACGCTATGACGGGCTGGGTGCAGCAGTTCCACATAGGAGCCATACGTAATAACAACTCCCGCATGTTCGCCAAGCTGGGGCCCGATACCGGATTCGACTCCATACACGACATCAGCTTCGCCGCACCTATGAACCGCTTCCTGAGCCGCCTCGACGAGGAAGGCTTGCTGGCAAAAACCATACTCTACAACCTGAACCCCAAGGACAACGAGATGATGGCTACTGCCGCCTACAACTTTAACGACGGCAGCGTTCCGGGCAAGATTCAATACGGCGCGGCCTGGTGGTTCCTCGATCAACTCAAGGGCATGACCGACCAGCTCGACGCCCTATCGTCGCTCGGATTGCTCAGCCGATTCGTGGGCATGCTGACCGATTCGCGCAGCATACTTTCCTATCCCCGCCATGAATACTTCCGCAGACTGCTTTGCAACATCTTGGGGAACGATGTGGTGAACGGCGAGCTGCCCGAAAGCGAGCTCTCCTTCATAGAGCGCATGGTTGAGATGATATGCTACGGCAACGCTAAGAAATACTTCGGATTCGAACGTAGCTGATATGCACTAAGGGGAGGCCTCAGCCGGTCCGTTCTAAGGTTCAAACGGACTGATGAGGTCTCCCGCAAGCCGTTCTAACGTTAGAATTGGCCGAAAAAGAGCGGGTTTTTCCGTTCTAAGGTTAGAACGAACTCTAAGAAAGGCGGGGGTTCCGTTCTAAGGTTAGAATGGGATTCAACAGGAGGGCAGGCTTTGGCGTTGTTAAAAAAGTTATTCCCGCCTGAAAAGCGGGTCATTCCCGCGAAGGCGGGAATCTCCGAGCGTTAGTTGGGGCGATAGTATTTTGTTTATATGACAAAACTACATTCGTCCCGTTTTTCGATCGGAGATTCCCGCCTTCGCGGGAATGACCTGCATTTCAGGCGGGAAATACTTTTTGCACATTCCCTATTTGGGCAGGTAGGAAACATTTTTTTTTGCACAGCCTCTATTCGATGAGGTATGCTACTGCCGGATATGTGAGTTATGGGGAATGACAGATGCGGGGATTTGGGGGAAGTCCGACAATAAAAAAGGCCGCTTGCGCGACCTTTTTTTGCTTACTTACGTATCCCAAGCTGTTTGATAATGGCTCGGTATCTTTCTATGTCTACTTTGATCAGATAGTTGAGCAAGCGACGGCGCTTGCCTACAAGCATCTTGAGGGATCGCTCGGTGGCGTAGTCTTTGTGATTGACTTTCAAATGACCGGTGAGATGAGAGATCCGGTATGTAAACAATGCGATTTGGCTCTCAGGAGAGCCGGTGTCGGACGACGATTTGCCGTACTTTTCGAAGAGTTCCTTCTTCTTTGTTGGATCGATATACATTATTCGAAATACTTTAATAAATTAATACTATGTTATTCAAGCGGCGCAAAGATATGATTTTTTTTCAATTACATAAGCCCTCCTGATCGTAGGCAGGGCTATCGCAGCGCTCGCATCTTAATTTAGGGAACTTCGAATAATTGCTTTTTCTGCGTTTCGCTCTGTCGGCAAAATGCTCATGTACTAAAGTACACTGCGCTTTTGCCTCCGTCGCAAGCCTTGAAAAATCTAATTATTAGGAGTTCCCTTTATTTGTCCTACATTTGCCGCTCAAACATTTTATTAACGTTTTAAATCTTGATCATTATGAAACTTCATACCCTTCTTTTGGCTGCCGCCTTTGCGCTTGGCCTTATTTCCACCGCTTGCTCCGACCTGTCTACCGATAAAGGCCGGCCTCCTATGTTCTGGACGTGGCTGGACTATCGCCACGGCATGAATTTCGACTCGGTTTGCACCGTCGTTCGCGAAACCGGCATAGAGGCCATACTGCTCAACGCTCCCACGCCCGACGATTACCGGACTGCTATCGGCATTGCGCATAAGCACAACATCAGGATCTTCGCATGGCTCTGGACCATGAACCTTGAGCACGACCGCGATTCCATACTCGCTAATCATCCCGAATGGCTGAGCGTGAACCGACGCGGCGAAAGCCTGGCCGACACTAAAGCCTACGTCGACTACTACAAATTCATGTGCCCGGCGCTGCCCGAAGTGCGCGATTATATTCGCCGACGAATAACCGAGTATTGCAAAGTTGAAGGCCTGGAAGGAATAGCTATCGACTACCACCGATTCGTGGACGTCATACTGCCCACTACCCTCTGGCCGCGCTACGGAGTGGTGCAAGACCGCGAACATGCCGAATGGGACTACGGCTATCATCCGAGGCTGATTGAGGCTTTCCAAAAGATACACGGATACGACCCAAGGCTGCTCGACGACCCTTCGGCCGACGCCAAATGGCTGCAATTCCGATGCGACCAAATCACGGAAGTGGCCAACGAGATTGCCGACATCGTTCACGCACACGGCAAGCTCATGGCCGCATCGCCCTTCCCCACGCCTGCAATGTCGAGGCAGATGGTGCGACAGGACTGGGGGCGATGGAACCTCGACCTCGTCTTTCCCATGGTTTACCACACCTTCTACACGGGCGACGTGAGCTTCATCGCCGATTGCACCATTGACAACACAGAACAAAAGAACCCCCTCACTACCCTCTACTGCGGACTTATGGTGACACAGGGCGACGAGATGTTCCGCTCCATGGACGCCGCGCTCAACAACGGGGCCAGGGGCATTGCCATCTTCACGGTTAACTCTCTGCGGAGCCCGGAGATGCGGGCCAGGTTCAGGCAATACACCGACAGCGTCCGGCTGCTGCGCGCACGAACCGGCGCATCAGACGGGCTTTCCGCCGCCGCATCCTCCGTGAGCGCATCTTCCGAGCCCGATCCTTTCCGCAAGCCGGAGCTTATGCTTGCCGTTCGGGAGCGCATTGCCGCCAAGGCCGGGATGAACGATGAGGCTTCGGCAGCACAGTTTCGCCTCGGCGAGTTTATATTCGAAGCCGAACAGGGAGCGGCCAAATCCTACTTGGTGGAGGAGATGAGCAGCGGCAAAAGCTTCCGCGTGAGCTTCTACTACTACGGCGGAATATTGTCGGGATGGAATGTGGAAGCGGTCTGACAGCTTCATGATCAACCTTTGTTCAGGCAATGAATAAGCAAGGCATTTATAGCATAGAAACCCCTCAGCGCCGGGAGATTCAGGCCTCCTTGCGGCCGGCCGGCGCCAGCTCCTTTGCCGAGCAGCTCGACAATCTCCTGCAAGCCTACGCCCAACTGTCGGCCGACCTCAATCTGGCCGACGATGATGTTTTCCTCGCAAAAGTTTTCGTGAGCGACTACATCAACCAGGCCGACCGGCTTCGAGCTCATCCGCTGTTCGCCACGCATCTGCACCGGGCAGCCCTGTCGGTTACGGAACAACCTCCGCTCGACGGCACCAAAATCAATCTGCTGCTCTGGTTCATACAGTATCCCGGTCGATCGAGCTTCAGGCAGGGCGATGCAATATGCACCCGGATTGGCCCGCACATGCATGTGTTCCATGCAATAAGCCCCGCCGCCCGGACGCAGGTTGAGCGGCAAACCTCAGACGCCTTCGCCGAGCACGACGGATTGCTTGACGGGCTCAACATGTGTCTCGCTAACGACTGCATGAGGACGTGGATATATGTAAAGGACATTGATTGCGACTACGCGGACATGGTTAGCGGACGGAACCGCTACTTCGAAGCTCATGCGCTGCGGCCCGACACTCATTTTATTGCCTCAACCGGCATTGGAGGCGGAGGAGATGCACCGGGCAAACGCCTTGGCATCGACTTCTATTCGGTCGGACAACTTAGGCCCGGCGCCGTACTATACCTGCACGCCCCACATCATCTCAACCCTACTCACCAGTACGGCGTGGCCTTCGAGCGCGGCGTAAGGATAAGCTACGACGACATCAGCCACATATTCATATCCGGTACGGCAAGCATCAATAATCGCGGAGAATGTATCAACTGCGGCGATGTAATCGGGCAGCTCGACAGGATATTTGAGAACATCGCCAACCTCCTCGACGATGCATCGGCCAAGCTTAGCCATATCGCTTCCATGATCGTCTATCTCCGCGACGCCGCCGATGCCGCCATAACCTTCGGCTACCTCCGATCGAGATTCCCGCAGGCGCCGACCGTCGTTGTCCTCGCCCGCGTATGCCGTCCGCAGTGGTTAGTAGAGGTGGAATGTATAGCCGCCCTACCCTGTTGAGGCGGCTATTTTCCGGACGGCTTACTTTCGTTCGGCGGGAAGCCGTCGGATTTTCTGACAGCTTACTTTCGTTCGGCGGGAATGTGCCAAAAGCCCTTCACGCTCGAACAATAGGTCATTCCCGCGAAGGCGGGAGGCCCTGCGGTGGTGTTTGTAGAGACGCGATTAATCGCGTCTCTACGGGGCCTGGGCATTGCAGGCGATGCATCAAAAGCCCTTCACGCTCGAACAATAGGTCATGTCAATGCGTCAAAAGGCAATTCAGCCCGCCCATACGGGTCATTCCCGCGAAGGCGGGAATCTCCGAGCGATAGTTGGGACGATAGTATAAGCCCGTTGTGTCTAAGGATTATGCAATCGTATCCGTCTTTCGATCGGAGATTCCCGCCTTCGCGGGAATGACCTATTTGGGCAGGCTGAATTACCTTCTGACGGCTTGCTTTCGTTCGGCGGGAAACTTTCCAGTTTCTGGAAAGCTTGCTTTCGTTCGGCGGGAAACTTTCCAGTTTCTGAAAAGCTTGCTTTCGTTCGGCGGGAAACTTTCCAGTTTCTGGAAAGCTTGCTTTCGTTCGGCGGGAAACTTTCCAGTTTCTGGAAAGCTTGCTTTCGTTCGGCGGGAAACTTTCCAGTTTCTGGAAAGCTTGCTTTTGTTCGGCGGGAAACTTTCCAGTTTCCGGAAAGCTTGCTTTCGTTCGGCGGGAAGCTTTCCGGAAATGGGACGACCTTGCGGAACTATATAGCCAATAATTTTTTTCAGAGGTTAGGCAAATCTTCATAAATCATTAAACAGTCATAAAACATATTGCGCTGATTGAGGAGCTGCGCAAAAAGTCATTAGCTGCAAATTGGATTCTATAACAAAGCGGTAATGTTTTTTGAACTCGTTCTGCTTTTAGAATTGTTGTGATACATGCATTTTCAGGCGGGAATTACTGCGTCCGCCCCGCAATTGGCTTTACAAGGCTTGCGACAGAGGCACAAGCGGAAAGCAATAGGCAGCAGTTCACTTATATAAAACAAGAGTTCGACCTGAGCAAGGTTAATAACACCCGGTCTCAGGTCGAACTCGTTTAAGGCTTATGCGCCCCGGCTTTCAGCCGGCTGCTGTCGGCTCAGCTCAGGTCTCTGTCTCTGGCTGTCACTTTCCAGGACTCCTCCACAAGGCCGTTGCGGAGGATGTGCAGCCTCTCGTAGAGGGCAACGGTGGGGCAGATGTGCTCCGGGATGCCGAACAGCTCGGAGCCGACGGGATACCGGCTGCTGTCGGGCACCTCCACAACCAGATGCTCCTCGCTCTGGGCCACAGGACGCGCCCCCGGGACGGCTATGAGGTGAACGCGGGGCAGAGGCTTCTCGGATGCAACCGATTTGTAGCCCAAGTCTATGCATATATGATTCGCATCCACGACCGACACTACGCGGCTGAGCAGAAAGGCCGAGCAGCGAAAGGGCAGCTCCGGCATCAGCCTCCGATAGCCTTCGTCCCAGAAGACAAAGGTGCCGGGGCTGCATTCGGTTTGCGGGCGCCCCGTGTGATTGGGGAAGGTGATGGTGCCGCCTGCTATCAATGTTATAGCATGCCGGGGCGATTGGATGGAGGACAGGGCGCATTGCAGCAGGGCGAAGGATGCATCTGCCTCGCGGCGGCGAACTTCGGGGTCGGGATGATGAATATGTCCGTCGTAGCCGTGCAGGGCCGTCAGCCTAAGGCTGCCGCAGGTGGCTATCAGTCCGGCCAGAGCCGCTACATGCCGGGGAGGAGCGCCGCTGCGATCCATGCCTACGTTGACGTCTATGGCTACGTCCAGTATGAGCCCGATGCGCTCGCAGGCAGCCGAAAGTTCGCCGACTGTCGCCTCGTTATCTACCAAACATGAGAAGCGGCTTTGCGGATATTGCCCGACCAGCCGCAGCAGACGCGAAATCTTCGGGCCCGTGGGCTGATAGGCCAGCATTATATCCGGCGCAGCTGCGAGGGCAAGCATTTCGGCTTCGGCTATGGTGGCGCACTTGAACTTCCGGATTCCTTCGCGTAGCATCATAGCCGCCACCTCCGGGGTTTTGTGCGTTTTGACGTGCGGACGGAGCATGCCTGCGTCGCCTGCCATTGCTATGGCCGCGCGTATATTATGCTCCACCCCGGCTACGTCAAGAATGAGCGCCGGGCTATCTATTGCAGCTACATTTTGTATCGCAGGAAGCATATCAGGACAGCTCAAAGAGCGCCTCTATCTCGACGGGGATGTTATCGGGCAGCGATCCGAAGCCGACGGCGCTGCGAGTGCCTACGCCATGGTCGGAGCCCCACACGGAGGCAAAGAGCTCGCTGCAGCCGTTGATAACATAGGGATGTTTCTCGAAATCTGCTGTGCAATTAACCATGCCCAGCACCTTGATAACCCGCGCTACTGCGTTGAGGCTGCCGAGATGGTTGAGGATGGAGGCAAGCATCGTGAGGCCAACCTGTTGCGCGGCCGCTTTGCCTTCGTCCATGTTGAGCTCGCGGCCGATCCGGCCCTTAATGAGCGAACCGTCGGGCAGTACAGGCCCATGTCCTGAGAGGTAGAGGTACTTTTTGTCGATTACAAGGCAAGGCTTGTACACTCCGAGAGGCTTGGGAGCGGGAGGAAGGGAGAGGCCGAGCAGTTTCAGCCGTTCGTCTGCATTGTTATTCATTTCTTATAAATCTTTTAAGTTATTAATTGTTGAGTTATTTATATTATGAGATTCAAAATCATTACGCCGGCCAGACCGGTCACGGATACTATCGTCTCCATTACCGACCACGACCGGAAGGTATCCTTCAGGCTCAGCCCGAAGTATTCCTTGAAGAGCCAGAAGCCGGAATCGTTCACGTGAGAGAAGAACAGGCTGCCGGCGCCAAGCGACAGCACCATCAGCGAGGGCTCTACGCCCGTTTGCCGAACAAGCGGGAGTATGACGCCGGCCGCCGTGAGCGCCGCGACCGTTGCCGAGCCCACGCACACCCTTATCAGAGCCGCCATGAGCCAGCCGAGGATCAAGGGATGGATGGGCACGCTCTGAAGCATGACGGCAAGCTCGGCGCTCACCCCGCTGTCTTTCATCATCTGAGTAAATACGCCCGAGCCGGCTATGATCAGCAGTATCATGGCTATGTCTTTGACCGCTTCTACGTATACCTCCATGACCGACTTGATGCTGCGGCCCTGGGCTATCCCCAGCGTACAGGTGGCGACTATGAGCGCTATCAGCATCACTACCGGAGGAGCTCCGAGGAACTTCACCACCGACAGAGCCGCCTCCCCCATCTCCGGCAGGCACATGGGCAGCACCGTTGCGGCTATGAGCAGGAACACAGGCAGGGTGGCGCTCAGCAGGCTGTTTATCTTGCCCGGCGTGCCGAACGAATTTGTGTCCGGGGCCGACTCGAACAGCTTCACCGGCTTGCTGCTCACCTTGCGGAGAGTGCCCGAAAAGACAGGGCCGGCAAGGATGATGGCCGGCACGGCTATCACCAGCCCCCATATAAGCGTCATCCCCATGTTCGCATCGAAGAGCGAAACCAAGGCAACGGGAGACGGGTGCGGAGGAAGGAAACCGTGAGTTACCGAAAGCGCCGACAGCATCGGCAAGCCTATGAACACGGCCGGGAGACGGTATCGGTTCACGATAGTGAATATAAGCGGAACCAGCAGGACGAATCCTATGCCGTAGAAGAGCGGAATGCCTACGATGAAGCCTGTTATCATCAGGCCCCAGCGTATGCGCTTAGTGCCGAACACAGACGTCATGCCGGAGGCTATCTCGCCGGCCGCACCGCTCACGGCCACGAGCTTGCCCAGCATGGCTCCCAGAACAATGATGAGCGTGAGGCTCCCCATCAGGTTGCCTATGCCTGTCTCTATGGTAGCGGGAAGCTTGTCGAGGGGAATGCCGAGCGCTATGCCCGCAGCGGCGGACACTAATATAAATGCCAGGAATGCATCGACCTTAAAGCGGGCGATAAGGGCAATCAATATTGCCAGACTGATAATAACTATGAGGAACGACATGGTCTTTGAGTTCTGTATGTATTAATTGTTGTGTAATCCGAATCTGTCCTTTATCCGGCTGAGTATATTCTCGAGCTGGGGAATGACCGCCTGAATGTCGTCGTTGACAATCACGTAGTCTGCAAGCTTCACTTTCTCGGCCTCGGGCATCTGATGCCTCATGCGCTGCTCCGCCTGTTGGCGGTCGGAGCCGTCGCGGCTCATCACGCGCCTGATGCGGAGCTCAACGGGAGCCGTCACCATCAGGCTGACGTCGACTGTCGTGCGGAAGCCCGACTCAAAGAGTATGGCCGACTCTATCGCACAGGCTTCGGAGGCTGTCTGCTGAGAGGCCCACTCGAGGAAATGGCGGCCGACGGCAGGATGCACCAGCTCGCCTACCTTCCGGAGCAATTCGGCATCGGAGAAGATGAGCGAGGCCATCAGCCGGCGGTCGAGCATATCATTGCGGTATATCTCCGGGCCCAGCAAGTCCGTAAGCTGAGCGCGCAGCTCCGCGGAGCTGTTCAGCAAGCGCTTGCTCTGCTCGTCGGCATCGTACACCGGGATCTCCATTATCCGAAGGAGGCTTGCCACCACCGACTTGCCGCTCCCTATCCCTCCGGTTATGCCAATGCGGGGCCTCATCCGGTTTGCTCAATTATAAACTCTACTGAATCCTGGGAGAGAACCGCCTGCTCCACCCAAATCGGCTTGAAGCTGAGCCTGAGCGGCAATGTCCGCGGCGAGGCGGCCTCAAAGTCGTCGAGCGACGCCTCCACCAGGAAGTGATCGGCCGTGAGCTCGCGCAGCTTAGACAAGGGCGCCCGGCAAACGATCCTGATCGACGCCGGAAACATCCGCATCTTATAGCCGGCAGGCACATCCGAGGCTACCACAGGCGTCTCTATAGTCTTCTCGGCAAAAGCCTCCACGGGAATGTCGGCCGACACTGCGTCCGGCTCCGTTGTCGCACCGCCCGGAGGATTCAGCCTCAGCCGGCGAACCAAAGGCTTGTCGGCATTGCTTATTTCAACATACTCGGTGCTGATGCTGTCTAAGGTTTCCATCACCGAGGCTGCGGCGAAGACCGTCACCTCCGGGGGCTCGAAGCTTATATCGCCCGATACTATGTACCCGGGCGCCGTGCGTATCTCGCCGCCGAAAACAACCGGCAAGCTTTTGCGTACACGTCTGTCGAAAGCCATTTCAATGCTCCTGGGCGAGAAGTTCAGCAGAGCCGTCGTAGGGGCAAGATATTTCATCAGCAGCGCCTCCACGTTTGTATCCGACAGAACGAAACTCCTTGCCGTATCGCTACGTTCGTTCATATCTATAATGACGGGGAGGCGGCGAAGGTTATATTGCAGAAGCACTCCGCCGCGGTCGCGAACGTGAGCCGTCACAGTGGCCGGAGCCCGGCCGATGAGGGCCATATCGGGCGGAAGCCCTTTATAAACGACAGGAATAACGATCTGCCTTTCGTACTCTTCCTGCATGCTGTACATGAACCAGAATACAAAGGACAAAAGCAAAAAGAAAAGGAATGTGAATGTCTCCCGATAGCGCAAGGGGGAACCGCTTATGAGGTGAAAGTCGGATGTTCAGTGCTTGGTGAGAGAGCTTTTGGGCCGGGCCCCGAGCCGACTTCAGTACGCTTGCAATCGATCGTAGCCGATGTGCAACCGGACTGCGTCGGGCTCAATCCGTCCGGCCCGGGCTCACTTCTTGTCTTCGGCCACCGCAAAGATGGAGTTCTTGTCGATGCGCACCTTCACGCCCTCGGCAATCTCAACGACCATATACTTGTCGCTCACTTCCCTCACTTTGCCGTACATGCCGCCGGATGTCAGCACCTTGTCGCCCGCCTGAATGGCTTCGCGAGCCTTCTGCAAGTCTTTTTGTCTCTTTTGCTGCGGACGAATCAAAAAGAAGTATCCGATCAGGACAATCAGCCCCATCATGATGAAAGGCTGGTAGCTGTTTGCTCCCCCTGCTTCCGGGGCGGCTCCTTGTAGTAATATTCCTGCTAAAGTCATTTTGAGTTTGTTTTTAAAGTTATACTTGTTTGTTATGTACTTGTTTTCGTTTGGGCTTTACGCCTTGATGATACGGTTGTTGCGCCTCAATTCGCCGACAATGGAGTCCAGCAGCCCGTTGATAAACGGCGAACTCTTGGGAGTGCTGTAATACCGGGCTATCTCTATGTACTCGTTGAGGCTGACATTGACCGGGATGGAAGGGAATGTAAGGATTTCGGCTATACCCATCTGCGCGATTATCATGTCCATGATTGCAATGCGCTCGTTCTCCCAGTTTTGGGCATGCTTGCGAATCATTTCGCGGTATTCCTCCGCATTGAGGATAGCCTTCCTCAGTAATTGAATGGCAAACAGGTGGTACTCCTGGTCTTTGAACATAGGGAGAAGCTCCTGGTGCTCGCCCTCGGCCTCGTTGAACTTCTTGATACTCTTAAGCACGTACGACCCCACAATCCCTATGTCGTCATTCCAGTAAAGGCTGGACTCCTCAAGGTATTCCGCAAGCTCATCGTTCTCGCAGATGTACTGCTTGAAGATGTCGCGCCACAGGTTGCGATCGGCCTCATAGGTGTCCTCCTCCTGTTGCATATAAGCCTCATACTCCGCCGACTTGGTTACTATCCCAAGGACATCGTCGAGGAAATACTCGTCGTTATCCCACGACACCTTTTGGTCGTTCATGTATTTCAGCAGCATCTTGTTGGCCGATATTTGCCGGGCGAAGCGGTTGCGCACAAACTTCATGTTCGGGGAAATATCCTCGGCCGTAGGCTGATACCTGTTACGTCTCTTTTCAATAAGCCGCTCCTGAAGGCTTGTCACCCTCACTATCAGATTGAAAAAAAGCATATATAAATCGTAGGATTTTCGCAAGCTGAACAGCATTTCGTTCTCAGCCGCTTGCAGGCCGTTTTCGCCGGATTGATAAAAAGCGTATAGTATTTGCAGAATCTTTATCCTGATTAATACTCGGTTTAGCATCGGAAAGGTCCCTTCTTATTTCTATTTAATTGATATTATTAATCGCCGGCAAATGTATATCAAAACTTTGGATTACTATAATCCCTTCCGGCTTTCCCCTCTTTTATTTCTAATAAAGCCAACATAGTCCTATGTTCACATCGTTTTTTTCGGATTGAGGGAAACATAGGACTATGTTTGCCTCGTTTTTCCGGAATGAGGCAAACCGAGTCCTATGTTTGCATCGTTTTTTTTGGAATAAGGCAAACCGAGAGCTATGTTTACCTCGTTTTTTTCGGAATGATATAAACATAGTCCTATGTTTTGTCCGTTTGCTTGGAATGATACAAACATAGTCCTATGTTGTGCTGTTTTTTTGGGGGATGACGCAAACATAGTCCTATGTTTTGTCCGTTTTTTGGGGGATGACGCAAACATAGTCCTATGTTTTGTCCGTTTGCTTGGAATGATATAAACATAGGACTATGTTGGGTGCGTTTTCTTGGGATGAGGTTGTTTAAGAAGTATTTTACGCTCGAACAACAGGTCATTCCCGCGAAGGCGGGAATCTCCGATCGATAGTTGGGACGATTGTATTTGTTCCTATATGATACAACTACAATCGTAACCGTTTTTCGATCGGAGATTCCCGCCTTCGCGGGAATGACCTGTTGTTCGAGCGAAAATACTTGTTGAATCATTCACGCCTCTGCTTTTCGAGCGAAAATACTTGTTGCGCACTCTCACCTGGGATTTTTTGGGGCTTTGCCTGTGCGGGTATATGCTGATGCGGAGCCGGATGAGGGATGTGCCGGGCAGGAAGGGCTTCGCTCCGAAAAGAACGGAGGACTATGCCTGCGACCATACGGCCGCCGGGCGGTAACTGTTTCTTAACGGCATCGTCCGAAGAAAGTAATGGCGCCGGGATTACTTTGCGGGCAAATTTTAAGACAAAATGATCAGACATTTATTGCTTACTGCTCTCATACTTATCACAACTGCGGCTGCGGCTATTGCTCAGACCGGCGAAATCAGGGGAGTGATTATAGACAAGGCTTCGGGCGAGCCGCTCACCGGCGCCAACGTCATCATCGAGGCTCTCAACATCGGCGCAGCGGCCGGAATTGACGGCGATTACAGCTTCCGGGCGCCGGCCGGAACCTATACGCTGAAGGTGAAGTACATCTCCTACAACTCTATGGAGCTTACGGGCGTCACGGTATCGAACGGGCGCGCCACCGAGGCCAATGCGGCCCTGGAGGAGGCTGCCACGGGCCTGGAGGAAGTGACCGTAGTGGCCGTCAGGAAAATGAACTCGGAGGTATCGCTCATCAATGCCGTGAGGAGCTCGCCGCTGACCGTGAGCGGCATCTCCTCGCAGCAAATTGCCCGCACACAGGACCGCGATGCGGCCGAGGCCGTGAGGCGAATACCGGGCATCTCCATCATAGATAACAGGTTTATCATTGCACGAGGCCTCGCGCAGCGATATAATAATGTGTGGATAAACAACAGCGCCCTGCCGAGCTCGGAGGCCGACTCCCGCTCGTTTTCGTTTGATATGATTCCGGGAGCGCAGATCGACAACATAATGATAGTGAAATCGCCTGCGCCTGAGCTGCCTGCCGACTTCAGCGGAGGATTCGTCAAGATTGCTACCAGGAATATGCCGGGCGAGAACTCCATACAGGCTGCCTACGGGCTGAACCTGAACACCGAGACGCACTTCAGGCCCTTCATCCGCGCCAAGGCCGGCCCAACGGACTTCCTCGGCTTCGACAACAGCCTCAGGCCGGCACGGAGCATTGTCCCCTCCACCCGTATCGACAACGCCGACGAGGCCCTGATCACTGCCGTCACCCGCAACGGATTCAATAACGACTGGCGGCTGCACGAACTGAAGCCGCCGGCCGACCATCGCTTCTCGTTCATGATCAACCGATACGCCAAGGCGGGCAACGAAGGACGGCTCGGACTTACCGCCGCACTCAATTACAGCTATGCCTACCTGGCCTATCGCAACATGACCAACGCTCGCTTCGGCATATACAACAAGATGGACGACCTGCCGGAGTATTTCTACAAATATTCCGACGACCGGTATTCCGTCAGCGCCAAGACAAGCGCCATGCTCAATCTTGCCTGGATGCTCAACGACAAGCATCGCATAGAGCTGAGGAATATCTACAACCAGTCGGGGCAGGACCGATATACTTTCCGCGACGGATGGCGCAACATCAGCTCGCGATACGAGCAGCAAAAGGAGGAATACTTCTACAACAGTCGCAGCGTTTATGCCGGACAGCTGTCGGGCACGCACGAACTTGCCTCCGGACAAACCGACTGGACGCTCGGATACTCCTATGCCGACAAGCGACAGCCGGACCGCAGGCAAATCGACCTGGAGGAAGAGGGCGGACGCTACGGCATGAACAGCATCATACGCGACTTCAACAGCCTCGACGAGCACATGTACTCGCTCGCCGCCAATTACAGCCTGCCACTGCGGCTCGGACGCATAGAGCCCAGCGTCAAGGCCGGAATCTATGCCGGGATGCGATCACGGTCGTATGCCACACGATACTTCATCTACAAGGCCAGACTCGGAAACCTGCCGCCAGACTTCCTTTACGCCGACCCGGCTACGGAGATGATGCAGCAGCAATTCTTCGAGGCCGGCAAGTTCTACATATCGGATGCAAGCGACAGAACGAACGACTACGCCGGCACGGAGATGCTCGGGAGCGCTTACGCCGCACTGAACGTCCCGCTGGGCAGGTTCAACATCTACGCCGGGCTGAGGTACGAAGACAGCCGCATGGCGCTGACCAATCACACTACGATCAACACCGACGCTACCGAGACTTACGACTACGACCGGGCAAGCTTCTTCCCCTCCGTCAATGCTACCTTCGGCCTCGGAGCGGGGAGCCTTCTCCGATTCGCATACGGCCGCTCGGTGAACCGGCAGGAGTTCCGCGAAGTGTCGCCCTCCACCTACTACGACTTCGACCTCTTCAGCTACGTGAGGGGCAACAAGAGGCTGCAGCCGGCGCAAATCGACAACTTCGACTTCCGATACGAGATATATCCGGCCGCAGGGCAGATGATATCCGTTGCGGCCTTCTACAAGCGATTCGTAAATCCTATCGAATGGACTTACATAGACGCCGGAGGCTCGTATACCTTCACCTTCGAGAATGCAGGACGTGCCGACAATTACGGACTCGAAGTAGACATAATCAAGAGCCTCGACGAATGGGGGCTCAAGGATTTCGGCCTGGCCTTCAACGGAGCCGTCATAAGCAGCAAGGTTGTGTTCGACGAAGGCAGCATTGAGCACGACAGGCCGATGCAGGGACAATCGCCCTACATCCTCAACCTCGGCATCTTCCGACGGGGCGAACGCTTCAACGCCGGCCTGATGTATAACATCATCGGCAAGCGAATAGTAGGCATAGGCCGAACCGACAACAGCCAGGGAGGGACCATAGACAACAACGTGCCGGACATGTACGAGCTCCCGCGGCATGCCCTCGACCTGTCGCTGTCCTACAAGTTCGGCAAGCACATAGAGCTCAGCGCCGGCATACGCGACATCCTCGCCCAGCCGCTCGTCTACAAGCAGTATCCCGAATTTATAGACGGGAGCGGTAACATCCAGAAGCGCGAACAGACGACCAAGGAGTACAAGCCGGGCAGGAACATCGCCCTCACACTCAAAATAAATCTATAAACAGATCCTATAAATTCATATCAAATTAAAACTTATCTCAGCATGAAAACATTTCAGAAGCTATCAGTAGCTATCGCTACGGCAACAGTCATCATCTTCACAGCTTGCGAAAAGAAAGAGAACGATCCGCTCATCCCCAGCCTCTCGCCGGCCTCCGTTACAGTAGAAGCAGGCTCGTCGGCCGCAGTATCCGTCAGCGGAGGCCTCGAGCCCTTCACCGCAACGAGCTCGGACCAGTCTAAGGCATCCGCTAAAGTCGACGGCCGAACGCTTACCGTCACCGGAGTAGCCGAAGGGCAGGCCTCCATCACCCTCAGAGGCAGCGACGGAGGCAGCACACAGCTCCCCGTCAGTATCAATCCCAAGCCCGCCAGCGCACCAACACTCAGCGCATCCACCGTCGAGCTCGAAGCAGGCAGCACCCAAACCGTCACCATCTCCGGAGGAACGCCTGCCTTCACAGCCTCGAGCGCAAACGAAGCCATAGCAACCGTGGCCGTCAGCGGGACAACAGTGACCGTCACAGCCGTCGGAGCCGGCACCACCATCGTCACCGTCAAAGGCTCCGACAACGGCTCGGCAACCTTCGCCGTCACCGTCATCGAAGAGCAAATACTCTTTGGGC
The DNA here is from genome assembly GCA_031280435.1 of Tannerellaceae bacterium. Taxonomy (GTDB): domain Bacteria; phylum Bacteroidota; class Bacteroidia; order Bacteroidales; family Tannerellaceae; genus DFXE01. The sequence continues at coordinate 2,290 of JAITGS010000078.1, read as the reverse complement.
CCAATAAAACACAGATCGGCAACGGAATGAAGACCTTCCGCATCGCCAAGTCGCATACCCTCAAGAAAGGAACCTATACGCTCGTAGGATGGATCTACGTCGAAAGCGGAGCAACGCTCACCATAGAGCCCGGAACAATTATCAAAGGCACAGACATCAGCTTCGACGGAAGCAAAGCCGCAACAGGCTCCACTCTCATCATCGAGCGAGGCGCCAAAATAATAGCCGAAGGCACAGCCGCCGCTCCCATAGTCTTCACATCGGCCGCGCCTAAAGGACAACGGCAGGCAACCGACTGGGGAGGCATCATCATCTGCGGAAAAGCCGGGAACAACCTCGGCGAAATGACCATAGAAGGCGGAGTGGAAGCAACGCACGGAGGTAACGACGATAACGACAACTCAGGCGTACTCCGATACGTCCGCATCGAATTCGGAGGATATCCATACGGCCTCGATAACGAGATCAACGGCCTCACGCTCGGCTCCGTCGGACGCGCCACAACCATAGACCACGTGCAGGTATCCTACGCCGGCGACGACTCCTTCGAATGGTTCGGCGGAACGGTCAACGCCAAGCACCTCGTGGCCTTCCACGGATGGGACGACGACTTCGATACCGATAACGGCTTCTCCGGACGCCTCCAGTTCCTCCTCGCCGTGCGTGATCCGAAGCTCGCCGACCAGTCGAACTCCAACAGCTTCGAATCCGACAACAATCCCTCCGGATCAACACAGGAACCCTACACTTCGGCCGTCTTCAGCAACGTAACCGTCATAGGCCCGCTCGGACAGGACCCCCTCTTCGAGAACAAAACAGCCTACATCAACGGATACGAATGGGGCAGCACCACCGATGCAGCCTTCCCCATACGTACCGGCATCTTCCAGGCCGCCATGCAGATCCGTCGCAACTCGCGCATCAGCTGCTTTAACTCCGTCTTCGCCGGATTCCCCGTCGGGCTGATGATTTCCAACGACGGCCGGGGCGATTCGCAGGGAGCAGCCGCCCGAGGCGACCTCACCGTAGCCAACATCGTATTCGCCGGCATGGATCACATCGGAGCCGACGCCGACAAGAAAGATCCGACCGCATGGGCAGGCGCCATCTCCTCCGGATACTTCTCCACCGAAGCCCTTCACAACCGCAGCCTCGCCAACATAGCCGACCTCAAGCTCAAAAGCCCCATCAGCAAGCGCGTACCTCTGCTCACGGCAGGCTATTCGCCCAACGATCCGGCCCTCAGCCTCAGTCCGCAAGCCGGAAGCCCGCTGCTTGAAGGCGCATCCTTCACCAACGGCCTCCTCGGCGACCCCTTCTTCACCCCGGTAAGCTACATAGGAGCCTTCAGCGGCGAAAACGACAACTGGCTGCAAGGCTGGGCAAACTTCGACCCTCAGAACGCCGACTATTAACAACCGAACAACCATCCTTAAAATAAAGGGAACTCCTACTAATTGCTTTTTCTGCGTTTCGCTCTGTCGGCGAAATGCTCATGTACTAAAGTACACTCCGCATTTGCCTCCATCGCAAGCCTTGAAAAATCTAATTATTAGAAGTTCCCTAAAGTTTTGCTTATAATCCCAAAGCTCCTGCAGCCTTCCCCGCTCATTGCGAAGAAGGACTGCAGGAGCCTTCTCCATCCACAAACTGCGCATAATTAATTTGTAGTTGATAAGAAGAACAGCCCACCTGTGCACGCCATTCCCTTGCCTGTGCAGGTCATGCGTTCGCCCAAAGAGGTCATTCCCGCCTTCGCGGGAATCTCCGATCGATTGTTGGGACGATAGTATTGGTTTTATACTAATAACAACGATCGTCCCGTCTTCCGATCGGAGATTGACTGCGTCGATTATCACAAGCTTACAAAGCTTATGATAATTCCCGCCTTCGCGGGAATTACCGATACGGACAAGCAAGCGAAATTTGCAAACAAAACCGCCAATATTGTCGACCATAAAGCCGATGTTGTCGACAGCAAAGCCCGTGTTGTCGACAGCAAAGCCCGTGTTGTCGACAGCAAAGCCCGTGTTGTCGACAGCAAAGCTCGTGTTGTCGACAGCAAAGCCCGTGTTGTCGACAGCAAAGCCCGTGTTGTCGACAGCAAAGCTCGTGTTGTCGACAGCAAAGCTCGTGTTGTCGACAGCAAAGCCTGTGTTGTCGACAGCAAAGCTCGTGTTGTCGACAGCAAGGCTCATGTTGTCGACAGCAAAGCCGATGTTGTCGACAGCAAAGCCGATGTTGTCGACAGCAAAGCCGATGTTGTCGACAGCAAAGCCGATGTTGTCGA
>JAITGS010000033.1 GCA_031280435.1 Tannerellaceae bacterium | reverse complement strand
GCGAAACCTTCAGATTCGCTCAACGGTCGTGAAGACGAGTTTTTTGACATGAGTTTTTTTTGCAAAGGTAGGGCTGGCTCGGAGGCAGTGCAAGATGCACTTCGCCGAATGCTTACAGTACAGGGGAGACTGAGGGCTGAGGATAAGCCCGGCTCTGCGCCGGGGCGCAAAAAAAATGTGAGGTACCGCATCGTCAATGCGTACCTCACATTTTTTATTTGGCGGGAGCTATAATCCCACCGGCATGCGCCTCACTAAGCCATGGGGACTTCCATCAGCAGTATGCGGGCGTCGTCCGAGGTAGCTTCGAGCTCGAAGGCCTTCGCCTCCCAGATGCCCAGGCCGTCGCGGGCAGCCAAATCAACCGAAGCCAGCCGGAAGCTGCCCTGTATGACCATGGCGAAGACTCCGTTGCCGGAATCCTTCAGCTCGTAGCTGAGGCCTGCGCCGCGGTCGAAAGCTCCAATGCCGAACCAGGCGTCCTGGTAGATCCAAAGGGCGTGAGGGCTGGGATGCGGCGTGACAATCTCCGACAGCCTGTTCCTGTGCTCCTGGAAGTCCATCTGCTTCTGCTCGTAGCGCGGCGTGACGTTTTTGCGGTTGGGGAACACCCATATCTGGAAAAAGTTGACCGGCTCACTGGGCGAAGCGTTGAACTCGCTGTGGAAAAGGCCTGTTCCGGCGCTCATCACCTGCACGTCGCCCTGGTTGATAACTCCGCCGTTGCCCATGCTGTCGGCATGCTTCACTCCTCCGCAGATTGGGATGGTGATGATCTCCATGTTGTCGTGCGGATGCCTTCCGAAGCCCTTTCCTCCGGCCACGGTATCGTCGTTCAGTACCCTCAGCGCTCCGAAATGAATCCGCTCCGGATTGCAATAGTCGGCAAAGCTAAAGGTGTGATACGTGTCGAGCCATCCGTGATTGGCATGGCCTCGAGTTTCAGCTCTGTACAAAGATGTTTTCATGTTGAGATATTTTTAATAGTGTTTGAACGGCCGTAAAGATAGTTTTTTTAGTTATGGAATAACGAATGTGCGAGTTTTGAGACAAGGGCAAACCTTTAAGCCGGTGGCCGCAAATCCTTCTCCAACTTTATCCTGTTCCAATCAATATGCCCCGGAAGCGACGCCTCTCCCGCTTTCTCACTACTCGTGAAAGCCAAAATGGCGCCTCTGTCGCTACCCGGCGGAGCTTTCCGGATTTGAGGGGCCCGGCAGCAAGTCCGGGCGCAGGCGCTCCGTTCTCTCGTAGGATTCCCGCAAGCGCCATTCTTCTATGTTTCGCTGATGGCCGCTGAGGAGTACGTCGGGCACGGCCCAGCCTTTGTACTCGGCCGGGCGGGTGTATACCGGCGGGGCGAGCAGATTGTCCTGGAAGGAATCCGAGAGGGCGCTCTGCTCGTCGCCTATGGCTCCGGGAAGCAGGCGAACCACGGCGTCGGCAATTATGGCTGCGGCAAGTTCGCCGCCGGTGAGAACATAGTCGCCAACGGATATTTCCTTGGTCACGAGATGCTCGCGGATGCGATAGTCAACCCCTTTGTAATGTCCGCAGAGGATGATGATGTTTTGAAGGAGAGACATTCGGTTGGCCATTGGCTGGTCGAAACGCCGGCCGTCGGGCGATGTGTATATTACTTCGTCGTACTCGCGCTCGCTTTTTAAGGCTGAGATTGCTCGGTCGACGGGCTCGATTTGTATAACCATGCCGGCCTCTCCGCCGAAGGGATAGTCGTCAACGCGGCGCCATTTGTCGGTGGAATAGTCGCGTAGGTTGTGCAAAACTATCTCGGCAAGGCCTTTCTCGCAGGCGCGCTTCAGGATGGAGCAGCCAACGGCGCCCTCAATCATTTCGGGAAGTACGGTTATTATGTCAATCCGCATCGCTATACATTAATATATATACATACTATTTGAACAGGGGCATGCTGATGCTCCCGCCAACGGCCAGATACCTGAACCGGTTGCTGCCTACGAAAACGCCGACCCAGCCCAGGCCGTCAATCCCGGCGGCATAGCCCAGCTCAATGTAATCGCGATGCTCGGTGAACAGTCCGCGGACGTGCAGGGCTTCGTTGAAAAGGTATTCCTGGAGAAAGGGCAAGCGCTTGAGGGCAAGATATGCAGAGGTGTAGGTGGCATGCGCCTGAAGCCAGGCTCCCTTGGTTGAGTTGCTGTAATCGCTCAGCAGGCTGAAGGTTTCGCTGAAGTCTTGCGCCATAACGGGCAGCCGACTAACGGAAAAATGTTTGTAATCCGCGAAATACAGGCTGCCGGTCGACAGAAAAGTTCCCGCATTTATCATATACCTGAAGTTATCGAACATATTCAGGCGGATGCGCTGCCTGAGGCCGGCCTCCAGCCTGCCGAACGAGGAGGTATTGTCTCCGCCAAGCGGAATCGCTTGCTCGTATCGAACCGAAAAAGTCGGGAAATCCGATCTCAGGTAGCGCTTCCGCCCGTTTCTCTCCATACGGTAATAATACTTTGGAGTATACTCAATTTCAAGGCCGACGGCTGTTGAAATATGCTCCGGCTCCGGCTCCAAAAGCTTTGAAGGCAGATTGCGCAGAGGCTTGCTGCCGAAAATGCTGAACGAGGTATTGTTTTCAGCCGGGCGCCGCTCCTCGTGCCTTGCATTGAGCGTAAGCGCCAAACCGTTGGCAATGTCGATGCGGTTCTCAATCTCCAGGAATTTTTTATGATAAAACAGCATGTAATTGCGGGCGAACAGTAGCGATGCCAGCGAGTTTATAAGGCGCGAATTGCCCGATTTGCCATTCATATCGGCCGTTATATTCCCGCCCTTAGCCGTGAAAGTTGCGTTCCGCCCGGGCGCATACGGGAGCTGCAGGCCAATGTCCCAGTTGACGGCTCGGCGGGCCGTGACGTAATATGCTGAGGGTTCAATCGTCAGAGCCTCGTTTCTTGGCCGCAGCAGATCGAGGGTGAGCTTCTGCCCGATCAGAAAACCGTCAACAAAGTTATATTCAGGCATAAGCCCCGCGAGTCCGTTGTATCGCAGGCCCGTCTTTGGCCCAAGTCGGAAGCGCTTGCCGAACAGCAGATCGCTCCATTTGCCGTTGCCGCTCGAAACCGTGATGCTTCGCCATGCGCTGTCGCGCGGAGCAGCTTGCTTCTCTACCCTGGCATAGCTGGCCTTCTCGTCGTCGCGCAGAGGCAGGTCGCGCACGCCGGCCCAGTAGGTGGAATCCTTTTGCCAAGCGGTAGAGTCGGTCGTAACCTTCACGCCGCGCCTTGTTTCCTTGATTTCGAGGCCGAGGTTGGAGGTGGAATCAGGTTCGGCGAGGTCTTCGGCCAGGCGGGCCATCTGATAGGCATCGCGATTGGTGAGCTTGTCTTTCTGCCTCAGCTCCTCAAGTTTTCGCAAGGCTTTTTCTTTTTTGGGAGAGGATACAACCACCGTCGACGCCTTTGCAGAGGGAGTATCCGTGGCATCAAAAGCGGTTTCGTTGAGCGTCACATCCGTATATCGAATCGAGGAATAATGCTTGCCGGAGAGCTCAATTCCCATGATAGACACGTTGGTACTCACGTCGTAGGCCGCAGGTAGCAGCACTTTCGGCCTCGCTTCGGCAAAGCTCACCTTGATTCTCCGTTCTACGCCGAACTGCCTCCCTTCCAGGTCGAGATAGGCAATGCTCCACAGGCCCTCAACCACGTGCAGCCATCCCTCGGCCAGCGCGCGGTTCTTCATCTTAGGCGTTACTTTTATCCGGCTTATCCACAATTCGCCCTCCTTTGAGATTCCTTCAAAACGATATTTGTAATACGAAAAAGCATCGGGCGCTAAGGGCGAAACCCAGTCGTAAATCTTAGGAGCATATATATTATATGTAGCAACCATCATCGAATTGTTGACGTTGAGCTCATCGGGAAGCGACGAAGCCAGAGCTATCCTGTTGACCCGGAAGCTGTCGGGCGCAACGAAGCGAACAATGTCCCTTGCCTCCACCACGTACAGCTTGTCGGTATAATCGCCCAGCTTTTTCCCCGTTTCTTCAATCTTTATGTTGCCGATGAGCTTAGGAATATTGCCCACCTTCCAGCTCTCTTTTACGTAGGCTTCCAGCTCCATCTCCTTTGTAAGCCGCAGGAAATAAGGAGCCTTGGCTATGACCTTCCGCATCATTGCATAGGCCGGATCTTCGCTGCCGTCAACAGTTACTTCGCTCAGGGCATAAGTTCGAGACTTCATGCTGATGCTAACTTCCGCGACCTCGGCCTCCTTAACGCTCAGGCCGACAGCCGTAGTTTCAAATCCTAAAGCACCGGCTTCCAGCGTATAAGAGCCGGCCGGAACTTGCGTGAGGAACTCGCCCCGATCGTCGGCCACAATGCCCTTCGAAAGCTCGCGTATGAAAACCGTAGCGTTAGCAACCGGTTCGCCATCGCTTTCAGCCACAATTCTCCCGCTCAATGTTTGCGAGTTGACCATCCGGGCCAGGCCTGCAAGTATTATAATGTAAAAGATTATTCTCATAGATTTAGATATACATTTTTTGTTTGCCCGGCAAATATACAACAGATTCTCTCAAATAGCGCTCCCCTCCTATGTTCGTCCCAAGATTCAACAATATTGCCCCCTTCCCTGAAACAAACTCTATGATTCCCCAAGAACAACGTCTTTGTTCCCAAGAACAATCGCTCTGTTCTCAAGAACAATCTCTCTGTTCCCAAGAACAATCTCTTTGTTCCCAAGAACAATCTCTCTGTTCCCAAGAACAACGTCTTTGTTCCCAAGAACAATCTCTTTGTTCCCAAGAACAATCGCTCTGTTCTCAAGAACAATCTCTCTGTTCCCAAGAACAATCTCTCTGTTCCCAAGAACAACGTCTTTGTTCTCAAGAACAATCTCTTTGTTCCCAAGAACAATCGCTCTGTTCTCAAGAACAATCGCTCTGTTCTCAAGAACAATCTCTCTGTTCCCAAGAACAACGTCTTTGTTCTCAAGAACAATCTCTTTGTTCTCAAGAACAATCTCTTTGTTCTCAAGAACAATCTCTTTGTTCTCGGGAGCATCAAGGCTTATCTAAGGAGATTTTCAGATGGCCCGGGAATTTTTCCTCAAGCAAATGGCATTTTCCGAACTGTATTTTAGCCTTGCAACAATTGCCTTTCGGCTCAAACGATTATCTTTGCCGCTCATAAAAAAATATAATATAATGAAAGAATTTAAAGCAGCTCTGTTCGACATGGACGGAGTTATTGTTGATACGGAGCCTATATATGATCTTTTCTGGGAGCAAGCCGGCGAGCGGTATCATGCCGGCGTCGACAATTTTGCATCGGTAATAAAAGGAGTCACGATGCCGAACATAATTGCCAAGTATTTCTCAAAATGTTCTACGGAAGAGATTGAAAGGCTGATAAGCGAAGTTGAACATTATGAGGCGATAATGCCTTTGCCGCCGGTTGCCGGCGCTATGGCCTTCCTGCGTCTGCTGCACGAGCAAGGCGTCAGAATGGGGCTTGTAACGAGTTCGGGGCGCGACAAGGTTGACAGAGCCATAGCCCTGTATAAGCTTGAGGGAGTGTTCGGAACGATTGTGGCGGCCGATCGTATTGCGGAAGGCAAGCCCAATCCGCTCTGCTACCTCCTGGCGGCTCGCGACCTTGACGTTGCTCCGGCCGATTGCATCGTTTTTGAAGATTCGTTTAACGGAATCCGAGCCGGCAATGCAGCAGGCATGCGGGTCGTAGGCCTAAGTACAACCAACCCTGCCGAGGCTATTGCAGACATGGTGTACGATGTTATACCGGACTTTGAGGAGATTACTACGGAGCGCTACGCGGAATGGTGCAAGTAGGCGGCAACAGGGGCAAGGCTTTTTTTCTTAAAAGAAATATTTGTGAATTTAAAATTTTATTCCTTACTTTGCGTCCCGATTCCCAAAAGCATAATAATCAATAACATAAAATTCAAAATCAGATAAGAGATGTCTAAGATTTGTCAAATTACCGGTAAGAGAGCGATGGTTGGCAACAACGTATCCCACTCAAACAAGAAGACGAAACGTGTGTTTAACGTCAACTTGTTCACGAAGAAATTTTATTGGGTGGAAGAAGCCGCCTGGATCAGACTGAAAATTTCGGCCGCAGGCTTGCGCACCATCAATAAACTCGGCCTTGATGCAGCCTTGAAAAGCGCAGCCCAAAAGGGTTTGTTAAAACTTTAAATTCAGGAGGAAAGCAAAATGGCCAAGAAAGCGAAAGGCAACAGGATTCAGATCATCATGGAATGTACTGAGCATAAAGCCAGCGGAATGTCGGGAACGTCGCGCTATGTTACTACCAAGAACAGGAAGAATACAACGCAGCGGTTGGAACTGAAGAAATTCAACCCAATCCTGAAACGCATGACGGTTCATAAGGAAATAAAGTAATAATAATTGTAATCAATAGGAGATTAAACGATGGCAAAAAAAGCAGTTGCAACGTTCAAGAAGGGTGAAGGGCGCACGTATTCCAAAGTAATCAAGATGGTGAAATCGCCTAAGACTGGGGCATATACCTTTAAGGAGGAAATGATACCCAATGATGCGGTGAAAGATTACTTTGCTAAGTAAATTCTCGATAGATTTTGTTCAGTAAGCGTTCCTCAGACTAATATCCGGGGAACGCTTTTCATTTTGTTCCGGGATAATTTTTGTGCCGCTTTTCATTTGTTTAATATGGACCGAATAATGGGTAGTGAGGTCTTTTTTAGATGACATTTTAATAGAGAATAAATAATGGTGAAAACGAAAACAGTCTTCTACTGTTCTAATTGTGGAGCCGATTCGCCCAAATGGGTAGGCAAGTGCCCGAACTGCGGCGAGTGGAACACCTACGTTGAGGAGGTTGTTGCGAAAACGGCCTCTGCCTCTCATTCCGCCATGCATGGGGCCGACAAAAGCAATGCAAGGCCCGTCCTCCTCCGCGATATATCCTCGGACGAGGAGCCGCGTATCGACATGGGCGACGGCGAGTTCAACCGCGTGCTGGGAGGGGGCCTCGTCAGGGGATCGCTGGTTCTCATTGGCGGCGAGCCGGGCATAGGCAAATCGACACTGGTTCTGCAACTTGTGCTCGGACTGGAAGGGCTGAAAACGCTGTACGTGTCGGGCGAGGAGAGCGCTCACCAACTGAAGCTCCGAGCCGATCGCCTCAACAACCGGAACTCCGAATGTTACATACTGAGCGAAACTAATTTGGAGCAGATTATCGCCCAGACTCGCAAGATCTGTCCCGACTTGCTCATTATCGACTCCATTCAAACCGTTTACACCGAGCTCATTGAGTCGTCTCCCGGCAGCGTCTCGCAAGTCCGCGAATGTAGCGCTACGATACTGAAATATGCTAAGGAAAACGGCGTTCCCGTCCTGCTGATCGGCCATATTAATAAGGAAGGCAGCATTGCCGGGCCTAAAGTGCTTGAGCATATTGTTGATGCCGTGCTGCAGTTTGAAGGCGACCGCCAGTATCTGTATCGCATCCTCCGCAGCATCAAGAACCGCTTCGGCAGCACGTCGGAGCTTGGCATATACGAGATGCGACGCGACGGGCTGCGCGAGGTGAGCAACCCCTCGGAGCTGCTGCTAACCCGTAATCATGAGGGACTTAGCGGCGTGGCTGTTGCAGCCGCAATAGAAGGCATACGGCCCTTCCTGATCGAAACGCAGTCGCTTGTAGGCACGGCCGTTTACCCCACTCCCCAGCGAAGCTCCACCGGATTCGACCTGCGTCGCATGAACATGCTTCTGGCGGTACTCGAAAAGCGCGCCGGATTCAAGCTGATCCAGAAGGACGTATTCCTCAACATTGCCGGCGGTCTGCGGGTTAATGATCCGGCCATCGATCTGGCTGTGATTAGCGCGGTTTTGTCGTCGAGCCTCGACGCGAGCATTGACTATCATGTTTGCCTGACGGGCGAGGTTGGTTTGTCGGGCGAGATACGTCCGGTGAATCGTATTGAGCAAAGGATTATGGAGGCCGAAAAGCTCGGCTTCAAGCGTATACTTATTCCGCATAATAATCTGAAAGGCTTCGATCTGTCGAAAGTCCGCATTGAAGTCATCCAGGTGAGGAAAGTTGAGGAAGCATTCCGCCTGCTTTTTAAATGACCCAGTAAGCAAAACAATCTGATGATAAAAGAAATACAATTGCGCATACTGCCCGAAGAGGCCGCCGACGAAGCCTCGCTGAAGGCCATTGCCGCCCGCGAAACGGGCACCGATCTGCTACAAATCCGAGCCATCCGCATCCTGAAGCGCTCCGTCGACGCCAGGCAGCGCATCATCTACGTCAATCTCAGCCTCCGCCTGTTTATCAACGAAGAGCCTGAGCTGTTGGAATATACGCCGGTGGAATACCCTGATGTTTCCCATGCCAAGAGCGTCGTTGTGGTGGGAGCAGGGCCCGCAGGTCTGTTCGCCGCCTTGCGCCTTATTGAGCTGGGGCTCAGGCCCATCATACTCGAAAGAGGAAAAAATGTACACGAGCGGAAAAAGGACATAGCGCGCATCAGTCGCGAACATACAGTGGATCCGAACTCCAATTACTGCTTCGGCGAAGGCGGCGCCGGAGCCTTTTCCGACGGCAAGCTCTACACCCGCAGCCGCAAGCGGGGCTCGACGGATAAAATCCTGAACCTGCTTTGCCAACACGGAGCTTCGCCCTCAATACTTTACGACGCTCATCCGCATATTGGAACCGACAAGCTGCCGCGAGTGATTGAAAACATTCGCATGCAGATCCTCAAAAGCGGCGGCGAAGTGCATTTTCAGGCCCAGGTTAATTCGTTCGTCATCAAGGAAAACCGTTTGCAAGGCGTGGGCACCACATCCAACCTGTTTTTCGAAGCTCCCGTTCTGCTCGCAACCGGGCATGCGGCAAGGGATGTGTATGAGATGCTTAGCCTGCAAAAAATAGCCATCGAGGCCAAAGCCATAGCCGTTGGCCTGCGCATGGAGCATCCCCAGGAGCTTATAGACAGCATGCAGTATCATCTGAAAGGTGAGAGCCGGGGCGTATTGCCTGCAGCCGAGTATCGCTATGTTACACAGGCAAATAACCGGGGCGTATATACCTTCTGCATGTGTCCCGGCGGCTTTGTTGTCCCGGCGGCAAGCGGGCCTCAGCAGCTTGTGGTGAACGGTATGTCGCCCTCGCGGCGTAATTCTCCCTGGGGGAATGCCGGGGTGGTGGTAGAGCTGCATCCGGCCGACCTGCCAACCTTTGCCCACCATGGCGATTTGTCGGTGATGAAGTTCCGGGAGTGGCTCGAAAAGTTCGCCTGGCAGCAGGGCGGGATGCGTCAATCCGCACCGGCACAGCGGCTGAACGATTTCCTGCATCGCCGACCCTCGTCCCGTTTGCCTGCATCCTCGTATGCTCCCGGCCTTGTTCCATCGCCGCTCCACGAGTGGCTGCCCGGCTTCATAACGGAAGGGATCTCGGAGGGCCTTAAGCGCTTCGGCCGCTCGTCGCAAGGATTGTTAACCAATGAAGCCCAGTTGATAGGCGTTGAAACACGCACCTCCGCGCCGGTCCGTATTCCCAGAGATCCCGAAAGCTGCTGCCATGTCGCTATCGACGGGCTCTTCCCATGCGGCGAAGGCGCCGGCTATGCAGGCGGCATAATGTCGGCAGCCATGGACGGCGAGAGATGCGCGGAGGCTGTGGCCGGATATATGTTGAGAAAATAAGTAAACAAGCCCATTTTTTACCGGAGAAGACCGGGGCAAATGTATTTCAGGCAGATAAATATGTTGAGCCGCGCCTTCGCTCTGTTTTATCCTTTCGCCTTTTACCCTGTTGCAATCAGCGCAATTTATTAGCGCGAGTTTCGCGGATGCCTGTCGCTATGCTAAGCGGAACTGTCTATGTTCCAATTTAAAATATAGACTGTCGCATAGCTTTTACGGCTGTGTCCAATAATGATTTGGGGTAGTCTAAAAGTTTTATCGACATTCCTTGGAGATTCCGGCTAAGTAGCCGCATTTTCCGGCTAAGTAGCCGGGTTTTCCGGCTAAGTAGCCGCATTTTCCGGCTAAGTAGCCGCAATTTCCGGCTAAGTAGCCGGGTTTTCCGGCTAAGTAGCCGCATTTTCCGGCTAAGTAGCCGCATTTTCCGGCTAAGTAGCCGCATTTTCCGGCTAAGTAGCCGGGTTTTCCGGCTAAGTAGCCGCAATTTCCGGCTAAGTAGCCGGGTTTTCCGGCTAAGTAGCCGCATCAAATCGGGAGCATCCGGAATTCATGACGGAATGTTGTTGGGATATGCGGGAATATCCTGTTCGTGAATGGGATAGTCCATTGTTTCCCTGCACATATAGTCGATACCGGCAGGCATGTTTTTGGTTTAACAGGATTAGTCTGCGGGCTTAGAGCTTGCATTTATTCCGACAGGCGACCTCTGCTGCGTCGGCTCAAACCTGAGGGAGATAGATTTGCAGTCTGCCGGAGGACTCTATGAATTTCCCCGGAAACATTGCGGTTAAAAGCGAGCCATAGGCAAACTGCGCCGGAATAAGATATTTTAAGATGCATTTGTTCTGGGAACAAGAAAGGCAAAAGGATGTTATTCCGATTATTATTATATCTTTGCCAACGGATTCGGATGACGTTCCTTTTCTATCATAGGACTTAGTGGAATATAGATAACATTAGGAGAAAGCGTATAGCTTGCGCCTTGCTTTTCGAAACTTCGACAATTATTTCAAAATGCTCAGGTCAGCGATAACGCTCACGCTCAGGCGTGGACATTACTCGTTTTTTTGAGCATATTGGTAGTCGAAGACCTCGAAGAGCAGAAAAGCAGAGTTTGTCCGCGCTTTTTTTTTATATAAAGTTTCATTCGAGCTAACATTACTAACTTAAATATTATCCAGATGTATATCAGAGCAGAAAAAGTCAATACTATTAACAAGAATGGCGTAACAGCCACTAAACTGAATCACGATGGGCACGTAATACTCTCTAACTCCAACAATTGGCCTGTCGAAATAGAGTGCCGCATCTTCGGAATGAGAACCGATAACAAACGGCCCGACCTCCTGGTAAGTACGGTCGTAACCTTAGGCAAAAAAAGCGACGGCACCTCCGTCAGAGAAATTACTCCGGGAATCAGCTCCGTAACCGACTTTCACAAGACTTATTTCACTACCGTTTTCGACTTATCGGTCAAGAAAAAAAGCGAACCTACAAAGTAGTGCACTTTGCAGGCCCGCCTCCTGTCATATCTCCGGCGCCGGCCAATAGAATCACTATCAATCAGATAAGCGACAAGCGCTGTGCGATTGCGGTAAATAGTTGGGTCATCCTGTCGGAGGCCTTGTTGGCTGCACGGATTACATCGTCGGCATCGTTAGTGAAATCGTCGTCGAAGTGATAGCCCTCGTTGGTAATCACCGACATGCCGAAGACTCGCAGGCCTGAGTGCCGAGCCACAATTACCTCGGCCGCTGTGCTCATTCCGATGGCGTCGCCTCCGGCTCGCCCGTAAAATGTATATTCGGCCGGAGTTTCGTATGAAGGTCCGGTGAGGGATACGTAAACGCCTTTCTTGAGCGGAATGTTGAAAGATGCGGCAATTTCTTCGGCGAGACGGATGAGCGCAGGATCGTAGGCGCGCGTCATGTCGGGAAATCGCGGCCCCAAAGTTGCATCATTGGGCCCTATGAGCGGGTTGGGAGCCATGTTGATATGGTCGCGGATAATCATAAGGTCGCCTACTTTGAAGCCGGGGTTGGTACCGCCTGCCGCGTTGGAAACCAGCAGATTCCTAATTCCAAGCTGTTTCATAACTCTAACGGGATAGGTCACCTGCTTCATGGTATAGCCTTCGTAAAAGTGGAAGCGCCCCTGCATGGCCAGCACCGGGCAGCCGTCTAAGAGGCCGCAAATCAGGTTGCCTTTGTGGCCGACAGCCGTCGATCGGGAAAAATGTGGAATATTCGTATACGGAATTACCGTCGCCTTGTCTATGCGATCGGCAAGCGAGCCTAAGCCACTACCAAGTATGATGGCGGTGAGTGGGCGAAGCGGCAAGCGTGAAAGGAGGTAATCGGCAGTTGCCGAGAGTTGTTCGTTGTTCATAATTGTATCTTTATCAGTATGAGTTTAAGCCGCCGAACATGCCGGACAGTTGTGCCCCTGAGTGGTGATGCTCATTTGCTGAAGGCCATCAGTCGCTCGGCGCATTGCGAAACTCGGCGCATGACTTCGGCTTCGCCTTCAATCGTTCTATTTTGCATGAGTATGCGTCCGTTGCAGATTACTGTATCTACGCAGCTTCCGTTGGCAGCATATACAAGGTTTGAGGTGAAATTTAGATTGGGCGTGAAGGCCGGTTGATTGACGTCTACAAGCACGATGTCGGCGAGGGCTCCTTCGGCTATGCGTCCTGTCGGCAGCCCAAGTATGTCGGCGCCCTGCGATGTGGCGGCGGCGAATACGTCTGTGGCACTGAGGATTTCGGGATCTTTGCGCCAGGATTTTCCGAGTAGTGAGGCGAGCTTCATGGCTTCAATCATGTCGAGATTGTTTGACGATGAGCATCCGTCGGTGCCTATGCCTACCCGTATGCCTGCGCGCTGCATCTCTACGAATCGGAAGGCATATCCGGAGGCGAGCTTCATATTCGAAGCTGGATTGTGCGATACGCTAACGCCGTGGTCGGCCAGCAAAACGAGCTCCTCGTCGTCAACATAAAGCCCGTGAGCAATGAGGAGGCGCGGCGAAAGTACGCCAAGGCTATGAAGGTACCTCACGGGGCTGCATCCGAAATGCTTGAGGGAAAAGTCTACTTCGCTCTCGGTTTCGGCCAGGTGCAGCTGGATGAGAATGTTGTTTGCCGCGGCATAATCGTTAATCCACTGAAGCGTGGCGCCGGATACTGTGTATATGGCATGCGGTGCGACGGCGTAGGCAATTCGCCCGCCGGCAAGGTCGGTTTCGGCATGCAGACGGGCGATGCGTGCCTTGACGGTTTCGGCTTCGGAGTGGTCGAAGTGGTCGAAGCAGGCGCATGACAGTACTGCGCGCATGCCGGTTTCGCGAACGGCATTGGCTGTGGCAGGCATGTGGTGATAGCCGTCGACGAAGGTGGTGGTGCCGCTCTTAATCATCTCTATGCATGCAAGTTTGGCTCCCCAGTAAACGTCGTCGTGCGTGAGATGCGCCTCTATCGGCCAAATCCTTTTTTCGAGCCACTGCATGAGCGGCATGTCGTCGCCGCATCCGCGCAGTAGCGTCATCGCGGCATGGTTATGCAGATTGATGAATCCCGGAATGGCTACTTTACCTTTTCCGCTTATTAGCAGCCCGGCTTCCGGCAGCGGCCCTCCAAGGTGTACAATTCTGTTGCCTTCTATGAGTATATCCACTGTCCGACCTTCGTGCCTGACGGCGTGGATGTGTATGCGTTCCGGGCTCATAGTCGGAGGAGGCGATAAAATTCGGCCACGGTTTCTATGCCTTTCTCGAAGAAGTCTATGGGGAAGCTTTCGTTTGGCGAATGTATGGCGTTTTGCTCTAAGCCGAATCCCATGAGTATGGTTTTGATGCCGAGGATCTGTTCGAATGTAGATATGATGGGGATGCTTC
This sequence comes from Tannerellaceae bacterium, assembly GCA_031280435.1. Classification (GTDB taxonomy): domain Bacteria; phylum Bacteroidota; class Bacteroidia; order Bacteroidales; family Tannerellaceae; genus DFXE01. The sequence goes on along the minus strand of JAITGS010000033.1, from coordinate 2,024 downwards.
CGCCGCGCCTCAGTCCGAGAGGTTTCTTGCCGAAAGCTATGCCCATTGCCTGCTCGGCTGCCTGATAGGCCGGATGGCTGACGGGGCAAACGTATCCCTGACCGCCGTGCAGTGATCGGACGCTAACCTTGACCGTTCGGGGCGCTATGCTTTGCAAATGCTCGGCAAAGAGGGATGCGATGCGAAGGTTATCCTGATGGGGCACTAATCGGCAGGATACTTTGGCGAAGGCTTTGGAGGGGATAACCGTTTTTGCTCCTTCGCCTGTATATCCTCCCCAGATGCCGCAAATGTCGAAAGTTGGGCGGCAACTGTTGCGTTCGAGGGTCGAATATCCCTCCTCGCCGCAGAGCTCCTCGACCTTGATGGCCTTACGATAGGCTGCTTCGTCAAAGGGCACGCGGGCAATCATGTCGCGCTCGGCCGGGGAGAGTTCTTCAACGTCGTCGTAGAAGCCGGGAATGGTGACGCGCCCACGGCTGTCGGTCATGCCTGCGAGCAGCCGGCACAGAATGTTGATGGGATTGCCGACTGCTCCGCCGAAGTGTCCGGAGTGCAGGTCGCGGTTAGGCCCGGTGAGCTCCACTTCCCAGTAGGCCAGGCCTCTCAGTCCGGTGGTTAGGGTGGGGATGTCGGCGCTCAGCATGGTGGTGTCGGACACGAGGATAAGGTCGGCCTTCAGCTTGTCCTTATGCTTTCGGCAGAAGGCTTCGAGGCTTGGCGATGCTATTTCCTCTTCGCCTTCCATTATGAACTTGACGTTGCATCGGAGGGCTCCGGTTTGCAGTGCGGTTTCGAATCCTTTAACCTGAATCATGGCTTGGCCCTTATCGTCGTCGGCTCCTCGAGCCCACATCCTGCCGTCGCGGATAGTGGGTTCGAAGGGAGGGCTGCTCCAGAGGTCGAGCGGTTCGGGCGGCATCACGTCGTAGTGTCCGTAAACGAGGACGGTTGGCGCCTGCCCGTCTATAATCCTCTCGGCGTAGACCACCGGATTGCCGTCGGTCGGCATGATTTCGGCCCTGTCGGCGCCTGAGGAGAGCAATCGTTCCATCCATTTCTCTGCGCAGGCCCGGATGTCGGGTTTATGTTCGCTCTTTGCGCTAACTGAAGGTATTCGAAGGAGCTCGGCCCATTCGTCGATGAAGCGAGCTTTGTTTTCGCTGATAAATGATTTTGTTGACATAGTAGGGATCTCTATTTGGGTTATATTCATAATGTGGCAAATGTAAGGAAATGAAGGGAGAGACAGAAATATGCACTCCGTGCGGCAGCCTTTAGGAAAGCTGTAAGTTGCTATAAAAAAAGAAGCCTCCCGATCTGTTGTGTGGGAGGCTCCTGCATAAGGCTTCAATATTCTTTCATTTATCTAATCTTGTCTACAATGGCTTTGAATGCTTCGGGATGATTCATTGCCAAATCTGCAAGGACTTTGCGATTGATTTCAATACCCTTGTCGTGCAGAGCGCCCATCAGGCGCGAGTACGAGAAGCCTTCCAGACGTGCAGCGGCATTGATGCGCAGAATCCATAAAGCTCGGAAGTTACGTTTCTTGGTGCGGCGGTCGCGATATGCATAGGTCAAACCTTTCTCCCAAGTGTTTTTGGCTACTGTCCAAACATTCTTGCGGGCTCCGTAGTAGCCCCTTGTAAGTTTTAAAATCCGTTTTCTTTTTGCTCTTGAAGCAACATGATTTACTGATCTCGGCATAATTCTAATCTGTTTTTTTGAAGGTTAGCGCCATCTCTTGCGAGATGAACTTAGCGGCTAAACATTCGGTTAATAAAAATCGTTTAAAACTCAATATACTTTTAAGATTATCTCAACGCAAGCATTTCCATCACGTTACGAGTGTTCGATTTGTGCACCAGCCCCGTGTGAGTGAGGTTTCTCTTTTGCTTCTTCGTTTTCTTGGTCAGGATATGACTCTTAAAAGCATGTTTTCTCTTGATTTTACCTGTTCCGGTAAGGGCGAACCTCTTTTTGGCACCGGAATTAGTCTTCATCTTAGGCATTTTCCAATT
>JAITGS010000073.1 GCA_031280435.1 Tannerellaceae bacterium | reverse complement strand
GAGGCTATAAAAAGAGCCGCTAAACCCCTATGGATTCAGCGGCTCCTGTGCGCTATGAGGTTGCTGTCGGCCGGCTTATTCGGTGGCTATGACTATCATCAGATGGTTTTTGCCGACCTTGTCGCCCTCGCTGACCAGGATGTCTTTAACGGTTCCGCAGACGGGCGAGGTGATTCTGTTGAGCATCTTCATGGCCTCGAGAACGAGCAGGAGGCTGCCTTCTTTCACTTCCTCGCCAAGCTTAACCTTCAGCTCAACTATGGAGCCGGGAAGCGTTGCACGGATCTCGCCCGGATTGGTTTTGTTCCAGACCGGGCGGCCGATGTATTTCTTGGTGAGCAGGGTTTTGTACTTGCGGGCGGTGACTACAAAGTCTACGTATGAATTGTTTTCCGTATCCATAATCTTAGGCAATTTAATGGGTAGATAAGCATCAGAACGGAGGAATACCGTGCTTCTTGGCCGGGCGAACCTCTGCTTTCAGCACCGACAGCTCCAGGGCGTGAAGCAGCAGCGAGCGGGTTTCCTTGGGCTCTATCACCGAGTCGATGAAGCCCTTGGAGGCGGCCACGAACGGATTGGCAAAGGTCTCAATGTATTCCTTCACCTTCTCCTTGCGCATTGCATCCTGATCATCGGCTTCCAGTATCTCCTTCCTGAAGATGATATTGGCGGCGCCTTCGGGGCCCATTACGGCTATCTCTGCGCTGGGCCATGCGAAGGTGAAATCGGCGCCGAGATGCCTTGAGTTCATTGCTATATATCCGCCGCCGTAGGCTTTGCGGAGTATGACGGTTATCTTGGGCACGGTGGCTTCCGAATATGCATAGAGCACCTTGGCGCCGTGTCGGATAACGCCGGCGTGCTCCTGGTCGACTCCCGGAAGGTATCCCGGCATATCCTCCAGAGTGATGATGGGAATGTTGAAGGCATCGCAGAAGCGTATGAAGCGGGCGGCCTTGTCGGAGCTGTCGCAGTCGAGCACTCCGGCGAGCACCATGGGCTGGTTGGCAACGAAGCCGACGGTGTTGCCGTTCATGCGGCCGAAGCCTATGACAATATTTGCAGCCCAGAGCTCCTGAATCTCCAGGAAGTCGGAGCTGTCGACAAGGCATCTGATGACGTCGCGAACGTCGTAGGGCATCTTGGGGTCGGAGGGAACGACGTTACCTATGTTAAGGCTTACGCCCGGCTCTTCAGGCTCTATGGATTTGGCATGCTCCGTGTTGTTCCAGGGAATATAGCTGACCAGGCGCTTGATTTGTTCGAAACATTCCTGCTCGCTTGTGGCGTAAAAGTGAGCGTTGCCTGTAATCTCGGCATGAACGCGGGCTCCGCCCAGATCTTCCATGGATATATCCTCGCCAAGGACGGTCTTGATAACGTTAGGCCCGGTGATGAACATCTTGGAGATGTTCTCGACAACAAAAACGAAGTCGGTGAGGGCCGGCGAGTACACCGCACCGCCGGCGCAGGGGCCGAGGATGAGTGAAATCTGCGGCACCACGCCTGATGCGATAGTATTGCGGTAGAATATCTCGCCGTAACCGGCCAGGGCCTGGACGCCCTCCTGTATGCGCGCGCCTCCGGAGTCGTTGATGCCTATGATGGGGCACTTCATCTTCAGGGCATGGTCCATAATCTTGGTGATTTTGCGGGCATGCTGGAGGCCGAGGGAGCCTCCGGCAACGGTGAAGTCCTGCGCATAGATGCAGATGGGAGCGCCGAAGATGGTTCCGGTTCCGGTCACAACGCCGTCTCCGGGGAACTCCTTTTTGTCCATCCCGAAGTCCCGTCCTTCATGCTTGACGAACATGTCGTATTCGTGGAATGACTGCGGATCGAGCAGAGCCAGGATTCGTTCGCGTGCAGTGAGCTTGCCCATTGCAACTTGTTTTTCGATAGCAGCTTCGCCGCCGCCCATTTCCGCCACTGCTTTTTTCTCGCGCAGGGTGCGGATGTTTTTTTCTAAATTAGACATGATCAGTGATTTGAGTTGATTACTTGGCCGGCCCGATTACGGTGTTGTACGTGCAATCCGACGTGCCTTTAATTATAGAGTTCAGCTTGCGCCTGTTAAGTTGCTTGCGTATAGGTGCGATGTGGTCGATGAAAACTTCGCCGTTCAGGTGGTCGTACTCGTGCAGAACCACTCTGGCATTGAAAGCCTCGAAGAGCTCCGTGCGCTTCTCGCGCTGCTCGTCTTCGTACTCCACCCTAACCCAGGTCGATCTCCACACCTTTTCGTGTATGCCCGGAATGCTGAGGCAGCCCTCTTCGTCGGGGCTCTCCTCGTCGCTCTCTTCGGCAATAACGGGATTGATCATAACACGCTTAAAGCCCTTGCACTCCGGGTGGTTCTTGCTAATCGAATCGGCGTCTATAACAAGCAGCCTTATCGACCGGCCAATCTGAGGAGCCGCCAGCCCAACGCCGTCGGCATTATACATGGTTTCGAACATGTCGGCAATAAGCTCGGCCAGCTTGGGATAATCGCCCGGAACAATGTCGGCAGCCCGGCGCAAAACAGGATGGCCGTACAGGTAAACAGGTAAAATCATTTTCTAATAATATTTGCTTTCTAAATACGATTGTAAAATAATAACGGCGCTGACTTCGTCTACAAGAGCCTTGTCGCGCCGCTTTTTCTTCTTTAAGCCTCCGCTAATCATGGCCTGCTTAGCCAGGACGGAGGTGAAACGCTCATCTGCGTATTCCACCGGAATCTGAGGGACAGCCTGCCCGAGGCGCCTGACGAAGCCGGCAACATGTTTCATATTATCCGAATCGGAATTGTCGGCCCGGCGAGGATAGCCGACAACGAAAAGCTCTACATCCTCCGCAGCAACATACTGCTTTATATATTCAAGCAGCTCAGCGCTTGCAACCGTGGCCAGTCCGCCGGCTATGATTCTGCAAGGATCGCTTATTGCAAGCCCCGAACGCTTTTGCCCGTAGTCAATGGCCATAATCCTGCCCATGACTCAGTAGGCGTTCCTTTCTCCTCTGAACATATTGACAAGGGTGACGACCACTATCTTGAGGTCGAGCAAAAACGACCAGTTCTCAATGTACCAAACGTCGCGCCTGACCCGCCCTTCCATCTGCTCCAGAGTTTTGGTTTCGCCTCTGTATCCCGTCACCTGCGCCCAGCCCGTTATGCCCGGCTTCACTAAGTGGCGAATCATGTATTTGTCGATGCTTGCCGAATACTCCTCGGTGTGCTTGAGCATGTGCGGGCGTGGGCCCACAACCGACATGTCTCCGGTAAGGACATTGAGGAACTGCGGAAACTCGTCGAGGTTGGTTTTGCGGAGGAAATCGCCCAGCTTGGTTTTGCGCGGATCGTTTTTCACGGCCTGCTCCGTATCGGCATTGTCGTTAAGCCTCATGGTGCGGAACTTGAAGCATTCGAAATCCTTGCCGTATAGCCCCGTGCGCTTCTGCCTGAAAAGAACAGGCCCCGGCGACGACAGCTTAATCAATATGCCCAGTATTATGTACATGGCAGGATAGACGGCAAGCAGAATGAAGGATGCGAAGACTATATCGAAGGCCCGCTTGAGGGCTCGGTTGTACGGCGATTGCAAAGGCTCTTTCCTGATAGACAGCAGCGGAATCGACTCCATCATGTCCATCACCAGCGTCTTCTTAACGTGGCGATAAAACTCCGGGACAATGTAGAAGCGAATCAATTCATTTTCGGCATGATTAAGAAGCATCAGTATTTTCTCGTCTTGAGTGCCCGGCAGCGTACAATATATCTCGTCTACATCATTTTTCGATACAAATTCGTTCACACTGTCGGTAGTGCCGAGATAGTTGGGAATGATGCCGTCCAGCATAACATTGTCGTCGAAGAAACCGAGGACCGTGAAGCCGTAGTCCAGCTCGTTTTTCATCATCCTGTACAGCTCCATCCCGTTTTTACCTGCTCCCACAATCACGACCTGCTTGGTGCCGAAGCCCTTCCGCCTGTACAACTTCAGCATCAGCCTTGCAAGAACATGCCACAGCGGGAATACAAGCACCGACGATACATAATAAGTCATAAGGAATGTCCCCAGCGTATCGCTTATATTCAGGAATATAAAGCAGATTGCAAAGAGCGAGAAAAAAACAGTTACGAAGGCAGCCGATCGCCTGACAATAGCGTCGAGAAATACCACCGACGACTGCAATCTCGGCGGCACAAACACAGTTGCAAAAAAGTAGCAAAAGCCGAGAAGCAGAACAATTTCCCTTATATTCTCTTTGAGAGTCTGCGTGTAAAAGTCCCCCAAATAATGGTAGATAATAAAAAGAAGAAGATTCAGAACCACCAAATCTCCCACTCCTATGAACCATCGAATAAGTGTATTATCTTTTTTATTAATAAGCTCCATCACGATTCGTTATCAGTGGCACAAACATACGAATATTTTGGGAGTAAAACAGCGATGCAATGCCTGAAAACAGGCCTTTTTTCTTTGCCGCAGATCCGACTCAGGCAAAAACAGCACAGGATTCGAGTGCAGACAGCCTCCGCCACCCAAAAGTCACATGACTTTTGAGTGAACAACTTCTCAAGAGCATGAATTCCTTTTTGAACACGTTCTATTTTTCAGTCGGGAATGACGTTTTTAACATTTAAGGGGCTTGCGGGAGCCCGGATATAGCCCGTTTGAACGTTAGAACGAGAAAATCGGCCTTCGCGAAAGCCGTTCTAACGTTCAAACGGACTGAATCAGGTCTCCCGCAAGCAATTCTAACGTTCAAACGGGGCAAATTCGGCCTCCGGGAGCCCGTTTGAGCCTTGGGATTGGGCCAATTTGCCCTCCGGTAGACAATTTTTATGTTAAAATTGGGTCGGAGAGCCCAAATTCGGCCCATTCTAACGTTCAAACGAGCTCGTAAAATCCAAATTCAGGCAATTCTAACGTTCAAACGGCTTGCGGGAGACCTGATCCGGTCCGTTCTAACGTTAGAACGAGGTCGGGGAGCCCCGGTTCAGTCCGCTCTATCGTTAAAATGGGGTGCGGGAAGGCATTACTTTTTGAGCAACGCAAGCCTTGGAAAGCCTAATTATTAGAAGTCCCCTAAAACTTTATTATCTTTGCTTATCATCAAAACATAGATAGACTACATGGAATATACTAATACTCCGAACAACCTTGGCACCGAAAACGTCGGGAAGCTGTTAATGAGATATGGCATTCCGGCCATTATAGCAATGACGGCTGCTTCATTATATAATATCACCGACAGCATTTTCATAGGGCAGGGAGTTGGACACTTAGCCCTTTCGGGACTCGCAATCACCTTTCCGTTTATGAACCTTGGGGCTGCCTTTGGAGCTTTAGTGGGAGTGGGGGCTTCAACATTGCTCTCGATAAGAATGGGACAAAAAGACTATGAAACGGCCAACAATATTCTTGGAAATGTTCTTGTGCTTAATCTTATTATGGGAATAGCTTTTTCCGTTGTCGCTCTTATTTTCCTCAATCCTGTGCTGCTTTTCTTCGGAGCAAGCGAACAAACTTTGCCTTATGCGCAGGAATATATGCTGGTGATACTGTCGGGCAATGTTATCTCGCACATGTACTTCGGGCTGAATGCATTGATACGCTCGGCCGGGAAGCCGCGAGAGGCAATGATGATAACGATCTACTCGGTTATAATCAATTCTATACTGACGCCTGTGTTCATCTTCATTTTCCATCTCGGAATCATGGGAGCTGCTTTTGCAACCATACTCTCGCAGGTGATTGTGCTGTGCCGGCAGTTGCATCTGTTCAATGACAAGGACTGCTTTATACGATGGAAGAAAGGCATTTACAGGCTGCGCAAAAACATTGTTACCGGATCGTTCTCGATAGGCATGGCGCCCTTCCTCATGAATGCTGCCGGATGCCTGATCGTTATCCTCATCAACCGGCAATTGCTGAAGGAGGGTGGCGACCTGGCCGTTGGAGCCTACGGAATTGTGAACCGCATAGGCTTTCTTTTCGTGATGATTGTGATAGGCCTCAACCAGGGCATGCAGCCCATCGTTGGATACAACTTCGGCGCCAGGCAGTACGACAGGGTTATCATGGCGCTGAAAAAGTCTATATTTTTTGCTACTGTAATCATGCTTGCGGGATTCATAATTGTTGAACTTTTTCCGCGTATGGTTGCCTCCATTTTCACCGGCCAGGACGACCTTATAGGCATTGCGGCTCCGGGGCTCAGGTGGGTTTTCGCATTCTTTCCCTTAATAGGCTTCCAGATGGTCGTTTCGGCTTACTTTCAGAGCATAGGCAAGGCCGGCCGCTCGATTATCCTCTCTATGACCCGCCAGGTGGTGTTCCTTATTCCTATCCTGCTGATACTGCCGAACTACCTTGGAATAACGGGCGTGTGGGTGAGTATGACTATATCCGATTTCGCCTCGGTGATATTGGCTTTCATTTTGCTCGCAATGGAACTTAAGAAAAACAAACAAGATTATAACATATAATTAATGGAACAGTATTATGCTATTACCATTGGCCGGCAACTGGGAAGCGGCGGCAAATTCATAGGCGAGCAGCTTTCGCAACGCCTGAACATTCCCTGCTACGATAAGGAGCTGATACAATTAGCTTCGCAGGAGAGCGGCTTGGAGAAGACTATATTTGAGAGGGTTGACGAAAAGGACAGTTACAGCTTCATGGGAAAGTATTTCGGCTTCCGATCGGGCTTCATGGGGTACAGCGAGAGCAACTACCTCTGCAACGAAACTTTATTCCAGATACAGAGCGACGTTATACGCAAGATTGCCGAGCGCGAGTCGGCTATTTTCGTTGGCCGATGTGCCGATTACATTCTCCGCGAGCATCCGCGCTGCCTGAAGGTCTTTATCCTCTCTGATCCCGAAGAGCGCATCGCCCGAATCATGTCGGACATGAAGCTTTCGCATGCAGATGCGGCTACATTCATATCCCGAATCGACAAAAAGCGTGCGTCGTACTACAATTATTACAGCCAGAAGGTCTGGGGCATGGCCACGTCTTACGATTTCTGCTTCAATGCTTCCAAAGCCGGCTTCGACAGCATTGTTGCAATGATTGAGGGCTACGTGAGGGCTAAGTACATGAGCGCCGATTGAGGCTGCATGCGTCCGACGCGAATCCTGTTATCTTAATATATATATGTAATGGAAAAGCAAGCGCTCCCTATGCAGTACAGAACTGATCCTTCTTCGGGCTCACAGCTCTCTATCCTTGGCCTTGGATGTATGCGGTTCTCGCGGAGCATGGCCGAAACCGAGCGCATGATTCTGGAAGCCGCAGACGGCGGTGTTAATTACTTCGACACGGCTTACATTTATTCCGGCAGCGAGGAAACTCTGGGCAATATAGTCGCCAGACATGGCCTGCGACATAAGATTAACATAGCCACCAAGCTGCCGCTTATCTCCTGCAAAGGCCCTGAAAGCTTCGACCGCTTTTTCAACAGGCAGCTCGAACGCCTGAAAACCGACTATGTTGATTATTACCTGATGCACATGATAACCGACTCGGTGCAATGCCGAACGCTGCTGGACTGGGGCATAGAGCAATGGATTGAGGACAGGAAGAAGGAGGGCAAAATACGTCGCATGGGTTTTTCGTTTCACGGCTCGGCGGGCGAGTTCCTGAAGGTGCTCGACATGGCCGACTGGGAGCTCTGCCAGATTCAGTACAACTACTCGAACGAAAACTATCAGGCCGGCAAAGAGGGTCTGAAAGCTGCCGCAGCCAAGGGCATACCGGTCATCATCATGGAGCCTCTCCTCGGAGGACGCTTGGCTACCGGACTCCCTGCGGAGGCCGTCCGGCTGTTTGCCGGCGCCAATCCCTCGCTGTCGCCGGCCGCATGGGGCCTGCGATGGCTCTGGAATCAGCCGGAGGTGACATCCGTGCTGAGCGGCATGAGCACGGTTGACCAGATGCGCGAAAACATCCGTACGGCTGCAAGTTTCGCTCCATTGTCGCAGGCCGAGAGCGATCTGTTCGCCGCCGTCGTCGAGGAGCTCTCGCGAGCGTACAGGATTAGATGCACCGGCTGCAATTACTGCATGCCCTGCCCGCAGGGAATCAACATCCCCGAATGTTTTGCCGCCTACAATGCGAGCTTTGCGCAGGGCATCGCCACCGGCCTCCAGCTCTTTATGACCAGCACGGCCGCTATGGGCGCCAAGCCTTGCGGCCCTCGGATATGCATAGGTTGCGGCAAGTGCGAGCGCCACTGCCCGCAAAGCATAGCGATCCCGAACGAGCTCCGAAAGGTATCGAAGAGGCTGGAACCTCTGATAGTGCGTGGAGCCGTCCGGGCAGCAAGATATTTTTTCAGGAGGTAAAGCTAAAAGTAAACGGAACGGTCGAGTGGAATTAGCGTCTATGCCTCGCCCGACGGGCTGCTCATCGGAGGCAGCATCTTATTGTAGTCGGCGCCGTTGCGTTCCATCTCGTCGAACTTGCGGATGTTATCCTCCAGGGCAAGCATCAGGCGGCGGGCATTGTCCGGCGTTAGGATAATCCGGCTCTGGACCGTCGCCTTAGGCATGCCGGGCAGTACGCGGATAAAGTCGATAACAAAGTCATAGGCCGAATGAGCTATGACGGCCAGGTTGGCATAACTGCCCTGAGCTACATCTTCCGGAAGCTCTATCTGAAGCTCTCCAAGCGGGTTTACCGTATGGTTTTCCATGTTGATATGATATTTAATTGATTATTTGTTTGTCATAGATAATTCGATGCGCCTGCGTTCCGTGTCAATCCCCGTAACCCTCACCTTCACCTGCTGATGTATAGATACTATCTGCGTCGGGTCGTCGACGAAGCGATCGGCCATGCGCGAAACGTGCACCAGCCCGTTCTCCTTTATCCCAATGTCTACAAAGCAGCCGAAGCGGGTGATGTTGGTCACTATACCCGGCAGATGCATCCCCACCTGCAAATCCTCCAGCTTCTTTATCGACGGCTCGAAGGAAAACACACGGACGGAGCTGCGCGGATCGCGGCCGGGCTTGTCCAGCTCCTCCATGATGTCGAGCAAGGTCGGCAGCCCAACAGAGCCGCCCACGTAGGCCGACGGATCGATCTTGCAGCGCAAGCCCTTATCCGCTATCAGCTTATCAACCGTGCAATTAAGATCGTCGGCCATCCGTTCGACCACCTCATAGCTTTCGGGATGCACAGCCGAGTTGTCCAGAGGATTCGCAGCGCCGGAGATCCTCAGGAAGCCGGCCGATTGCTCGAACGACTTCTTGCCCATGCGCGGAACCATCATCAGCTCCTTGCGCGAACGGAAAGGACCGTTCGCCGTCCTATACTCAACAATGTTCTGCGCCAGCGTCGGCCCCAGCCCCGACACGTACGTCAGCAGATGCCGGCTGGCCGTATTAACATCCACGCCTACCGTATTCACACAGCTTTCAACCGTCTGGTCGAGGCTCTTCTTCAGCAGCGACTGATTCACATCGTACTGATACTGACCTACGCCTATGCTCTTGGGATCGATCTTCACAAGCTCGGCCAGCGGATCCATCAGCCGCCGCCCAATGCTCACAGCGCCGCGGACAGTCACATCATAGTCCGGAAACTCCTCGCGGGCGGTTTTGGAGGCCGAGTAAATGGATGCGCCGTTCTCGCTCACCACAAAGGCCTGAACCTGACGGTCAAACTGTATCCCCGTGATGAACTCCTCGGTTTCGCGGCCGGCCGTGCCGTTTCCGATAGCAATCGCATCTATCGCATAGCTCGACACCAGCTTAGCCAGCTTGGCCGACGCCTTATCCTTCTGGTTTTGCGGCGGATGCGGATAGATTGTTTCGTTGTGAAGCAAGTTGCCCTGCCCATCGAGGCAAACCAGCTTGCATCCCGTCCTGAAGCCGGGGTCAACCCCAAGCGTTCGCTTTTGCCCAAGCGGAGGAGCAAGCAGAAGCTGCCGGAGGTTAGCCGCAAAAATACGTATAGCCTCCCCGTCAGCCTTCTCCTTGCTCAGCGACGCAAATTCGGTCTCTATCGACGGCTTAAGCAGGCGCTTGAACGAATCCTCAACGGCCTGATACACATGCTCGGTAGAATCGTTCCGGCCCCTCTTGGCTGCGTAGCGGAGCTTGAGCCTGTCGATGCAGGGCTCCGCCTCCGGCGATATGCTTACCCGCAAAACGCCCTCAGCCTCGCCCCGCCTCAGGGCCAGCAGCCTGTGAGAGCTGCAGCGACCGAGCGGCTCGCTGAAGTCGAAATAGTCGCGGTATTTAGCACCTTCCTCCTCCTTGCCCTTAACCACTTTGGCGGCAATAACAGCCGTGCGCTCAAAGGATTGCCTCACCGCATTGCGTGAATCCTCGTCCTCGCTAACCAGTTCGGCAATAATGTCGCGAGCGCCCTGCAAGGCATCCTCCTCCGAAGGAACATCATCGCTGAGGAAAGCCCCGACGCGAGCCGAGAGATTGCGCTCCGTTTGCAGCATTATCAGCGTGGCCAGCGGCTCCAGGCCCTTCTTGCGGGCAATCTCGGCACGAGTCTGTCGCTTAGGCTTATAAGGCAGGTAGATGTCCTCAATTTCCGTGGCATCCCAGCAGCCCTCTATGCGCTGCCGCAGCTCGTCCGTAAGCTTTCCCTGCTCCTCAATCGAGCCCAGCACCGTTTCCTTGCGCTTTGCAAGCTCCGTAAGCCGGTCGAGCCGGTCGCTTATGTCGGCAATTTGAACCTCGTCCAGTCCGCCCGTCACCTCCTTGCGGTATCGGCTTATGAACGGGATAGTTGCGCCCTCGCCAAGGAGCGCAACCGTGCGGGCCACCTTGTCGGCCGCGATGCCCAAACTCCGGGCAATCAGTGGAGATAAAATATGTTCGTTCATCCTTTTAATATCATTTGATGCAGACAAAGATAAGCAATTGTTGAAGGCCCGAAAGCATCACCCCGCCGAACAAGGCCCCCGCGTCCCACGACCAGCCCTCAACAGCCCAAACCAATGCAACGGGAATTATAAACGTTCAAAGGCCATTACCGCAAAAAAAATCGGGCCTTCAAAAAGATAATTGCCGCCAACAAAGCAGGTCATTCCCGCGAAGGCGGGAATCTCCGATCGAAAGCTGGGACGATTCTATTGTTTTATACCCAACAAATCTTTCCAATCGTATCCGTTTATCGATCGGAGATTCCCGCCTTCGCGGGAATGACCGGTTTTTCAAACGTGAGTTACATTTTCGCATCCCCCCGACCCGCTTTGCAGGCGGCAATTACCTTTCGCACCCCCGCACACATTCTGTCCTCTGCCGTCGACATTGTATCAATTCCCAAAAAATTTTTTAGAGATTTTAAGGAATGGCGTTAGTGAGCGACGCTTGTCCGACGCCACTGAAACAGTGTCGGTGGGCCCAAATAATTGTCGCACGCCATCGACACAGTGTCGGTGGGCCCAGACAATTGTCGCACGCCATCGAAACGGTTTCAGTGGCGCCAGACAATTGTCGCGAGCCATCGAAACGGTTTCAGTGGCGCCAGACAATTGTCGCACGCCATCGAAACGGTTTCAGTGGGCCCAGACAATTGTCGCACGCCATCGAAACGGTTTCAGTGGCGCCAGACAATCGTCGCACGCCATCGAAACGGTTTCAGTGGGCCCAGACAATCGTCGCACGCCACTGACACTGTGTCGATGGCTCGCGACAATTATTTGGGCCCACCGACACTGTGTCGATGGCTCGCGACAAACGTCGCTCACTTACACCATTCCTTAAAATCTCTAAAAATATTTTTTGAAATTGATACAATACCGGCTGATCACCGTATATTATTGCGGAGCAAATGAAAATGATGCGACGAAACCGGGGCCGGCGCCCGGACTGCAACAATGGCCGGGCCTTATCAGCCGGAGCCCTGCGCAGGCTTTATACAGGCAAAATGTACGGCCATGCTTTCAAACCGGGATGCTTTTGTAATTTTGCATCAGTTAAAAAATATTTTACAGAATGATAGAACGTATTTATATACTTGAAAATGTTGACCCGGTGGTTTTCTACGGAGTGAACAATGTTAACCTGCAACTCCTGAAAAACCTCTTCCCCAAGCTGCGCATAGTTGCCAGGGGCAGCGTAGTGAAAATCATTGGAGACGCCGAGGAATCGGAGGGATTCCTCAACAAGATGAGGGAGATTGAGAAATACTGCGTGGAATACTCTGCATTGGGTGAAGATATTATAATTGACATAGTTAAGGGAAAAACTCCGGCCACCGTACGGCAGGATAACCTGATTATATACGGCATGAGCGGCAAGCCCATCACGGCGCGTACGGCCAACCAGCAAACCTTTGTGCAACTGTTTGAGGAGAACGACCTCACGTTCGTGACGGGCCCGGCGGGCTCCGGGAAAACCTATACGGCCATTGCGCTTGCCGTGAGAGCCCTCAAGAACCGAGCCGTGCGAAGGATAATACTCAGCCGCCCGGCCGTGGAGGCAGGCGAGAAGCTGGGATTCCTGCCGGGTGACATGAAGGAAAAAATCGACCCCTATCTGCAACCATTATACGACGCCCTGGAAGACATGCTGCCCGTTGCAAAGCTTAAGGAGCATATAGAAAACAAGGTTATAAGCATAGCACCGCTGGCGTTTATGCGCGGGCGCACGCTGGGCGACGCTATTGTGATACTGGACGAAGCCCAGAACACGACCATCCCGCAGATCAAGATGTTCCTCACAAGGCTGGGCACCGGCGCCAAGATGATTGTAACGGGAGACGTCACGCAGGTCGACCTGGCGCCTTCGCAAACGTCGGGGCTGGTTCACGCCATGAGGTTGCTGGGGAAAATTCCGGGTATTGCCTGCGTAGAGTTCGGCCGGGAGGATATTGTGAGGCACAAGCTGGTGCAGCGCATTGTTGAAGCCTACGAAAAGGAGAACAGCCGCAGAGCGGATTCGGGGACCAAATGAACTTTAAGGAACTTCTAATAATTAGATTTTTCAAGGCTTGTGAGGGAGGCAAAAGCGGAGTGTACTTTAGTACATGAGCATTTTGCCGACCGAGCGTAACGCAGAAAAATCAATTAGTAGAGTTCCTGTATACACATTATATAATATATAAAGCATGGATATTTCATTGTTATCAACCAACTTCAGATTTGCCGGGCTGCAGAACGTGTACCACGGCAAAGTGCGCGACGTTTACAGCATAGGAACGGACTTGCTGGTAATGGTCGTGACCGACAGAATCTCGGCATTCGACGTGGTGCTGCCCCACGGGATTCCCGGCAAGGGCGAAATGCTCAACCGCATAGCCTCCGCCTTCCTCGACTCAACGCAGCATATATGCCCCAACTGGAAGCTGGCCGTGCCCGACCCCATGGTGACGGCAGGCCTGCGATGCGAGGGCTTCCCGGTGGAGATGATAGTGCGCGGATTCCTCTGCGGCAGCGCCTGGCGGGCCTACTGCAAGGGCGAGCGCTCCATTTGCGGCGTGCATATCCCCGACGGCATGCGCGAAAACCAACGCTTCCCGGTTCCTATCATCACTCCCACCACTAAGGCCGAACAGGGCCGGCACGATGAGAACATCTCGAAGGAGGAAATCATAAGCCGCGGATTGGTCTCGGAAACGGACTATGCTTTGCTCGAACGATACGCCATGGAGCTCTACCTGCACGGCGTGCAGATTGCCGGGCAAAGGGGGCTGCTGCTGGTCGACACCAAGTACGAGTTCGGCAAGCGCGACGGCATCGTCTACCTGATAGACGAGATACACACGCCCGATTCGTCCAGATACTTCTATTCGGAAGGATACGAAGAACGCTTCGAGCAGGGACTGCCGCAGCGGCAGCTCTCCAAGGAATTTGTGCGCGAATGGCTTATGGCCAACGGATTCCAGGGACAGGCCGGGCAGCTCGTCCCGGAGATGACGCCCGAAGTCATAGCCGGCATAAGCGAGCGATACATGGAGCTGTTCGAGCTCATCACCGGAGAGCCGTTCAGGCTCGGCAGCGAGGACAACCTCTCGGAGCGCATCTTGCGCAACGTGTCGGAATGGCTAAGGCAAAGAGGGGAATGACCGCATCGCCCGAACTCGTCAGGCCCTACGGAGGCGACGAAAGCAAGGGCCGTCAGCTGCTCCGGATGTTCGACTCAATCGCCGGCAGCTACGACAGGCTCAACCGCGTCCTGTCCTTTGGGCTCGACAGGCAATGGAGGCGGAAAGCCGTAGGCGCCATCCGAAACTCTCCGACCGACATACTCGACCTGGCCGCCGGAACCGGCGATCTGTCCATACTGATGGCCCGGCGGCTGCAGCCGTATCGGATAATTGCCGTCGATATATCCGAAAAGATGATGGCGATAGGCAAACGCAAGGTTGCCGAGGCGGGGCTGTCGGATTTGATTCGCTTCGAGTGCCGGGATTGCCTCAGCCTCTCCTTCGGGGATAACACATTCGACGCTGTAACGATAGCCTTCGGGCTGCGCAATCTGGAAGACCTCGGCAAAGGCCTGGCCGAGATGCTTCGCGTGCTGAAGCCGGGCGGACAGCTTCTGATACTGGAGCTCTCGCGGCCGCAAGGCTTCCCCATGCGCCAACTGTATCGTCTGTACTCAACGATAGTGATACCGCCGGCCGGGATGCTGCTGTCGGGACAGATAAGCGCCTACCGCTACCTGCCTGCCTCAATCCGGGCCGTCCCTCAGGGCCGCGACATGGAGCGACTGCTGGAGGAGGCCGGCTTCACCGCCACAGGATCGCAAACCTTCAGCTGCGGTATATGCTCCATGTATACAGGATTCAAAACCAAAGGCTGAAGGCGCACAGGCTTCATTAATTATGTCATGAGAACCTACGGTTTAATAGGCTTCCCGTTGGGGCACTCCTTCTCACGGGATTATTTCAGCCGCAAGTTTGCAGCCGAGCAAACCGATGCCGAGTACCTCAACTTCGAGGTGCAGAGCCTCAGCGAGCTGGCGCGCATCCTGAAAACGCATCCCGAGCTCGACGGGCTCAACGTAACCATCCCGCATAAGGTAGCAGTATTGGAGCACCTTGACGAGATTGACGATACGGCAAGGAAGATAGGAGCCGTGAACGTTATAGTGTTCCGCAAAGACGCCTCCGGTCGCACCGGGCTCAAGGGATATAACTCCGACGTCACAGGCTTCGAGCAATCGCTGGCCCCTCTGCTCGGCCCTTCGCATCGCAAGGCTCTGATTCTCGGCACCGGAGGATCGTCGAAGGCCGTATGCCACGGACTGGAGCGTCTGGGGCTGGAGCCTCTGTTCGTGTCGCGCACGGAGCGCGAGGGCTGCCTCACATACGGCGACCTCAGTCCGGCTCTGATGGCTGAGCGCCGCTTGATCGTCAACACCACTCCGCTGGGAATGTTCCCGAACGTGCAAGGCTGTCCGCCCATCCCCTACGAGCTCCTGTCATCGCAGCACCTCCTCTACGACCTCATCTACAATCCCGAAGAGACCCTCTTCATGCGGAAAGGCCGCGAGCATGGAGCCTCTGTGAAGAACGGCCTCGAGATGCTGCACCTGCAAGCCGCCGCCGCCTGGACGCTCTGGAACCGGCACGAGTAGCCCTGCCGGAGGCTCGGCAGGCAGTTGCCGGGCTGCCGTCGCACCCGTATTGCTGCATGCATAGTTGATTTTTATTCAACTATCTTGGAAAGAACTGCTATCTTCACTGCATAGAATCGAATGAGACAGCATGAATATATTAGAAAGCTTTGGGAATATACCGATTGATACCTCTGTATTATATAGCATAACGGAGAAGTACAAATTCCGGCGAAACAAGATTTCGGCCATGGAAAAGCGCGGCGACCTGCTTCGTTTGAAAAAGGGATTGTATGTGGTTTCGCCCGCAATAAGCCGCAAGCCGCTGTCGAGGGGATTAATAGCGAACCATTTGTACGGCCCCTCCTATGTTTCGTTCGAAAGCGCCCTGGCCTTTTACGGCTTGATACCCGAACAGGTATACGCCCTGCGGTCGGCAGTTTTCAAGCGGGCCAAGCTGTTTGAAAACGCAGTCGGACGCTTTGAGTACATCACTGTCCCGCAAGATTATTATCCGATCGGAATCAGCCGGCAAACCGTAGATCATGAATGTGCCTATCTGCTCGCTTCGCCCGAAAAGGCATTGTGCGACCAGATTTTAATAACCCCCAACCTGCGCCTGCAATCCGTCAGGGCAATGCGGATTTATTTGGAAGAAGATATGCGGATTGATTTCTCGGCAGTGCAAGGCCGTTTCGATACCGGCATAATCAGGCAGTGCGCCGAAAGGGGCAGGAAGAAGGCCGAGCTGGAGTGCCTGGCAGAATTTGCATCCAAGTTTTGATATGAGATAAAGATGGAAAGCCCGATTTTTAAAAACATGCTCTCTCGCTATGAGATAAAAACTAAAGACGATCGCACGAACGCCATGCATGAAGTGATGCAGCAAATAGCTCTGGCAGGGCTGTATCGCGGAGGCTTTTTCGAGCGGGCCGCCTTTTACGGCGGAACTTGCCTGCGGATTTTCCATGACATGCCGCGCTTCAGCGAAGACTTGGATTTTTCTCTGTTGCAGGCTGACGGCAGCTTCTGCTTAGAAAATTACTTTGACGCCATAAGGGCTGAATTCAGAGCCGTCGGACGCGAAATTACTATTAGCCGCAAGGCAAAGAGCGCCCAAACAAATATTGAATCGGCCTTCCTTAAAGACACAACCGAGATTTACAATTTGCAATTTGTTGCCGAGCAGACCGTGAAAATCAAAATCGAAGTTGACAAGAATCCGCCGGCCGGCTTCGCCACCGAATATAAACTTCTGATGCTGCCCTTTTCGTTCATGGTACGCAGCTATGCCCTGCCCGATTTATATGCGGGGAAGATGCACGCCTTGCTGTTCCGCAACTGGAAGAATCGGGTAAAAGGACGCGATTGGTATGATTTTGAGTGGTACGTGCGGCATAATGTATCGCTCAATTTTGTGCACTTGCAGCAACGGGCAGAGCAAATCAATGCTATCGCAAAAGACGACTTTTCCATAGAAACCTTTAAAGCCATGCTGAAGGATCGCATCCTGAAAACCGATATGAAGGCTGTGAAAACCGATGTCCGCCCCTTTATCAAGAACCCCTCGGAAATGGATATATGGAGCGCAGACTATTTCCTGCAACTGGCCGCTATGATCAGGATGAAGAACTGCTGAAAAGGCCTCAGTCCGGAATCCTGTGGCCGGTTTCAACTTCGGCAAGGTAGTCGCTTGGCGTCAGGCCTTCCATTTGCTTGAAGACGCGGTTGAAGGTCGATTGATTCTGGAAGCCGGAGGAACTGTAAATATATTCAAGGGTATACTCGCTGTTGTTGTGCTTAATCATGTCTTTGGCGTGGCGAACGCGATAGGCATTGATGTAGGTAGTGAAGCTCATGCCGTTGTGGATGCTGATGGCGCGCGAGATGTAGGTAGTGTTGCTGTTGAGGTGGGCTGCAAACTGGGCTATGCTGAGCGTAGGGTCGAGATAGGGCTTGCTTGTCCGGCAATAATCCTCTATGGCGGCAAAGATTTCGGCATACCGTGCAACCGACATCTCCTCATTTTTGCTGAACTGGCCCGACGAGGCTGCATTATATGCCGCAAGCAGCTTGAGCTCGTAAATCTTCTGGATGTAGTACAGGAAGTAGAAGAAGAATATAGGTACGGCGACTATGGGCTGCAGTACGGCCACCTTTTCGGTCAGGCTCAGTTTGTGCATCGAGATATGCAGGTACCAGTCATCCAGATAAGAGTGGAAAACCGGTATCATAGCATTGGCTATGAACATAAGCATAAGTATAAGGAACACCGACGAGCAGAAGTATATGATGGTACGGCCGGAGCTCGTATCGGGATAAAGAACCATGAAGGCCATGGGAGCAAGCGCCACCCACAGGTAGTTGGCCCTGTTGCCGAATATGTGCGAAATAACAGCCACAGGCGAAATCGCAATCACCGATACTATGATTACAACCGTGATGGTGGATTTGAGCTTGTCGAACGGCCTGCGAATCGAAATCAGCAGACCCGCCAAATGAGCAAGGCTTACGCCGAATACAAAAATGCCGAGCTGGAGTATGTCTAAAAGCTTCCACATAAGCGTCGAGGCAATCAGGGTATTGAAAAGCATCATCAGGACATACATGACGAAACAGCGTCGTTGCAACGCCTCAATAGCGGAAGTCTCCGGTAAAAATTCTACGGGTGTTTCCATCAATTAATATTAGTAGTATAGAAAGTGTATGTTTTAATATATGTGTAACAGTCGATTTTAACGTAAATCAAAGATATGCGGTTTTTTTTATATTCCAAACTTGTGGGATATTGTTTGAGCTTGCCGCCAAGCGGGATTCCGGCATTATCCCGGCAACATTTCCCCTCTTTTGGGAGAATTGTACGCCGCAAGCTCACCCACCTTTAGCATTTTTGTGGAATAATACCCGCAGCCCGTCGCAGGTTTCCCTGTTTTGAGAGCACACAAAAAAAGCCCCAACCACCCCGATAGCCGCTAAAAATCAGGAAAAGGCTCTATACCGAAGCTCCCCGCAACTTGCGGGACAGATAATTTTTGTTACCGAAGCTCCCCGCAACTTGCGTGACAGATAATTTTTTTAACCGAAGCTCCCCGCAACTTGCGTGACGGATAATTTTTTTAACCGAAGCTCCCCGCAACTTGCGTGACGGATAATTTTTTTAACCGAAGCTCCCCGCAAGCTGCGGGACAGATAATTTTTTTAACCGAAGCTCCCCGCAAGCTGCGAGACGGATAATTTTTTCGGGCGAAGGCCCTCGCCTGCCCAAATGGGTCATTCCCGCGAAGGCGGGAATGACCCATCGTTCGAGCGTGAAGGCTTTTGACACGTTGCGCGTAGAGACGCGATGCATCGCGTCTCTACCTTTTTGACACATTATTTGGGCAGGCGTAATTCCTTTTTTGCATCTCGCTATCGCAAATATCCCAAGCGGAATAGCCCCCAAAA
>JAITGS010000053.1 GCA_031280435.1 Tannerellaceae bacterium | reverse complement strand
GCGCGGTAGCCCCCTACAATCAAAAAATAGCTTTATACAATTGCGTTGTTGCCGAGAATAATGGCGCGGTTCTTAAGTACAACTCAAAAGTTCTTAAGAACAATGGCGCGGTTCTTAAGTACAACTCAAAAGTTCTTGAGAACAATGGCGCGGTTCCTAAGAACAATGCAAAAGTTCTTGAGAACAATGGCGCGGTTCCTAAGTACAATTCAAATATTCCCGGGAATAATTCCACTTTTTTTACGGATATGCCGGGGCGGCTTGTGGACGGCAAGGGGGTTTATATAGATCAGAAATAAATACAAATCAAATAATATAAGAATATGAAGAAGAAGCGAATATGGAAGAAGATCCTTCGGACTATATTTATGGGGATCCTCGGATTGATAGTGTTAGGTACGTTTTACTTTTTGTGGCAAAAGGCGCAGCCTGTGGTTACTGAATATGCAATAGAAACTCCAACGAGAGATACGATAGAAGTTAAGACAGTGGCGACGGGCAGCGTTGAGCCTCGCTACGAAATATTGATTAAACCTCAGATATCCGGCATTGTATCCGAGCTTATGAAGGAGGCCGGACAGATGATTCGCGAGGGAGAAATAATCGCCCGCATCAAGGTCATACCCGAAATGGTGCAGCTCAACAGCGCCGAGTCGCGCGTTAACGTTGCCGGCATTAACCAAAAGCAGGTGGAAGAAACCTTCAACCGCGACGAGGCCCTCTTCAAGCAAGGCGTCATATCCAAGGAGGAATTTAACGTGTCGAACGCCAACTATCTCAAGGCGAAGGAGGAACTTGCCAATGCGCAGAACGCCCTCGAAATCATACGCGACGGCATTGCCCGCAACTCCAAGGTAGCAAGTACGACGCAGATACGCAGCACCATAACGGGCATGATTCTCGACGTGCCGGTGAAGGTTGGCAACTCCGTGATTCAGTCCAACAACTTTAACGACGGCACCACCATAGCCTCGGTTGCGAACATGAACGATATGATATTCCGCGGCAATGTTGATGAAACCGAAATAGGCCGCATCCACGAGGGCATGCCCATCAAGCTCACCGTAGGCGCCATGGAAAGCCGCGAATTTGACGCTGTACTGGAGTACGTTTCGCCCAAGGGCGTGGAGCGCAACGGCTCCATTCAGTTCGAGCTGAAAGCCGCCGTGACCATCCCCGCCGACGCCTTCATCCGCGCCGGATACAGCGCCAACGCCTCCATAGTCCTCAAGAGCGCCTACGATGTGCTGACCGTTCCGGAAAGCACGGTTGAGTTCCGGAAAGATTCGGCCTTCGTGCAAATCCTCAAAGAGGAGAGCCCCAAGCAGGTGTTTGAGAGCAAGCACATTGTGACCGGCCTCTCCAACGGCATCCGCATAGAAGTGAAGGAAGGCCTGACCGCCGACGATAAGATTCGCGGAGCCGCCATCGATCCCAAGGCGAAAAAGGAAGAAAATAAGTAGGATATGAAAAGAAGACTGATACAAAGGCTCGTATTGCCGGCCGTCATGCTGGGCGCCTGGCTGTGCGCTTCGGCTCAAACCGAGCTCCAGACCTGGAGCCTCGAGAACTGCATCCGGCATGCGATAGACCACAACATCGACCTCAAGCAGCGCGAGCAGGAGCTGGAGGTCAGGAACATAGAGATGAGCACCAGCCAGAATAGCTGGCTGCCGTCGCTCAATGCGGGCCTGGGGCAGAACTTCGACTTCGGACGCTCGCCCTCGAAAGACGGGACAATCATCGATCAGACGTCGGCCAACTCCTCGGCCTACCTGCAACTCAGCATGCCGGTGTTCGACGGCTTCCGTATCCCGAACGACATTGCCGCGCGGCGCTTCAACTTCATGGCCGCCACCGAGTCTCTCAACAAGGCAAAGGAGGATCTGTCCATTGGCGTAGCCTCCTATTTCCTCCAGGCGCTGTACAATAAGGAGATACTGACGATAGCCGAGCTTCAGAAGTCGCTCACCACCGAGCAGGTGAAGCGCACCGAGGCCCTGGTCGAGGCCGGCAAGGTTCCTCTCTCGCAACTCTACGACATCCGTGCCCAAGCCGCCAAAGACGAAGTGACCCTCACCGATGCCCGCAACAACGTGAAGCTGGCCCTGCTCAACCTTGCCCAGTTGCTCGAGCTCGAGCGCAGCGGACTTGAGTTCGACATAAGCGTCCCTGAGCTCGACGAGCTTATGCTCGAAACCGTAGTGCTGTCGGCTCCCGAAATCATATATGAGAACGCCCTCATGGTGAAACCTCAAATCAAGGAGCAGGACTTCCTGCTGGAGAGCCGCCGTAAGACGCTGAAAGTCGCCGAGTCCTCCTACTGGCCCCAGCTCAACCTCAACATGAGTTACAGCAATGGCTACTACCGTTACAGCGGCTCCGGCATCAGCTCCAACATTCCCTTCGGCGATCAGCTGAAGCAGAACGAACGCAAAACGATAGGCCTGAGCCTCAACATTCCTGTCTTCAACAGGTATCAGACGCGCAACAGCGTCCGGAGCGCCCGCGTGGGCATTGTCAACCAGGAGCTGCTCGCGGAGAATGTAAAGAAGACCCTCTACAAAGAGATTCAGCAAGCCTACTTTAATGCCTCCTCCGCACGAGAAAAGTATACGGCCGCCACACGCTCCGTTGAGGCCGGCAAAGAGGCCTTCTCCTACGCCGAAGAGCGATACGCCACCGGCAAAAGCACCGTTTTCGAATATAACGAATCCAAAACGAAATACGCGCAGAGCCTCTCGGAGCAAGCCCAGGCGAAGTTCGACTATATATTCAGGAAAAAGATCCTCGATTTTTATAACGGAGAAACGATCAGCCTGTAAAGAAACTTAAGAATAGTATCCATCATAGTGTTGACGGCATTGAAGGCATACAGCCTGAGATGCCGTCGTTTTTTTGCGATTCTCTCAACGATTGTCCGGGCGCGGCTTAGCAAATCCCCTTACCCTGTGCAATTTTTACTGTAACGGCATAAAAAAAGACTAAGCTCCCGCCACCAAGCTTCCGGCCTTGCATAGCATGACATTTGCAGCAAAATTAATTTGCAGATATGTTGCAAAACGGATTTGCTTGTTGTATAGGAAAAAATCATATCTTTACCGCAATATAAAAGCGTTCTTTACGATGTCGACAGGTAGGTGCAACAAACCGAAACAGAAACGCCATACTGGTCAGTTTTGCAGCCAAGATGAGCCATTGCAGTATTTAATGGAAGAAAATGGAAGATTGTTAGGGAAACTGTAAACACATTTATCGTTTTCGAAAACGGTTAACTGCAAATAAGGCATTAATTTTGTGGTGTTTTTTGATAGCAGCAACAGTGCGGATAAATGAAAGCGCCTATTGGTTTCAAAAGCGATTTTGAGGAATATCGAAGAATGCAAGTATTAACTATTATATAAAACTAAAAAACAAAAATGAGCAAGTTACTTTATTTTGAAGAGCAATTAATGAGCTCTGGTGATCCGCAAGCCGGATTCCGCTATTTTGAAGTAGGCAATGACAGTCAGATCAACTTCCAGAACAACAATCATCATCATGTTGTTTTCGTTTTGGAAGGATCCTTATCTGCCAATTGTAATGAGTTTAAGGATCAGCTTGTAGGCCCCCGTCAGTTTGTCTTCCTTCCCAAGCTGTCAAACTCATATTTACAAACGGAAGATACCTGTAAGCTTGTAGTATTCTCCTTCATCAATCTCAAAACGACGAACGAGAAGCATGCATTCCAGTCGTACTGGCGATTATTCCCCAACGTTAATTACAGTTTTGCTCCCTTAACTTTCGAGTCTCCGTTGGTAGAATTTTTCGAATTGCTGCTTCTCTATCTGAAGAAGAACCTCAATGTAGCCTATCTGCACGAGCTGAAGCATCAGGAGTTGTTCCTTATTCTTAACCTGCAATATCCGAAAGAGGATCTGGCAGGATTCTTTTATCCCATCATCGGAAAGTCGTTTGACTTCAGGAGCATGGTTATGGACAACTATCTGAAGATTCGCCATATCGACGAATTGGCTCGCATGTCGGGAATGGGCAGAACCAATTTCGACAACAAATTTAAAGACGAGTTCGGAGCCTCGCCGCATCAGTGGATTCTGAAGCAGAAGGCGAAACACGTCAAACAAAGCCTGATGGAGCCGGATATTACCTTCAGCGACGTAATGCGCAAGTACGGCTTTAACTCTGCTACACACTTCACACGCTTCTGCAAGCAGCAATTCGGATGCACTCCCTCCGAGCTTGTCAGGCAGATGAGAAGAATCAAAGATGACGACCACCACAGTGGCATCCTCTAAACGGAGATAGCCCATTGATTAGAAAAGGCCGTTTAACCACTCTGAGTTAAACGGCCTTTTTCGTTGCCTGCGGCCAATGTTTTGCTCTGCGGGCAGGATATAGCTGCCGTCAGAGGTTTCTGCGCAGAGTTATTTCTCCCGGATGAAGATGCGGACCGGGGTGCCGGTGAGGTTCCAATGGGCTCGGATTTGATTTTCGAGGAAGCGCTTGTAGGGCTCCTTAATCCATTGGGGGAGGTTGCAGAAGAACACGAAGGAGGGAACCACTCCGGTGGGAAGCTGGGTGATGTACTTTATTTTGATGTACTTGCCCTTCCAGGCCGGCGGGGGAGTGTTCTCGATTATGGGGAGCATCACCTCGTTGAGCTGGGCGGTTGGAACGCGGCGGTTCCTGTTCTCGTTCACGCTGCCGGCGGTTTCGAGCACCTTGAAGATTCGCTGCTTGGTCAGGGCCGAGATGAAGAGGATGGGGAAGTCGGTGAAGGGAGCGAATCGCTCCCGGATGGTGCTCTCGTAGTAGCGGATGGCGTTCGGGCTTTTGTCCTCCACCAGATCCCATTTGTTGACGCATACGACCAGCCCTTTGTTGTTTTTCTGTATCAGGGAGAATATGTTCAGATCCTGCGACTCTATGCCGCGCGTTCCGTCTATCATGAGGATGCAGATGTCGGAGCTCTCTATGGCTCGAACGGCCCGTATGACGGAGTAGTATTCCAGGTCTTCGTTCACTTTCGACTTCTTGCGGATGCCGGCGGTGTCGACCAGATAGAAGTTGAGGCCGAACTTGTTGTATTCGGTGTAGATAGAGTCGCGCGTGGTGCCGGCTATTTCGGTAACTATATGCCTTTCCTCACCTATGAAGGAGTTGATTAGAGAGGATTTGCCTGCATTAGGCCGTCCGACGACAGCTATGCGCGGAAGCTCCTTGTTCCATTCCTCGCCGGCCTTCTCGGGGATGATGCCGAGGAGCTGGTCGAGCAGGTCGCCTGTGCCGGAGCCGTTGATGGCCGATACGCAGCTCGGATCGCCCAGTCCGAGCGAGTAGAACTCGGCCGACGCGGCATGCATCATGAAGTTGTCGGCCTTGTTGGCCACTACGATTACGCTCTTGTCGGAGCGGCGGAGTATGTCGGCAACGGAATTGTCGAGGTCGGTCAGCCCGTTCGTGACGTCGACGACGAACAGTATGGCGTCGGCCTCCTCTATCGCTATCTGCACCTGCTTGTTGATTTCCTCCTCGAAGATGTCATCGGAGTTAACCACCCAGCCGCCTGTATCTATCACCGAAAATTCCTGTCCGCCCCATTCCACTTTGCCGTATTGACGGTCGCGCGTAGTGCCGGCTTCTTCGTCCACTATGGCTTGGCGCGATTGTGTGAGGCGGTTGAACAGGGTTGATTTCCCTACGTTTGGTCTGCCGACTATGGCTACAATGTTTCCCATATAAATAATGTATGACGTGTTAAGTTTTAATCTAAGCGGTATCCGAAGCTCTTCAACATAGCATCGCGATTGCGCCAGTCTTTTTCTACTTTGACGAATGTCTCCAGAAAAACCTTTTTCCCGAAGAATCGTTCTATATCTTTCCTGGCCGTCGAGCCCACTTTTTTCAGTGCCTGCCCTTTGTTGCCAATTATGATGCCTTTCTGCGAATCCCGTTCAACTATTATCAGAGCTTTGATTCGTATCAGGCTATCTTCTTCCTTAAAAAGTTCTACCCCCACTTCCACGGCGTAGGGTATTTCCTTCTGATAATAAAGGAGTATTTTCTCGCGTATAATCTCGGTTACGAAGAAGCGTGCAGGCTTGTCGGTCAGTGCATCCTTGTCGAAATAAGGCGGCGAATCGGGCAGCAGAGCCTCTACTCTACGCTTCAGCCGGTCTACATTGAAGCCCGACAGTGCAGCTATCGGCAGGATTTCGGCCTCCGGCAGTATCTCGGCCCATGCGGCGGTAGCCTCTTCGAGCTTAGCCTGCGTTGTGAGGTCTATTTTGTTGATAAGCAGTAGCAGTGGGACGGCTTCCCGTTCAACCGTTTGCTTCACCTTGCATATAAAGCGCTCGTTCTTGTCTATGGTTTCGATCACGTCGGTCACGTACAGCAGCACGTCGGCGTCGTTGAGTGCCGACTCCGAGAAGTTCAGCATGGAGGCTTGCAGCTTGTAGTTGGGCCGCAGCACTCCCGGAGTATCCGAGTACACAGCCTGCATGCTCTCCGTATTGACTATGCCTATGATGCGGTGCCGGGTGGTTTGGGCCTTGGCGGTGATGATGGAAATGCGCTCGCCCACGAGGCGGTTCATCAGCGTCGACTTCCCCACGTTCGGGTTGCCCACTATGTTGACAAATCCCGACTTATGTTGTTTGTCCTCCGTCATAAGCCCATTTGAGGTAGACGGCTCCCCAGGTGAATCCTGCTCCGAAGGCGGTGAGGATAAGGTTGTCGCCCTTCTTGAGTTTGTCTTCATAGTCCCAGAGGCAGAGCGGGATGGTTCCGGCGCTGGTGTTTCCGAGCTTCTGAATGTTGACCATCACTTTGTCTTCCACGCCGAGGCGCTTAGCGATAGCGTCTATGATGCGCATGTTGGCCTGGTGCGGAACTATCCATGCGATGTCGTCGCGCTGCAGTCCGTATCGTTCGCAGATAGCAATGGATGCGCCGGTCATTAGGAGTACGGCATGCTTGAACACCGTTTGCCCGTCCTGGTAAACGTAGTGCAGGCGCTTGTCGACAGTGTCGTGCGTTGCCCGGTATGCCGAGCCTCCGCCCTTCATGTTGAGGTGGTCCAGTCCGTTGCCGTCGGTTTTGAGTATAGCGTCTATGATGCCCAGGTCGTCTTCGGTGGGTTCTATCATCACAGCTCCGCAGCCGTCGCCGAAGAGCGGGCAGGTGGTGCGGTCGGTGTAGTCCGTAATCGACGTCATCGTATCGCCTGCCACCACTATGAGCTTCTTTACTCGGCCGGAGCGGATAAAGTTTGCCGCAGCCTCCAGCGCATAGAGGAATCCGGTGCATGCCGCCTGCATGTCGAAGGTCAGCGCGTTGGTGCAGCCCGTGTTGTGAGCAATCATTGAGGCGGCGGTTGGGAAGCAGTAGTCCGGCGTTGTAGTAGCGCAAATCAGAGCCTCAATGTCCTCAGCCTTGGTATTAGTTTTGGCCAGTAGCTGTTCAACGGCTTTAGTGCCCATGTACGACGTGCCGAGGCCTTCCCTCAGCACCCTTCTCTCGCTTATGCCAACCCGGGAAAGTATCCATTCGTTGGTGGTATCCACCATTTTGGCTATATCATCATTGGTCAGTACATCTTCCGGAACATATCCGCCGATGCCCGTAATCATTGCATTGATTTTCCGCGTCATGTATAATATTTTCTGTTATTGCACATAAAAGAGGTGTGTCGTGATCATTAATAAATCTGCGACACACCTCATTTTTTGTAACTCCGTGGACGTAGAGCCGTTTATACGGCAGCGTCTTTCACGATTGCGATTTTTCCTCTGTAATACCCACACTCGCCGCAAACGGTGTGGTAAACATGCCATGCTCCGCAATGGGAGCAAACAGCGAGGGTCGGAACGACAGCCTTGTCGTGCGAGCGACGCTTGGCCGTTCTTGCTTTGCCTTGTCTTCTTTTAGGATGTGCCATTTTAATATTATTTATTGTTATTCTCTATCATTATTATCCTCATCTATAAATCCTTTCAGGACTTCCCATCTGGGGTCGGGAGCATCGCCGCCCTCGTCTCCGCCCGGCATTTCCTCGCCGCCCTCTTCATCCTCATCCTGTTCGCTCTTGGCCGTATGTTTTTTCAGCTTCGTGGTCATGCTTTTGTTGCATTTTCCCGGCGCGTGCACCCGTTTCATCGGTATGGCCAGCGATATGAATTCGTACAGGAACCAGGCTAAGTTGATAGCCCCTTCATCGGCCGGAATCACAACAATTTCGTCGCTCTCTTCGGCATATTCTTTACCGAACTTCACGAACAGACGATTTTTCGTCTCCACCGTAATCTCCATGTCGTCCAAGCATCTGTCGCATGGAACATAAACCTGCCCTTCGAGCCTGAAATTCATTTCGGTGATGGCTTTCGAGTGTTTAAGCGCCAAAAAGGCTTTCACCCGGCCCTTCGGTACTTCAGGCCCGTCAATATCTGTAAAGAACTTGTTATCCAGCGCGTACTCATATTCATATACGCCGTAAGGAAGCGCTTTCAGATCTATCTTGTATGTGTCAAATTTTCCCAATGATTGTTTTCGTATAAAGCGCCGCAAAGGTAGGAAAAAAGCTCTCATATACGCAAGAGCCCTGCAAATGGGATGCGATAAAAATAGGGCAGGCTGCTCAAAAAAGTTATTCAGGCAAACGGGATGCGATAAAAAAAGGGGTCGGCGGCTGTGTCGAAAGCCTTTCCCCGCATGGCAAAGCAGGTCGGGGGCTTGTTTAAAAGAGTAATTCCGCCTGCCCAAATAGGTCGTGTTCAAAAATGTAGAGACGCGATGCATCGCGTCTCTACGCACAACGCCCCGCCCCCGCACATCGCCCTCAACCCCCGCTTTGCGAGCTCGACCCTGCTTTGCCCTGTCATCTCTCCCCACAAAAAAAATAAATGACGGATGCCGTTGCAACGTTGTAACGCTATCAAAATTTCGTAGCCGTTGCAAGCTTGCAACGCCCCCGAAATCGTCGGAAGCCGTTGCCGGCTTTCAAAACCTTCCCACAAATTGATTTTAACTTTTGCCGGCTTTCAAAACCTTCCCGAAAATCGTTTTGAACTTTTGAAAGCTTGCAACGGCTTCCTGCAAAAAATTTGGCGTTGCAAATTTCCATCGACGGCGAAAATCGGGAGCCGTTGCAGGCTTGCAACGGATGTGGCCTTCGGCTAAATCTTGTGGGTGTTTTTTTAGGATGTAATGAGCCATGATATAGGAGGGAATCTGAAGTTTTTGGTTAGATTTGCAGCCGAATTGAAGTGGAAAGATTTGTAATGCTTGCAACCACTGGAAAAAATGCTAAAAAAAACATCTTCCCTCAGGCTGTCCGGCCAACGCAATCTCCCTCCCCACCTTCGATTCATTACAGATTGTTTAATTTAAAATTATAAGAGTCATGAGTTATTTATTTACCTCCGAATCGGTGTCCGAAGGGCACCCCGATAAAGTGGCCGATCAAATATCGGACGCTTTGCTTGACGAGTTTCTGGCCTACGACCCAAACTCTAAAGTAGCTTGCGAAACCCTTGTTACAACCGGACAGGTTGTCTTGGCCGGGGAAGTAAAATCGAGCGCTTATGTGGATGTGCAGGAAACGGCGCGCAGCGTGATCCGACGCATTGGCTACACCAAGAGCGAGTATCAGTTTGAGGCCAACTCCTGCGGGGTTCTGTCGGCCATTCACGAACAGAGCGGCGACATCAACCGCGGCGTTGAGCGCAGCGATCCTTATGAGCAGGGCGCAGGCGACCAGGGTATGATGTTTGGCTATGCAACTTCAGAGACCGACAATTACATGCCCCTGGCACTCGACCTGTCGCACAGCCTGCTGACCGAGCTGGCCGCAATACGTAAGAACGAGCTGCACCTGATGCCTTATTTGCGTCCCGACGCCAAGAGCCAGGTGACGATAGAATATGATGATGCCGGCACTCCGCTGCGTATTGATACCATTGTTATATCTACGCAGCACGACGAGTTTGTGCTGCCCGGAGGCGGAATCTCGCCCGAAGAAGCAGACCGCAGTATGCAGAGCAGGATTGCCGACGATGTGAAAAGCATACTCATCCCGCGCGTGAAGGCCATATATCCGCCTCATGTTCGCGCACTCTTTAACGAGAATATTGTATACCACATAAATCCCACGGGCAAGTTCGTCATCGGCGGCCCGCACGGCGATACGGGCCTCACCGGCCGCAAGATAATTGTTGATACCTACGGCGGCAAGGGAGCCCACGGCGGCGGCGCCTTCTCCGGCAAAGATCCCTCGAAGGTGGATCGCTCGGCTGCCTATGCGGCCCGTCATATAGCGAAGAACTTGGTGGCCGCCGGCGTGTCGGCCGAGGTTTTGGTACAGGTGTCGTATGCCATAGGGGTGGCGCGCCCCATGAATATATTTATTAATACATGCGGACGCTCTAAGGTGAACATTTCCGACGGCGATATTGCCCGCAAGGTGGGCGAGCTGTTCGACATGCGCCCCAAAGCTATTGAGGAGAGGCTTAAGCTGCGCAATCCCATCTACCTCGAAACGGCCTCTTACGGCCACATGGGTCGCAGGCCCCAAAAGGTAGTGAAGCGCTTCGCCTCGCGATATAATCCCAAGCCGGTGGAGCTGGAGGTGGAGCTGTTCACCTGGGAGAAGCTCGATTACGTTGATGCAATACGGCAGGCCTTCGGCCTTTGAGGCATAAGGAGCCGATATAACTTCCGGCTCCCTGTCTGCGGGCGGGGAGCCGGCTTCAAATAAACACTTAAGATGATTCGATTAGCGGCTGTTGCCATAAAGCTTTACACGCAGAAAAGCGGGCAATTTGCCGGGCCGGAAGAATTGCCGTATCCTTGTAAAATAAAATGCTACTTTATTTTATCATCATAAATTAAAACAGAAGTTATGTATACAAGGATT
>JAITGS010000032.1 GCA_031280435.1 Tannerellaceae bacterium | reverse complement strand
ACTAATGCGATAGTCGCATTGGCCTCAAAACAGATTTTTGGACTCAATTCCACCGCAAATTCTTCTCAAAAACCCCTTTTTACCTCAATGCTACAATCGCATTGGCTCCAAAACATTTTCCCGGGCAAAATGCGATAGTAGCATTGAGCCCAAAACTTTTCCCGAGCAAAATGCGACAGTCGCATTGACCCCACAGCTTTTCCCGGGCAAAATGCGATAGTAGCATTGGCTTCAAACTTTTTTCGGGCAAAATGCGATAGTAGCATTGGCTCCAAAACTTTTTTCGGGCAAAATGCGACTGTCGCATTGGCTCCAAAACATTTTCCCGAGCAAAATGCGACAGTAGCATTGACCCACAACTTTTCCCGGGCAGAATGCGATGATCGCATTGAGCCCAAAAATAGTTTCAGCCCCATCGGGTAGGATGCACGGCGACTGCGGCAGAATATCAGACCGTCGTCGGCGTATCGCACGAAGGGGTGACCGCGCTTTCAAGCTCCTTGTCCGGTTCATTGAGCATGATATTGCCCGGCAACGGGCTTAAGGGACTGCCTTGCGGGACGCCTGATTCGCTTTCCGAATATCTCCTGCCGACCTGAACGCCGCTGCTGAGATATTTGTGGATAAGGGATACGACGATTCATCATTATAAATCAAGAAACCAGGGACAGAGAGTTTTCTACTTCCGCATGGCCAAACATTTTGCTTAGCACCTCAAAATAAGATTTAGCCGGCATCTCCCCCGACGTTTTCCGCAAGCTTGTGAAAAAACGTCGCAGGGAGAATGACCCGCTTTCCGCTCGGAAGCCTTAAATAGTAAATGCTTTTTTCACGGCCTGAAGCCGCAGACGTAGGCCAGGTTTATCCAGCGCTCGCCGGATGCGAAGATTTGTTCGGTGGAGATGTCGGGGCGACGGTCGAGCTCCTTGTAGCGCAGGGCTACTTGCTGGGCCCAGTGCGTGTTTTTCTTCAGGCTGGTCTCGAAGAGTTTCTTGCCGAGCTCTATGGAGCCGTAATACACGACGTATTCGAGCGGCGGGGTGCAAACGCATGGGGTCATGCCCCGTCCTATGGCCCAGATGTTTTGGCACATGAGGCCGACGGCCTTGTCGGTATCGAGTACGGCCTCGAAGAGCGGGACTACGAACGTGCGTATGTGGCTGATCATTTCCGGAATGGAGCGCTCCTGCTCGCCGCCGGATATTATCCATCGGAAGGGGGGCGTGCGTGGCGATATTTCGTCGAGCCTTGCGCTGAAAAAGACGTCGCGCGGTGCAGGCAGGCTCTCGCTTTTCCACCACCTTTTGATGGATTTGGAGCATAGCTGCACCTGCGGGAATACTTTCAGTATGGTTTTGAAGCGCTGCCGTGGCACCTGGAGGAGTATCTCCACCTTCATTTCTTTGTGAGGGCCGTAAAGCGAGAGCGTTCGCTCGCGGGCTTCGGATACAAAGCCGTCCGGAGCAAGTTCGGAGGCCATTCTGCGCGCCGTTTGCAGCAGCAGTTCTTCTTTTGTTTCTATGTGTTCGTTTTCGTTCATTACCATTTATAATTAAAGCCGAAGCTGATTCGTTCGTTCAGTTGGAAGTAAGATGTGGCATCTGCCGGCAGTGTTACCGAGTCGTCGTATCGCAGGTGGAAATAGAGTATGGTGGAGAAGAACCGGGAGAGCGCCATTGTGAGGGTGTTCTCAAATTCGCATTGCGTGAACTCGTAGGTGGTGAAGTAATATACTCTGGATTGCCATGTGGTGTATCGGTTGAAGCTCATTGCCATGTCGAGGCGCACGGTGGAGCCGAGGCGTGTGAGGTTGTCGCTGAAGATGCCCGTTTCGGGGTCTTTCTTGAAGCCGTGCCGTCCGAGGTCTATGTCTGCGTCTATGCTCTTCATGTAGGTGAAAGATATGGGGGCGATGTTGGCATTGAGCTTGAGTTTTCGTCCGCGCTCCTTGAAGCTTTTCTCCAGGTCGTACTTCAAACCGAAGCCCATGTTGAAGGAGAAGGGAGCGAGGAATGCGGCTTGCTTGGTGGTGGTGTTTTCCTTGTAGTTGGCAAAGAACTGCGTTTTAAATTCGAGGTCGAGGGAGTAGAACCATTTGGGGAAGGCTTTGTAGCCGAGGTTGCTGTGTATGCGCACGAGGTCGTCGCCTATTTTGTAGGCGTTGATGGTATCGTTCGGAGCGTTGTATATGGTAGCCTTGGCTTCGGCTTCGTTGGCCCATTGCACCTTGTCGCGCTTGTAATCGTATCGGAGGTAGTTGCGCGTATAGAGATTGAGGTTGCTGCTTCCGCCCTTGTACCAGTTGGCCGACACGTGGTTTTGCGAGAACTGTACGGTGCTCTCGAAGGCCGACGTCCAGTAGAGCCTGTCGGGGATAAACTTGGGCGGGGCTTCGGTGTCGACTATGCTGGCTGTGGCAACGACGGGTATGGGCGCTTCCTCGTAAACGGGCGTATTGATGGGTATGAGCACTATCTTGCCGGCCTGGAAGTTCCGCGGCGAGTATCGAACCAGCGAGGGATGATGCGTTTCTATATACGCCAGCGCTTCTTCTTCGAGCCTGTACTTGCGGATATGCCTGTCGAAGGCGGCGTCTTGCGGGAACATGGCGAGCATGAGGCTGTCCGTACGGCTTTTGTTGTCGAGCCTCATCTTGCCGGAGATAGCTCTCCCCCGGAAGGTGATCGGCAGGTAGAGGCGGTTGACTATGATGGTATCGCGGAACCTCACCCAGCTCTTGAAGGGCCGGACAGGCTCCGGGAAGATCAGCTGCAGGGCTTCGTCGGAGAGGTAGGACACCGGTTCCTCCTTGCCGTCGTCTATGAGCTGCTGCAGCCTGTCGTTCAGTGTTGCTGGCCTTGTGTACGAGCTGTTGCGCCGCCGTAGCTGCGTGCGCAGGTCTACGATGCGGTTCATGTCGGCCTCCGTCACCGAGGGCGGGGTGCTGTCCGGCATCTGCTGCGGCACGGGGAGTAGCGACGTTTGTGCGTTGGCCGGGGTGCCGACGGATTGTCCGGCCAACAGTATTGCTACATATATTATATACGCTTTAGGACTCATATCGTGTTATTGTTTGCTTTTAAGGGGTTTCAATGTCGTCGTCTTTGCCTTTCGGCTTTCAACATTCGCAGCTCGCGGCTTGTTTGCCCGGCTATGGAGGTGTTTTCTTCGGCTCGGCGGATGAGGTAGGGGAGTACGTCCTTCACCTTGGCGTAGGGCACGTACTTGGTGACGTTGTATCCCTCGTGGGCAAGGTTGAAGGAGATGTTGTCGCTCATGCCGAGCAGCTGGGCGAAGTAGATGCGCTCGGTATTGCGCGCTATGCCTTTTTCGTCCATCAGGGCGGCCAGCTTGCTGTTGCTGTCTTCGTTGTGTGTTCCGGCAAAGAGTTCCATGCGATCGATGCGGTCTATAACGAAGCGCACGCCTTCGTCGAAGTTGGCATCGGTGGCGGCCTTGTCTTTGCAGATGGGGTCGGGGTAGTTCATCTCGGCGGCTCGCTTGCGCTCTTCCTCCATGTATGCTCCCCGCACGAACTTGATGCCCGGATAATAGCCTGCGGCAAGGCTGTCGTCGTATATGCGGCGCAGATAGTCCATGCGGTCGTGCCGGTACATCTGGAGGGTGGCAAAGACTATGGCCCTCTCCTTGTTGAAGGTTCGCATAGCCTCGTCGGTGAACTCGTCTATGGCATCCTGAAAGCAATAGTCCTCGGCGTCGACGAGTATGCGCACGCCCTTATCGCAGGCTTTTCGGCAGAGGGTCATGAATCGATCGCGGAACTCGCGGAAGGCCTGCTCCTCCTCCGTGCTCAGCGCTTCGCGCTTCTCCGAGGCCTTGGCGAGGACTTCGTCGGTCACGAGCGTCGAGGGCTTGAACACAGCGTAGGCTATGCCCGCGTTGGCGGCAGCGAAGTCTATAGAGGCGAGGGTTTCGGCGAAGGTAGCTGCTATGCCGCGCGGCGTTTGCCTACTCTCGGCCGAGTAGTCGAGCGTCGATTTCACTCCCTTGGCCTGCAGTGCATCCACATGCCGGCGGCAGTCCTCCAGGGTTTCTCCGCCGACGAATTGGCGGTAGAGCGTAGGCTTCACAATCCATCCCAGCGGGAAGTGCAGCTTCAGAGCCGTCAGTCCGGCAAGCTTGCCTGCCTTCACTATGAAGGGATGCTTCAGCACGTTGAACAGCATGAGGGCGTTCCGCAGCTCGCCGTCCGATTTGGAGGCGAAGGCTATCTCCGTATTATTAAAGTCTAACATGAGGGCTCAGCGTTTTATTTTTCTCCAAGGAAGGGATAAGCAAAGTGCGTGGGCGGCACAAGCGTTTCCTTTATTGTCCGCGGGTTGGTCCATCGCATGAGGTTGAGCGGTCCGCCGGCCTTGTCGTTGGTGCCCGACGCACGCGAGCCTCCGAAGGGCTGCTGGGCTATGACGGCTCCGGTGGGCTTGTCGTTCACGTAGAAGTTGCCTGCGGCATAGCGAAGCTTCTCGAAGGCTGTGGCGATGGCATATCTGTCGCGGGCGAAGATAGAGCCCGTCAGGCCGTAGGCCGAGGTGCGGTCGCATAGCTCCAGCGTCTCCTCGAACCGTGCGTCCTCATATATATATATGGTGATGACGGGGCCGAATATCTCCTCCGTCATCGATCTGTATTCGGGATTGGTGGTGAGGATGACGGTAGGCTCTATGAAGTAGCCCACGCTCTTGTCGCACCGGCCTCCGAACAGTACGGCGGCATCCGCGGCATTGCGTGCATGCTCTATGTACCCGGCTATGTTATCAAATGAAGCTTCGTCTATCACGGCGTTAACAAAGTTGGAGAAGTCTTCCACGTCGCCCATCCTTATTTCCTTCAGCATAGCTCCGACGCGCTCTTTCACATCTTCCCACAGCGATGCGGGGAGATAGGCTCTGGAAGCCGCCGAGCATTTCTGTCCCTGATATTCGAAGGCACCGCGAACTATTGCCGTAGCCACCTCGTCGGCATCGGCCGAGGGATGCACCGCGATGAAGTTCTTGCCGCCGGTTTCGCCCACAATGCGCGGATACGAGCGATAGCGCTCCAGGTTGTCGCCTATCTGCCTCCAAAGCGTGTTGAACGTAGCCGTAGAGCCGGTGAAGTGCAGGCCTGCAAAGCGCGGGTCTTGCGTCACGACCTTGCCTATCAGGCTGCCCTGTCCGGGAATGAAGTTCACCACACCGTCAGGCAATCCGGCTTCGGCAAAGATTTTCATCAGCAGATAATTGGAATGTAGAGCCGTAGTCGAGGGCTTCCACACGCAGCTATTCCCCATTATGGCCGGAGCCAGATTAAGGTTGGCCGCAATGGAGGTGAAGTTGAAAGGCGTGAGCGCAAACACGAATCCCTCAAGCGCGCGATACTCCATGCGGTTCACGATTCCCGCGTCCGAGTAAGGCTGTCCGGCGTAGATTTCGCCTGCATAGAAGGCGCTGAAGCGCAGGAAGTCTATCAGTTCGCAGGGCGCGTCAATCTCCGCCTGCATGGGGTTCTTGCTTTGGCCCAGCATGAGGGAAGCGTTCAGCAGGTAGCGGTACTTTCCTGCAATCAGCTCCGCAATCTTCATCATCACCATAGCCCGCTCCGTCCAGGGCAGTTCGCTCCACATCCTTTGGGCCTCTATGGCAGCCTCTATGGCCAGCCGGATTTCCTTCTCGCCGGCCTTGTGATAGATGCCGAGGCTGTGCTTATGGTTGTGCGGCATGGCTACGCGGCCGGTGTTTCCGGTTCGGACTTCGCGTCCTCCTATGATGAGCGGAATGTCCCATTCTTCGGACGAAAGTTGCTTTAGAGCTTGTTTGAGTAATGATTTGTCGGTGCTTGCCGGCGCGTAGGCTTTTACCGGCTCGTTGCCTGGTCTGGCAAATGTGAATATGGAATTATTCATTTGGTTGTATATAATTTAATATTAGACTATTGTTTTCGGGGCGTAAATATAGCGACGATATTCAATATTCCAAAAAGGCCCTGGCGGCTACCTTTGATGCAAGGCCCCACCATCGTAGAGACGCGATTAATCGAGGGCACTGAAAAAGTCGCCTTATCATTTCATCCATTGTAAAGGGTATATTCGATATAAGATATTTGGATATACAGCTTATTGTTGTATTTTAGCGTCCCTAAACAAAAACATAA
>JAITGS010000002.1 GCA_031280435.1 Tannerellaceae bacterium | reverse complement strand
ATCCCCCGGAAATATTCTATCAGCGGCTCAACCTTACTCCTGTTCATAGCTTTATCCGCCGTCATAGCCTCAATTTCAGCCTTCAACGCAGCCGCAGCCGCCCGGAACGGAGTATTTTCATCGTGCTTCTTAGTGTCGATATGCTTGATAATGTCATACTTCTTTTTGATTGGAAAGCCGTATTGCTCAGACAGCATAGTATTCAGGTACTCAAGAGCATTTCCCGCACAGAGAATGTAAAAGTTAGATACATGCGCATCCTTATTATTAGTCCAGAAATCCACGGCAGCCTTGTGCGTCTTGTACTCTTCAGACTCATATCTGAACGTTGAGCGGCTTAAAGCAGAGCCCGTCTTATGCAATTTCCCATCTTTGTAGATTCTATATACCGCCTCATAATAATATTCCACCACCATTTTATAGTAATGGACAGTTTTCGTGACATTGCCGTTTTTGTCTTTGTCTTCCTCCTTGCGCTCTTTAACATCGCTGCTTTTTATTACAATATTTCCCAGCGCTAATTCCACATGTAAAAGGGATTGCTCCGGATCTCCAATCTTTTTTTGCCCCTCAATGTACATAGCGTCAGCTATTTCCCCAAGTGCAACATAATTTTTCGCCACTCCCACAGATATAACCCTGGCTGTATACTCAAAATATACAGGATCTTGAGGCTGAGTCGGTAAGCCTCGAGAAACATACTCGAGACCAACATTATCAACGTCCACATTCTTGACCTGAGCCGTTCCCAAAAAGGAAATCAGGCTCATTGCAATACAAATAGAAATACTTTTTTTCATAACACTTTGCTTTTTTAATTTAAGATTCCTCGTTTCAATAGATATATTTATTCAAGCTGCCAGCGTAGCTTTTTATTTTTTGCAAATATATAAAGCCTCTTTATTTCTGCAAATTAGGCATTCGGCGCGCCGCTTTACCTAACCAATAATCACGGATGCAATTGGCCCGTAGTCGCCATATCGCCCCGTCATATTTTCCCAGCACATCGTGAAATATATCGTTTTCCCGCGCATCGAAAGGTCAAAGTGGAGCGTAATGGGGGAGGTGGTGCTGAAAACCGTGTTGCTGAGCTCTTCCATGCTCGTAGGAGACTGATCGATAGCGGCATAGCGCATCAAAGCGCCATGTGCTCCCTTCGGTTTGGCCGTTTTGTGGGATTCCGAATCATGAAAGTGGATAATAACCGTGCCGGGCGTAGGCGAAGCTATCTGATCCGCAGCCGGATAGGAAGTTGGCACCGGCGAAGGAGTATGCGTCGAAGCATGCCGGATTGGGAATCCTAATATCTGAAGATCCGTGTTAGTAACCCAGGGATACGCCTTGAGAATCTTGTGCAGATGACGCAACTCATTTTTTAGAGCTTTCTGCGTATCATTTAGCCTAAGTGTGTCTCCCGGAGTACGTTGGCTATATTCCTCCCAGGCATTGTATGCCAAGTTCACAGCCGTGGCTTTAGGAACAAATTCGTTATAATACCATTGTCCAAGGAGGGTAAGCTGCTGAAGAGATGGGGTTTGCCCGTCAGGAGTCGGAGTACCTCCCGGATTCTGAAGGCCTAAGCGAATCCTGTTCTCCTCATTTGCGAAAAATGTCAAGACTAAATTAAAAGTAGCGTGAAACGTGGTGTGCTTATCTGAAAGCCAATCTGCCATAATTTGTTCTATTGTTAAAATGTTTTTATCCAAGTAAAGTAACTCAAGACCCAAAAGTACAATATTATTTTAGCATTACAATATCCCCAGGGGTGAATGATTTTTTCTTAGGGGTGAGCGATTCACGTCTGGGGGTGAATGATTTTTTCTTAGGGGTGAGTGATTCACGTCTGGGGTTGAATGATTTTTTCTTAGGGGTGAGTGATTCGCGTCTGGGGGTGAACGATTTTTTCCAAGGGCCGCATAATTTTTCCCTGCCGGTAAAAACTTTTACTTCCGCAACAAGCTTGTTTAATTTTTGAGAGATTCTTTTTTGCGCCTACACATTATATATATAGAAGAATTGGCTTGAGTGAGGTAGGGGGATTTTGGGGCTTTTACGGTGGTTTGAGACGGAAATCCTGCCGGAATTGTGGCGGGAGAGTTGGTTCTGCAACTTAATTCTTCTTAAATATGGAGTGGGCTGTTTGGCTGTGAAAAAAGATTTCAGTACCTTTGACACAGATGTCAAACATCAAAGTCAGACAGAAAAGACAACTTTAAATCTTTATTATATATGAACGAAGAGCAAGCAGCTGAAACGGAATTTGCAAGGATGTCGGACAATATGGGCCGAATAAGCAAAAACATAGTAATTAACTCTTAAATTCTCGATCAAACCATGAAAGCCGGAATAGACGTCGGTTCAACAACCCTCAAAATTGTAATTGCAGATGCGGCGACAGGTGAAATTGTTTACAAAACCTACCGCCGGCATCAAACAAATATCCGCGAAACTTTGGCCGACGAACTACGCAAGCTCGCGGTACATTTTTCCGATACAAAATTCTCGCTAACTATTAGCGGATCCGCCGGAATGGGCCTTTCGGAACAGCTCGGCATACCTTTCGTGCAGGAAGTTGTGGCCTCGGTTAAGGTCGTCAGGCTCGTTTTACCCGGCGTTCGAACCATAATCGACCTCGGCGGAGAAGACGCTAAAATGGTGTTTCTCAGCGACGAACGCCGTCCTGACATACGCATGAACGGGAGCTGCGCGGGCGGCACGGGCGCCTTCATCGACCAGATGGCCGACCTGCTGAACATTGCCCCCGACGCTCTTGACAATCTTGCCGGCTCAGGCCGCAGAATTTATCCCATAGCCTCCAGATGCGGGGTTTTTGCAAAAACCGACGTGCAGAACTTGCTCAGCCGGCATATACCTCAGTCGGATTTGGCTCGCTCCATACTCCATGCCGTTGCCCGTCAGACACTTGCGTCGCTGGCTCGGGGAGCCGACGTTGTGCCGCAGATTGCCTGCATAGGCGGGCCGCTCACTTTCCTGAAATCTCTGCGCCAAGCCTTTGCGGAGATACTGCAAATAGATGAAAGTCAGCTTATTTTGCCTGCTGATAGCCTCTTTTTCCCCGCATGGGGAGCCGCCCTGTGCGATGGCGGAAGTATTTTATCGGTTTCGCAACTCCTTGAGGCTCTGGCCCAACCCATTCCCGTTCCAAAGGAGAGCCTTCCGCCTCTATTTGAGAACCACAGCGATTATGAACAGTGGAAACAAAGGCGCCGCAGGATTATTCTCCCCACGGCTCAGCTCGGCGATAAATTGCAGATAGACTGCTTCTTAGGCGTCGACTCCGGCTCGACTACAACCAAGATTGTAGTTATCGACCGCGAGGCCCGGCTGCTTTACATATCCTACGGGAATAATGATGGGAACCCGCTCGGGAAGGTTGTTGAGGGCCTTAGTCAATTCTATAAGGAAGCTTCGGAAAAGGGCGTATCTGTCCGCATAATATCTTCGGCTGCAACCGGTTACGGCGAGGAACTTATACGCACAGCCTTGGGATTGCATCACGGGCTTGTGGAAACTATGGCCCACCTCGAAGGTGCGAAATATGTTGACCCCAACGTATCCTTTGTGCTCGACATAGGCGGGCAGGATATGAAGGCTATATCGGTTGATAATGGGGTAATTACGAACATTGAAATCAACGAAGCCTGTTCATCCGGTTGCGGTTCGTTTTTACAAAACTTCGCCTCAGCCATGCATCTCAGCCCCGAAGAATTTACATTGCGCGCATGCCTCGCCCCTGCGCCCGCCGACCTGGGAACGAGGTGCACCGTTTTTATGAATTCGAAGGTTAAACAATCGCTTCGCGAGAACGCCGGGCCGGACAACATCGCCGCCGGATTGGCCTGCTCCGTGGTGAAAAACTGTCTGTTTAAGGTACTTAAGATGTCGAACCTGAAGCGCATGGGCGAGCATATCATCCTGCAAGGCGGCACTTTCCGCAACGATGCCGTGTACCGCGCTTTCGAGCTCCTGTCGGGGCAAAAAGTGAGCAGCACCGACCGTCCGGAGATGATGGGAGCCTTCGGCGCGGCCTTGTATGCCCGCAAAAATGTAAAAAGACAAGCCGCCGCCGACTGCTTTTCCGGGCCCGAATCGCTGCCCGATTGCGATGCTGTCGACACCCGCGAACTAAGGTGCAAAGGCTGTGTAAATCAGTGTTCTGTGCTTCGCTTCAGGTTTGCCGGCGGGCGAGTTTGCCATGCGGGAAACAAGTGCGAGAAGGTGTTTTTCAATGCAGAAACCTCGCCCCGCAAAGGTTTTAATGGCTTCGACTTTAAAAACAGACTACTTTTTGACAATAGAGGCGAGGCGCAAAATCCTGTGCCGGGCCTTCCTGTTATTGGGATTCCGCGCGTGCTGAATATGTTTGAGGACTATCCTTTTTGGCATGCGTTGTTTACCGCTTGCGGCTTCCGCCTTGTATTATCGCCCGAATCCGTTGGAACTATATACAGGCAGGGCGCTTCCTGCATCATGTCCGACAACATTTGCTTTCCGGCCAAGCTGGCCCAGGGGCACATCTTTGCACTTGCGGATATGAAGGTCGACCGCATCTTCTATCCCATTGTGCCTAAGGAGGAAAAGGAATTTGATGCGGCCGTAAACTCCTACAATTGCCCCGTCGTCAGCGGATATCCCGACGTGATCCGAAGCTCCGTCGACCCGGAAGCTCGCTGGGGAATTCCGCTCGACAAGCCTGTTGTCACATTCGATTCCGACGAATCTTTGCGCCAAGGCTGCTACGCCTACTTTAAGGCTTTCGGACTAAACAAATCCACCTTCGACCATGCCTTCCGCCGGGCCATACAAGCCCGAAACGACTATAAGCAAAGTCTCCGAAATGAGCAGCAAGGCATACTCGACCAGGCAATTAGCCGCGGAGAATGGGTTTTCGTACTTGCCGGACGGCCCTATCACGCCGATCCACTTATCCACCAGAAAGCCGGGCAGATACTGTCGGACATGGGCGTGCATGTGCTGACCGACGATGTTTTCCTCCGGCCCGCCTCCGAAGGCTTCCGGAACCTGCGGATCGTATCGCAATGGGCTTATCCTAACCGAGTTGTGCAAGCGGCGATGGAGGTGGCGAAGCTTCCGGCGCAGGTGCAACTCGTTCAGCTCAACTCGTTCGGTTGCGGCCCGGATTCCTTCTTTATTGATGAAACGGGGGATATTCTTGGTAAAGCGGGGAAAAATCATACAGTTTTGCGCATCGACGAGATGTCGGCCGGGGGATCTGTGCGCCTGCGTCTGCGCTCATTAGTTGAGTCGCTGCGCTCGATGCCGGCTCCGAAGAGCAAGGAAATTACGGATGCCTATACCGGCTACGGAACCGCATATACCCGAAAGGATAAACAAAAAACTATCCTTATCCCATGGTTCGCCGATTTTCTTTCACCATTCATCCCTGCCGTAGCCAAGTTGGCGGGATATAAGATGGAGAATCTGCCAAAATCCTCAAAAGTTTCGGCAGATGTGGGCTTGCAATATGGGAATAATGAAGTGTGCTACCCTTCGATACTCATACTCGGCGACATGATTCTTGCCTTGGAATCAGGGAAATACGACCCCAGCGAGGTGGTGGTGGCCATAAC
The DNA here is from genome assembly GCA_031280435.1 of Tannerellaceae bacterium. Lineage (GTDB taxonomy): Bacteria > Bacteroidota > Bacteroidia > Bacteroidales > Tannerellaceae > DFXE01. The sequence continues at coordinate 47,626 of JAITGS010000002.1, read as the reverse complement.
TCAAACCGGCGGCCAATGCCGTGCAACCAACTATCTGAGCCAGATAAAAACAGGGCTGCGCAATGCCGGTTACGGGCAGGTTCCGGTCGTGGCCGTGACCTCCGGCAAGGTTTTTCAGAACGAGCAGGAAGCTTTCAGCATCCCCTACCTCCGCCTGGTAGACATTATTATATATGGCCTGCTCTATGCCGACGCCGTGCAGCGGATGTACGGCCGGGTGATTGTGCGCGAGCGGCATAGGGGTGAAACTCAGGCGGTTTTCGACCGATATATAGCCGGAGGAGTGGAGGCCGTGATGCGCAATCGCCGCTCCGAGCTGCCCGAACTCCTCCGCCGGGCCGTGAACGACTTCAACCGCATACAAGTTGATGAAAATGAGTTTACAAGAGTGGGAATTGTTGGAGAGATCTACGTGAAATATAACAACTACGGGCAGGCCCACATCTCCGAATGGCTGCGCGAGCGTCGGATGGAAGTGGTCACGCCTCCCATACTCGACTTCCTGATGCAATACTTCGTGAACAGCAAAGTGAACGTAATGAACAGATTGGCACGCACTAACCTCCTCGCCCGCAGCCTTTCGTCGCTCTTCCTCAAATTCATAAACAAGAGGCTGGAGGAGATGGAAGCCCTCCTTCGCCCGTTCCGCTTCTACGAGGAGCAGGAGTCTATATTCGTGAAAGCCGCCTTGGCATCAGAGGTTCTCGACCTCTCGAATCAGTTTGGGGAAGGCTGGATGGTTGCGGCCGAAGTTGCCGGCTATGCTCGCCGCGGCATCAATAGGGTGGTATGCATCCAGCCCTTCGGATGCATAGCCAACCATGTTGTGGCCAAGGGAATAGAGCGGCGATTGAAGCAACTTTATCCCGAAGTCTCCCTCCTCTTTTTGGATATAGACGGCGGAATGGCTGAGGTTAACCTCCAGAACAGGCTGGAGTTCCTCGTATCCAACTAACTGCCCTTCCAACAAAGCTTTAAGCGGATATTTCCTTCCGGCATAGCATATCGCAAGCTCTTTCCCGGGAATATTCAAAGTCGCTTTGGATATATCCGAAAAAAATCGAGACATTTGCGATTAGCATCGGCGGAGGATGCATAGAGCTATAAGCATTATCCCCAGTCGGATGCAGATCGGAAAGCATATCCGATGCATTGTCCGCAAACAAAAGAGCATCATAAGCAAATATTATAGTAACTATTTAAAAACCAATTACAAGATGAAAACAGCATTTATTTTCCTGTCCGTATTGATTTTGCTTTACTGGGTAACGGCCAAGATTATCAACAGTAATAGCAGAACGAAGCTACCCAACCCTTTAGCAGCTCCGATAATTGCGGGAGTCGTTATTTTCTCGTTGATGTTTATAACAATGGTTCCGGCTCAAACTTGCGGGGTTGTAATCACTCCGGCCGGCGTCATGAAGAAGAGCTACCCTACCGGCTGGCATATTATTCTTCCCTGGTTCAGAATCGAAAAAATGGACAAGACGGTGCAGGTATATACCTGTGCGAGAGTGGCAACGGAGGGGCAAATAGGTTCCGCTCAAACGACAACCATCTGGGCTCCCACGGTTGACGGCATCAAGATGGGCTTCGACATTTCGGCCTCGTGGAGTATAGATCCGGAGATGGCCTGGTGGATATATGATAATGTAAGCGAGCAGGATGGCGGCAACTCAGGCCGCTTTTACTGGCTGGAAGAGAACGTAATCAAGGCCAAGCTTAAATCGGCGCTGGCGCTGACCGTATCGAAGTACAATCCAATAGAAGTGTACAGCAACCAGCGGCAAAATATACAAGACGAAGTCTTCGAAAAGATGAAGAAGGACATAGCCCAGTATCACCTCCTTCTCAACCAGATAGACATCAGAGAGGTTTACTACAATGAAGCCTACGAGAACGCCATCAACGCCAAAAAGCTTGAGGAGCAGCGTGTCCTGACTCTGATAGAAATCACCAAGCAAAAGAGGGAGCAGGAAATACAGGCGGCTATCGACAAAAACATTGCGATACAGCAGGCGGAAGGCGAGGCCGAGGCTCTGCGGATCAAGGGACAGTCCGTCGCAAGCAATCCCAAGATTGTGGACTTGGAGTGGATAGCCAAATGGAACGGGGTGCTTCCCACCTACATGCTCGGCAGCAATCAGGGCATAATGCTGGGAATAAACAAGTAAGGGACGGTGCAAGCAGTTAGGTTGCTTGAGGATATACATAAAAATCGGCGCCTGCCATCAAAGCAGGCGCCGATTTTTATTTGTCGGAATAATGTCCTAAAATAGACAAGATGTGTACCTCTTCCTCTTTAATTGCGTAAACAACGCGATCTTTTTTAGATAATTGACGCGACCACTTGCCGGATAGTTCATATTTTAAGGGTTCGGGGGAAGCGAAGCCATTGTATGGGGTCTCCAATATGCTTTGCAAAATCCGCTCAAATCGTCTTTTTATTGCCCTTGTTCCACTTGTCTTTATTAATTCAATATCTTTTAAGGCTTTTGGGGAAAAGGTTACTTCCATAAATCCTCAATAGCGATTTTCGTCCCTTTACCTTCCATTATATCATTTTCGGCATTCCGAATCATATTAACATATTTCCGGCTATAAGGGGAAAAGTCCTCATCTATGCCCACTTCTTTGAAAAAAGGCATTAGTTTTTCGCCATACATTTCTAAATTAATTGTAGCCGAACATGGGTCACCTTTACTGTTCCGCTCTATCGTTATGCCTTTTACTTCTCTCATCATTAGCATATTAATAATTAAGTGCAACCTTCATTGTTTTGTTTCTTAAATAAATTGAAAGTCGAGGATGTTGTCTGTGTGTGCTTTTATAAAGAAAATTATTTGTCTTTGCGTCGATGCGAAAAAAATGTTTGAATCCGTCGCAAGTTAGATAGTCGGTATAAGTAACATGAGACAATCGGAATAATTTTCCAAGAAAACAAAAAGCAATTCAGGCAGTTACAAGCGGAAGAAGGGGGATTCGAACCCCCGGTACAGAAACCCGTACGACAGTTTAGCAAACTGTTGGTTTAAGCCACTCACCCATCCTTCCTTTAAATATCTCTGAGAACTCTGTGCTCTAAAGCGCGACAAATATAGGTGGATTTTTTGATTACACAACCATTGCTTAGTAATTTTTATGGGGCAAACGATCTAAACAGTCGAGCCGGCCTTGCAAGCAAAAGGTTTCCTGGGGAAGGATTCAGGCGATCCCCGCAACGATTCCGGGTGCCCCCGCAGCGATTCCGGGGGTCCCCGCAACGATTTTTTGGGGGCCCCCGCGAAGATTGCGGGAGCCCCCGCAAAAGCTTGTGCCTCTCGCAATTTTTAGAAAAAGCATTATTTTTACCCCCGGTTTTACTTAGAATATAATAACATTTCACATGAAGGAAAAGAACAAATTCATGCCGGGCAAGCTCCTTGGCGGACTGATTATCACACTTATTATATTGATTTCAGGAATCTGCTGGCAGGTATATCACTTGCTCTATTCGCCTGATTTCGCTAACAGCAAAGACGCCTGCGTTTATATCGATCGGGAGACGGGTTTCGACAGCCTCTGCAAGCAGCTGGAGGATGCCGGCTGCACTCGCATCAAGGACTTCATGTTCCTCGCCGAGCGCCTGGAATATCCCGACAATATGCGGACAGGCCGATATGCCGTCGATAAAGGCATGGGGATGCTGGATCTCGTCAACCGGCTGAGGCGCGGACAGCAATCGGCCATCAAAGTCACTTTCAACAACGTCCGTACGCTCGACGAGCTTGCGGATTTGCTCGACAGGCAGCTCATGATAGGCAAGGACGAGATACTCGCCATAGTGCTCAACCCCGATTCATGCCTAAGCCTTGGATTCTCCGCCGAAACCATTTCGGCTATCTTCTTGCCTAACACCTACGAAGTGTACTGGAACATCTCGGCATACAACCTCGTGCAGCGCATGAAACGTGAGTACAATGCCTTCTGGAACCCGGACAGACGGGCTAAAGCCGAGGCCATCCCACTGTCTCCGCTTGATGTTTCCATCCTCGCAGCCATCGTTGAGGAAGAAGCTGCATTGGCTGAGGAATATCCCATTATCGCAGGCCTCTACATCAATCGCCTCCACAAGGGCATGCTGCTTCAGGCCGATCCTACGCTGAAGTATGCCGCAGGCGACTTCAGCATCCGTCGGCTGCTCAACAAGCACAAGGAAATCCCGTCGCCTTACAATACCTACCTGCATCCCGGACTGCCGCCGGGCCCTATACGAATCCCTTCCATACAGGTGGTCGAATCCGTGCTCGGTTACATGAAGCATCGTTATCTCTTTATGTGCGCCAAAGAGGACTTCTCGGGCAGGCATAATTTTGCGGTAACGCAGGCCGAGCATAGTCGAAATGCCGCACGCTATCATGCCGAGCTCAACCGGCGAAGGGTTCGATGACTGTTGCTATCTCAAATACACATATTATAATATATACATGAAAAGAAATCTATTCTTAGGCGATGAAGCAATCGCCCAGGCAGCTATTGACGCCGGCCTGTCCGGAGTTTACGCCTATCCCGGTACTCCTTCCACCGAAATCACCGAGTATATACAGAAAGCTCCCGAGACTGCGGCCCGAAGGATTCACTGTCGATGGAGCGTAAACGAAAAGACAGCCATGGAGGCAGCGCTCGGAATGAGCTATGCCGGAAAGAGAGCCTTATGCTGCATGAAGCACGTGGGCCTCAACGTTGCTGCCGACTGCTTTATGAACGCTGCCATGAGCGGCATTCACGGAGGCCTCATAATTGTTACGGCCGACGATCCTTCTATGCATTCATCGCAAAACGAGCAGGACAACCGCGTGCTGGGCAACTTCGCAATGGTCCCCATGCTCGAGCCGGCCAATCAGCAGGAAGCCTACGATGCCGTTTACGACGGTTTCGAGCTCTCCGAGCGATTGGGCTATCCGGTTCTGCTGCGGATCACGACGCGCATGGCGCACTCGCGCTCCGGAGTGGCCCGGAGGCCGGTCGTAGAGCCGCGCAGCCTCAGCTATCCGTCTGACGGACGGCTTCGATACGTCTTGCTGCCGGTTAATGCACGCAGGCAGTACAAGAAGCTGCTCGAGGCCCAGGCGGTCTTCACCGAGGCATCCGAATCCTCGCCATTCAATACATTCTACGACGCTGCCGACAAGTCGCGGGGAATACTCACCACCGGGATTGCCTTCAACTATCTGTCGGAGCACTTCCCCGACGGATTCCCGCATCCTGTGCTGAAGATCTCGCAGTATCCCCTGCCGCGCAAGCTCGTAGAGCAGCTGGCCGAGTGCAGCGAGATCTTGGTGCTCGAGGAAGGCTATCCCATCGTTGAGGAGCAGCTCAAGGGATTCCTGGCATCGGGCAGCCCGCAGATACGCGGCCGGCTCGACGGCACTCTGCCGCGCGACGGCGAGCTCAACCCCGACATAGTAGGCCGCGCCGTAGGATGCGCATCGGAAGCCGCACGGGCGGTGCCCGGCATAGTGGTGCCCCGTCCGCCCGCCCTCTGCGCCGGCTGCGGGCATCGCGACGTATACGAAGCCCTGAACGAAGTCCTGCTCGAGTACGACGGGGCCAAGGTATTCAGCGACATAGGCTGCTACACGCTCGGAGCCCTGCCGCCCTTCCGGGCCATAGACACATGCATAGACATGGGCGCCTCCATCACCATGGCCAAGGGAGCAAGCGATGCGGGAACATTCCCGGCCGTCAGCGTCATAGGCGATTCCACCTTCACACATTCGGGCATGACAGGCCTGCTCGATTGCGTTAATGAAGCCGCGCCTGTAACCATAATCATCTCCGACAACGAAACGACGGCCATGACCGGCGGCCAGGATTCGGCCGGGACGGGGCGCCTCGAGGCCATCTGCCTCGGACTGGGCGTTGAGCCCGGGCACGTCCGTGTGATGATTCCGCTGCGGAAAAACTTCGAGCAGATGAAGAGCGTCATACGCGAGGAAATCAACTACCGCGGCGTATCAGTCATCATCCCCAGGCGGGAATGTATTCAAACCTTCAAACGCAAAAAACATACATCAAAATGAAAACCAACATCATCTTATCAGGCGTAGGAGGCCAGGGCATCCTCTCCATAGCAGCCATAATATGCGAAGCGGCCCTGCTGGAAGGCCTCCACGTGAAGCAGTCGGAAGTGCACGGCATGAGCCAGCGCGGAGGCGACGTGCAGTCCAACCTCCGCCTCTCGGATCGCCCTGTCGCCTCCGATCTTATTCCGCGCGGGCAGGCCGACCTCATCATATCGCTCGAACCCATGGAGAGCCTCCGATACCTTGCCTTTCTGAAGAAAGACGGCTGGATAGTGACCCACTCGCAGCCCTTTGTTAACATCAACAACTATCCGAAGCCGAGCGACATCAGGGCTGAGCTCGACAAACTGCCCAACACTGTCGTACTCGACGTGGAGGAGATAGCGCGCGAGACAGGTTCGCTCCGCTCGGCCAACACTGTGCTTCTCGGCGCTTCGGCCGACTTCCTGGGCCTGCGTTTCGAGAGCTTGCAGGAGGGGATAAGGCAAATTTTCGGTCGCAAAGGAAGCGATGTGGTTGATGCCAACCTGAAAGCCCTGGCGGCGGGACGGGCGGCGCGTTGATATATCACCTACAAAAAATTACAAACAAAAAAGAGGGTTGTTGATTTGAACCAACAACCCTCTATCTTTTTCCGACCCTTTCAAACGCCGGGCGCCGCTGCTCAGAACAGCAATGCAGCCGAGAGCGATATGGTTTTGCGCTTGATGTTAATATCGGTGTTGATGCCCTGATAAACGATCTTGTCGACGCTGTAATTGTCCGTCAGGGCAAGCCCGTAGGTTAGCCCGATCTGCGCACGCTCGAAGAGTTCGCAGCCTATTCCCAGGTTGATGCCTGCGCCGAATGACTTGGTCTCGATTTGCGACTGTATGTGATCCCATTTGCTGTCGGCGCCGTCGAGCCTGATTTCCACGTAAGGACCGGCGGCTATATAGGGCTGGATCATCGGGATGATTCCCAGCTTGTACTTCAGGTTCACCGGCACCTCCAGGTAGTTGTTCATCAGGGCGTTTTCGGTTCTAACCTCCATGCCTTTCTGCGAATACATAATGGCGCCGTCCACACCTATGCCCAGCGGCGTCATAATCTCAAGCATCGGCCCTATATGAAAGCCGGTTACATTGTACGAAGCAATAATATCCTTGCTGAGCGAGATGCTGGAGATGTTGAGCCCGCCCTTAATCCCCAGGTGAATCTGCGCGCCGGCCGTAAGGCTCGTCAGCAGCAGCGCGGCAGCAATAAGTGTCCTTAAAATCTTGTTCATAATATTTCTTTTAAAAATTTTGATGACGCAAATATACGAAGAAGCCGTACACGGCCAAATGGGCGCCGGCCTTGCGCTGAGCCTCAGGCGGGGCAGGCGGGGCCGGGCATGGCGCTCGCTGCAGCGAGACCGGTGGCCGGGAGCCTTTGCGAGCCGTCGAAACAGTGTAGGCGGCATTTTTTTTTAGAGATTTTAAGGAATGCCGTTAATGGGCGACGATTTTCCGGAGCCGTTGACACTGTGTCGATGGGCCCAAATAATTGTCGCACGCCATCGACACAGTGTCAGTGGCGTGCGACAATTGTCTGGCGCCACTGAAACGGTTTCGATGGCGTGCGACGATTGTCTGGCGCCACTGAAACGGTTTCGATGGCGTGCGACAATTGTCTGGCGCCACTGAAACGGTTTCGATGGCGTGCGACAATTATTTGGGCCCACCGACACAGTGTCGGTGAGGCCGGAAAGTCGTCGCTCATCAACGCCATTCCTTAAAAATTATAAAAATATTTTTCCGGCGCCGGTACTGTGTTTATGGCGCTGTGCGGGCTATTTTTCATTCGGACTAATCCTTTCGCACAATAAACCATGCGCCGGGCTTTGCAATGTATCATCTTTGCGCCCGCAACGAGAGTGTTTGGGCCTGCAAAATGAGTAAAGAAGGCGTAGTTTGTCGGGAAAATAAGATATTTCGTCGATGAAAAATCACAATCTATCGTCGGCATGTTTGGAATACGAAAAGATTTTAGCTACTTTGCAATGTATAATGAAGAGCGGAGTATCAGAAGGAAAGGTTAATATAGTTTATTAATGTAAATCAGATTTAAATGCAAAGATTTTTAAGGAAAGAGAAAATAATGGCGTCATTGCTGTGCGCGATGCTGCTGTTTCAGTCTGCTGCAAGGCTTAGCGGCCAGACGGCGTCGGTGCGGCTTGATCTCGACAAGGCTCTCGAAATAGCCATGAGCGAGAACCCTACGGTGCAGGTGGCCGACCGGGAAATTGAGAAGAAGAAGTACGCGCATCGTGGAGCCTATGCGGCTCTGTTCCCACAGATTAGCTTGAGCGCCGATTATTCGCGGACTATTCAGAAGCAGGTGATGTATATGGGTGGCGACGACGGGCTGGATTTCGGCAGCATGTTCACATCTATTATGGATCCGCTTTTTAAAGGAACGGAGGAAACTCTGATAAAGAGTGTTCCGGGATATACGCCGGGGACGCTGGGTAATGCAATTGCGGCTAATACGCCTCCGCCGGTGGCATCGACGGAGGATGAGGGCTTTCCGGTGGGTCGCCTCAACAGTTGGGGCGGCGGCTTGTCGGCCGGGATGCCCCTGGTGAACGTTGCACTGTGGAAGAGCCTTAAGCTTTCGGGCGCCGACGTTGAGCTTGCCATTGAGCAGGCCCGCTCGTCGAAGATAGACATGACGAACCAGGTGCGGAAGAGCTACTACGGCGTTTTGCTTGCCGGCGACTCCTATCGCGTGTTCAAAAACAGCTACGACAATGCGATGAGCAATTATAATGATATAAAAAACAAGTTCGACCAGGGATTGGTGGCTGAATATGACCTGATTCGCGCCGGCGTGTCTGTACGCAACATAGAGCCGAATCTGCTTCAGGCCGAGAACGCCGTAACGCTTGCGAAGTGGCAGCTTAAGGCTCTTCTGGGTATGGATCTGGATTTGGAGATTGAATGTGAAGGGCAGCTGAGCGACTATCAGTCGGGGCTGTTTGCAGAATATCTGGCGACGGAAGGGGCGCTGGCCGAGAACTCTACGCTCAGGCAGCTTGAGATACAGCAGGAGCTGCTGCGTCATACGCTGGCGGTCCAGAAGGCCGACTTCCTGCCTACCATGCAGCTGAGCGGCGTTTATCAGTGGAGCTCTATGAACAACGACTTCAAGTTTAAGACTTACAGGTGGAACCCCTATTCTATGGTGCAACTCTCGCTGTCTATGCCTCTCTTCACGGGCGGTAGCCGTCTGGAGAAAATCCGGCAGACGAGGGTGAGCATGCATCAGCTCCAGCTTCAGCGCGGCGACGTTGAACGCTCCCTGCATCTGGCCCTGAAGCAATTTCAGGATAACATGAACAGTTGCCTGAAGCGATTCAATGCCTCTCAGAAGGGCGTAGAACAGGCGGAGCGCGGATACACTATCGCTCGCAAGAGATATGATACCGGGGCGGGTACCCTGCTGGAGATGAACGATGCCGAGCTGGCGCTGACGCAAGCCAGGCTGAACTTCAACCAGTCTATATACGAGTATATGGTATCCAAATCGGAGATGGAGAAATTATTGGGAAAACAACATGTTACGAATAAATGATAACAACACTAAATGACTATAAGAAGATGAGAACACAAAGCTTATTGAAACTAACCCCTATTGTTGCACTGGCCGTGATGATTTCATGCTCGTCGGGTGCAAACAGCGGAACAGATACGGCTGCCGCCGGAACGGAAACGGTTCGGGAGAAGCCCAAAGTAAAGATTGAAAGCGTAAACGCCGAGGATGTAGAGCAGCTCAGCGAGTTTACGGCATCGGTTCAGGCCGAAGTAAGCAACCGTATTGCTCCGCAAACGCCGGTGCGCATCCAGCAGCTCCACGTTGAGGTGGGCGACCGCGTATCCAAGGGTCAGCTGCTGGCCACTATGGACGACACCAACCTGAAGCAGTCGAAGATTCAAATCGACAACCAGGAGACGGAGTTCAAGCGCATAGACGAGCTGTACAAAGTGGGCGGCGTGTCGAAATCAGTGTGGGATGCCCAGAAAACCGGCCTTGATGTTGCAAAGGAGACCTATCGCAACCTCCGGGAGAATAACCAGCTGATGAGCCCCATCGCGGGCATAGTGACGGCGCGTAACTACGATAACGGCGATATGTACAGCGGGCAGCAGCCGGTGTACGTGGTGCAGCAGATTCGTCCGGTCAAGCTGCGCGTCAATGTCTCCGAAGCCTTCTACACTCAGGTGAAAAAAGGCATGGAGGTGAGGGTACGGCTTGACGTGTACGGCGAAGAGGAGTTCCGCGGTAGGGTGAGCCTGATCTATCCTACGATAGACGAGGCAACGCGCACCTTCCCCGTTGAGCTTAGGATAGACAACAGCGACGAGCGCGTGCGGCCGGGGATGTTCGCCAGGGTGACGATGAACTTCGGCACGCTGTCGCACATTGTTGTGCCGGACCAGGCAATCGTCAAACAGATTGGTTCCGGCGACAGATATATATATGTATACGATAACGGCAAGGTGTCGTACCAGAAGGTTGAGCTCGGCCGCCGCATGGGCAATCGCTACGAAGTCCTCTCCGGCGTGGAGAGCGGCGATCAGGTGGTTGTTGTGGGGCAGAGCCGTCTGATGGAAGGCACCGAGGTTGATGTTGTACAATAAGAAAGGGAACAAGATATTATGAGTTTATATTCAGTAGCAGTAAAGAAGCCCATATCCACGGCGCTGATCTTTGTTGCGGTAATTATTATAGGGCTCTTCTCGCTCACGCGGCTGTCGATCGACTTGCTTCCGAAGTTCGACATGAACATGATCATAGTGATGACGGCCTATCCTGGCGCCAGCGCGGCGGATATTGAAATGAACATATCCAAGCCTCTCGAAAACGCCCTGAACAGCGTTAGCGACGTGAAGAACATCACGTCGCAGTCGAGAGAGAACATGTCGCTCGTAATCCTGGAGTTTGAATACGGCATAGACATGGACGAGGCGACGAACGACCTTCGCGACAAGCTCGACATGGTTGAATCGGCACTGCCGGACGATGCGCAGAGCCCTATCATCTTCAAGTTCGGCACGGAAGACATCCCCATCATGATGCTCTCCGTAACGTCGAACGAGAGCACGAACGCACTCTACAAGATACTTGACGAGAAGGTAGCGAATCCTCTGGCGCGCATCAAGGGCGTCGGAGCCGTGTCGATAGGCGGTACGCCCATCCGTGAGCTCCAGGTATACTGCGACCCGTACAAACTGGAGGCCTACAATATCACGATCGAGGGCATCTCGGCCATCATCTCGCAGGAGAATCGCAACACTCCGAGCGGTAGTATAGACATAGGCTCCAACACCTATTCGCTCCGGGTTCAGGGAGAGTTCTCGGATGCGAGCCAGCTGCTCGGCCTCGTTGTCGGCAATCGCAACGGCAAGGTGATATATCTGCGCGACGTGGCCTACGTGCGCGACGACGTTGAGGAGCGCGCGCAGGAAACCTACAACAACGGCGAGCGCGGCGGCATGGTCGTGGTGCAGAAGCAGTCGGGAGCAAACTCCGTCGACATCGCCAAGAAGGTGAAGGAAATGATACCAATCCTGCAGGAGACGCTTCCGCCGGACGTTAAGCTCGGCGTGATCATGGACTCGACGCTGAACATCATGCACACGATAGACAGCTTGGTTGAGGCGGTTGTGGTGACCTTCCTGATTGTGATGCTGGTGGTGCTTGTGTTCCTGCGCCGCTGGCGGGCAACGTTTATAGTGGTGCTTACCATTCCGATCTCGCTCATATCGGCCTTCGCCTATCTGTTTGCCTCGGGCAATACGCTGAACATTGTGTCGATGAGTTCGCTATCGCTGGCCATAGGAATGGTGGTAGACGACGCCATTGTGGTGCTCGAAAACATCACCAAGCACATAGAGCGCGGCAGCACTCCTAAGCAGGCCGCTGTGCATGCAACGAATGAGGTGGCGCTTGCGGTAATAGCCTCAACGCTGACTATCCTCGCCGTGTTCCTGCCGTTCACCATGATAACTTCGGGTATTGCGGGGATAATGTTCGGGCAGCTGGGCTGGATCGTGGCGATAGTGATAGCGGTGTCGCTCGTAGCGTCGCTCACGCTCACTCCCATGCTTTGCTCCCGCATGCTGCGGCTGAATCCTAAGAAGGGACTGCTCGACAGGATTGTGTACGCTCCGATTGAGAAGGTAATGAACGGTCTGGACGAGGCCTATTCCCGTCTGGTAAACTGGTCGGTGAGGCATCGCTGGGCGGTACTTCTATTGGCTTTCCTGGTATTCGTTTCCAGCCTCTTCCTCTTGCCCGGCATTAAGTCGGAGTTCTTCCCGACGCAGGACAATGCGCAGATAGGTATATTGATAGAGCTTCCGATAAGCACACGGCAAGAGATAGCGCTCGAACTGGGATTGCGAATCGACAAGGAGCTCCACGCGAAGTATCCCGAAATCAAGATGAGCAACTTTAGCGTAGGGCAAGCCGGCTCCGACAACACCTGGGCGAACATCAGCGACAACGGAACCCATATCATTGACTACTACGTCAGCCTTTACAGCGTTGGAGAGCGCTTGGAAAAGAGCGGCTCCAGTCGCGGGCTTGTAGAAATCTGCGAGCTTATACGTAAAGACCTCTCCATGTATCCGGAGATAAAGCTCTACACCGTTAGCGCCGGAGGAGGCGGAGGATTGATGGGAGGCGAGGCTACGGTAGACGTTGAAATCTACGGCTTCGACTTTGCCGAGACCGACGTCCTTGCCGGCGATATAGCCGCCAAGCTGCGCACCTACGGCAGCATAGTCTCGCAGGTGAACATCAGCCGCAAGGATTACATCCCGGAGTATCGCGTCGACTTCGATCGCGAGAAGCTGGGCATCTACGGCCTCAACGTCACCACCGCTTCCATGTATCTCCGCAACCGCATCAACGGGTCGATAGCATCGCTCTTCCGTGAAGACGGCAACGAGTACAACATCCGCGTACGATACTCGCCCGAGTTCCGCCAGTCGCTCGAAGACATAGAGAACATAATGATATACAACAATGCCGGGCAGAGCATCCGCGTGCGCGACATAGCCCGCGTGGTCGAGCAAATGACTCCGCCGACCATAGAGCGAAAGAACCGGGAGCGCGTCATCACCGTATCGGCCGTAGCAGCTCCGGGAGCAGCCCTCAGCGACATCGTCGACGTAGCCAACCGCGAAATGCGCGCCTTGGAGGTTCCCTCCACCGTAACATGGCAGCTCAGCGGAGCCTACGAAGAGCAGCAGGACACCTTTGGGCAGCTCGGATTGCTGATGCTCCTCATCGTGGTGCTTGTATTCATAGTGATGGCCTCGCAGTTCGAATCGCTTGTCGATCCCTTCGTGATAATGTTCTCCATACCCTTCGCCTTCGTTGGCGTGCTGCTGGGGCTCTATGTCACGGGCACTGCGCTCGGAGTAATGGCTCTGATCGGCGTCATCATGCTGATAGGTATAGTGGTGAAGAACGGAATTGTGCTTATCGACTATACTATCCTCTGCCGCGAGCGCGGAATGAGCGTCATCCAGGCATGCGTCGCGGCAGGCAGGTCCCGTTTGCGTCCGGTGCTGATGACAAGTATGAGTACCGTGCTCGGCATGCTCCCGCTTGCAATGGGAACCGGCGAAGGCTCGGAGATGTGGAGAGGCCTCGGAATAACTGTTGCATGGGGATTGAGCGTATCCACTCTGATCACCCTGATCATCATTCCAGTGGTGTACTGCGTATTCGTTGCTAATGGAATCACCATAAAGAGATGGTTCGGAAGACTTAAAAAAACAAAAAAACAACCTGCCCCAAGTTACTATCGCAACAAATAATCATCTAAGGAAATATGAAAGGAATAATAATAACATGCAACCAGGCATACTACGATGCCGTCCTTCTTATAATGGACAGATGCGCCATCCGCGGATTCACCTTCTGGGATGAAGTGAAGGGGCGAGGTACCAAAAGAGGAGAGCCGCATTACGGAACCCACGCATGGCCGACCACCAACTCAGCCTTCATGGTTGTGACCGATAACGACAAGGCCGCCAACTTCATGAAGCAACTGCACGAGCTCGACATGCAAACCGAAAAGCAGGGCCTCAGAGCATTTATGTGGAACATCGAACAGACGATATAAACAGATAAATATGAACAACGACCAGGTATACATCATCATTTTCGACAGCGACGCAGACCTTGGCGCCAAGGTTGCCGAGTATCTGCGAAGCGCTAACTGCACAGTCGACGCATTTCAGGACGCCAACGTGGCACGGAAAAGCTTCGAGCGCAATCCGGCCGACTTCTGCATCATCGCACTCGACAAAGTAGCCGTTAGCGAGGCCATAGAGCTAAGCAAAATCGTGAAGGCACGCCATCCCGAAGTGGCTCTCATCTTCACGAGTAACCATCACGACGTTAATTTCCTGGCCAAAGCCTACTCGCTCGGAGCCGACGACTTCCTGCGGAAACCTTTTGCCAACGAGGAGCTGCTCATGCGCATCAAGGCTATCCGACGCAGGATGAAAGCCGTCAATAACTCCCAGCTCCAGACGTTCGCCATCGGACGCTATTCGCTCGACGCCGTGAAGCAAACGCTAAGCATAGACGGCAAGCTTGTGAAGCTAACGACCAAAGAATGTGACCTGCTCGTCTATCTGTCGGAGAATATGAACAACCTGGTGTTGCGCGAAAATATCCTCAAATCTGTTTGGAAAAACGACTCCTATTACAATGCACGGAGCATGGATGTTTACATCACCAAGCTGCGAGCCCTGATCAAAGAAGATCCTTGCGTAGGCATAGTAAACGTTCACGGCAAAGGCTATAAGCTGCTCGTAATAGAAGAAGCGAACCGGGCCGTCATCATCCGTCCATAGCATTAGTTGTTTCTCTATATAGTAAGGCTAAACTCCCCCGAAGCATCCGGGATGAGTTTAGCCTTATTTTTTGCGCAAGCTACGGCCGCCGCAGATCAAAATTCCCAGCCCTTGCGGACTTTGCGGGTGAGGAGCAGATGCCCTTCCGGATCGTTGGTGATGCTGCGGGTTGCGGGATCATAGGTCAGCCTTTTGCCCTGCCGCATCAGCGAGATGGAGCCCAGGTTGAAGGTTTCGTTAATCTCTTTGGCAAACTCGAATGAAGCCGGGCCCTTAGCTTTGCCCTTGCATCCGTCCATCCACATCTGCAGCCAGGTTTCGGTGCCGTCGGCCGCCGGCTCGGTGAAGTTCGGCATCTTTTCGCCCTGTACTGCCTCCCATTCCTTAGCCCGTTCGCCAAGTATATAAGGATTCTCGCGGAGAAATCCGGAGAGGATAACACCATTGTCGCCAATGAACATCATGCCCTCGATCGGAAGGTCGTCGCCTTCAAATCCGTCGGGAATAGCAGGTTTCATGCCGCCGTCGTGCCATTGCAGTATGATTTTTCCGGGCTTATTCTTGTAAGGCACTTCAAATCGCAGGGCCGATGCGGTTGGATAGGAGAAGTCGTTCTCGACGGTGAAAGGAACCAGGCAGCCGTCGTGGCTGGCCGTCTCCACCGTTCGCGAGAAGCGCGACGAGGCCGACACGGCCGTGTCCAGCCCCAGAGCGTCGAACACAGGCCACAGCGAGTAGTAGCCCATGTCGGCAATAGCTCCGGCTCCAAACTCATACCATCCGCGGAAGGTGCAGAAAGTGTAGTGAGGATGATAGTCTCGCCATTCGGCCGGGCCCAGATACAGATCCCAGTTGAAGCCGTCCGGCACAGGCGGTTTGTCTGTCGGGATGTTTGGATATTGCGGCCATACGGGGCGGTTGCTCCAGTTGTGAATTTCGCGCAGTGTGCCTATTGCCCCGGCCTCAATCCAGTTCCGGATCCTGTTCATATTTCCCGAACTGAAAGCGTTGTAGGGCATCAGGAAGGTTGAGCGGTCGGATGCGCGCGCGGCATCGACCACCTGCATCGCCTCCGCCATCTTATTCCCCAGCGGCTTATGCATGATGATGTGTTTGCCGCGGCGTAGGCAGTCCAGAGCCTGCCAGGCATGCAGGTGGTCGGGGCTCATAATCTTGACGGCATCAACGTCCTTAATCTTGTCGAGCAGCTCCCTGTAATCTTCCGCAACGGCCACCGAGCCCTTGTATCCCGGCCGGTTCTTGCGATAATAAGTCTCGACCACCTCCTTCATTACGTCGCGCCCGCCGGGAATACCGCGCTTGCCCGCCTTCCAGCCCGGTTCGTCCATAATGCGTCGCAGGCTGTCGCGAAGGCCGTTCGGGCTCCAGTGAATGTAGTCGTAGCTTTCGCGGTTAGGGTCGGCAATGCCAACGATTTCAATAGCCGGCGCCCTGAGCAGCGGCCCTATTTCGTTCAAACTTTCGGAGCCTGCGGCTATATGCACCATAGTGATACGGTCACTTGGAGGCACCAGCCCCTTCTTGGAGGCGGCAAAAACGTGAGAGGGGATAACCGAAAAAAGTCCGAGGCCAAGCCCGGCATTTGCGCTTGCGGCAATAAACTGTCTTCTTTTCATGGTGATATGAATTTTTTTTAAGGTAAATAAAATGCTTTTGCAAATATAGCTTTTTGAGGCGAAGCAAACTTTCCGAAGGCAATCGCTAAAGGTTTTTTCGTGAACCTGATTTTCTGAAAGAAATCTCGAAAGGTTTTTTAACGAACCTGATTTTCCGAAGGAAATCTCGAAAGGTTTTTTAACGAATCTGATTTTCTAAAAGAAATCTCGAAAGGTTTTTTAACGAATCTGATTTTCCGAAAGGAACCTCGAAAGGTTTTTTAACGAATCTGATTTTCTGAAAGGAATCTCAAAAGGTTTTTTAACGAATCTGATTTTCCGAAAGGAATCCCAAATATTGTTGAGCACGTCCTGAGCTGTTTTCGGGCGTGAATGACTGTTGCACAACGATATTGGGGGCGCCGTCCGACGAGCTGTCCCTATTTCAGTTTATCGGCTAAAAATCGGCCTGTATACGAATCGGGGCAGGCTGCAATGTCTTCAGGCAGGCCTGTGCATACGATGTTTCCGCCTCCCTGACCTCCTTCGGGGCCGAGATCGATGACATGGTCGGCGCATTTTATCACTTCGGGATTATGCTCAATGATAACCACGGTGTGACCTTTGGCGATGAGCTCGTCGAAAGCTTTCAGCAGGGTTTTGACGTCGTGAAAGTGCAGTCCGGTGGTGGGCTCGTCGAAAACGAAGAAGGTGGGATTAGGCCTGTCGATGCCGAGGTAGGATGCCAGCTTGACGCGCTGATTTTCGCCGCCGGAGAGCGTTGACGAAGCCTGCCCCAGCTTGACGTATCCCAGGCCCACGTCTTGCAGCGGCTGAAGTCGTTTGGCAATGCGGCTGTCCGTTGCGGATCTGCTTTCGCTGAAGAATTCTATGGCTCGGTCGACAGTCATTTCGAGCAGGTCGTATATGTTTGCGCCCCTGTATTCCACCTCCAGAATGTCGGAGCTGAAGCGTTGGCCGTGGCACTGTTCACATTCGAGGTGGACGTCGGCCATGAACTGCATCTCAACCGTTATCCGGCCTTCGCCCTTACATTCTTCGCATCGCCCGCCCTCCTTGTTGAAGGAAAAGTATATGGGCGTATATCCCATTCGCCTCGACAGGGGCTGGTCGGAGTACAGCCTGCGTATGTCGTCGTAGGCTCCTATGTAGGTGACCGGATTGGAGCGCGAGTTCCTTCCTATGGAGTTCTGGTTAATGAAGTCAATCTCCCGAATCAGATTGAGGTCGCCCGTGAAGGATGCGCACTCAACCGGCGGCCCTGAGGAGAGGATATGCCGCTTCAGGTTCTCATACAGAATGTCCCTGACGAGAGTGCTTTTGCCCGAACCGCTCACCCCGGTAACTACGGTCATAACATTGAGCGGAAACTTCACGCATACGTCTTTGAGGTTGTGCCGGCGTGCATGAGTTATCTCTATATAATTGTTCCACGGACGGCGCAGCGCCGGCACAGGAATCTGCTCCTCGCCCGACAGATAGCGCACGGTATGGCTGCCGCTGTTCATCCTCAGGCTGCCTACGGGCCCTTGATAGGCCACTTCGCCTCCGAGGCGTCCGGCGTCGGGGCCTATGTCTATGATGTAGTCGGCGGCCCGGATAATATCTTCGTCGTGCTCCACAACGATCACCGTGTTGCCAAGCTCTTTCAGCTGATTCAGGACGCGGATCAGATTGGCCGTATCGCGCGAATGTAGGCCTATGCTCGGCTCGTCGAGTATATAAAGCGAGCCGACCAAGCTGCTGCCGAGCGAGGTTGCCAGGTTAATCCTCTGGCTCTCTCCGCCGGAGAGCGAGTTCGACGGCCTGTCGAGGCTGAGGTATCCGAGCCCCACGTCCATGAGGAAGTTGATGCGGTTACGGATCTCCGTCAATATCCGCCCGGCTATGGCAGCATCGGCCTCGCTGAGGCTAAGATTCTCGAAGAACTCATGCAGGTCGGTCACAGGCATAGCCACCAGCGAGGCTATATCTCTGCCGCCAACCTTAACGTACATGGCTTCGGGCTTGAGCCGCATACCCTCGCAGGCGGGGCAGGTGGTTTTGCCCCTGTACCTGGCCATCAGAACCCTGTACTGCACCTTGTAGGTGTTCTCCTCAACGAACCTGAAGAAATGATTGATGCCCTTCGCCTTGCCGCGGCCGTTCCAGAGGACGTCCAGCTCCTGTTTGCTCAGGTCGAGGTAGGGGCGATGGATGGGGAAGTCGCAGGCTGCGCTGTGCCGTATGAACTGCTCCTTCCACTCCTTCATGGTCTCGCCGCGCCAGCACACAACGGCCCCTTCATACACCGAGAGGCGCTTGTCCGGTACGACGAGGCCCGGATCTATTCCTATAACTTTCCCGAATCCTTCGCACTTGGGGCAGGCTCCCATGGGGCTGTTAAAGCTGAACATCTGGTCGGAGGGCTCCCGGAAGATGATTCCGTCGGCCTCAAAGCGGTTGGAGAACTCCCTGGCATGCAGCTCTCCTTCGCCGAAGATCCTGATGCTGCAACTGCCTCTGCCTTCAAAGAAAGCCGTCTCGACGGAGTCAGCCGTCCGGCCGCGCATCGTTTTATCGTCCGGCACATCCAGCCTGTCTATCATTATCTCTATATCGGTAGCCCTGAGCAGAGCATTATCCTTGAGAGCTTCGCTGATGCGGCAGGCTTCGCCGTTTATCCATAGCCTCGTGTATCCTTCCTTCATCAAGACCTCAAGCTGCTCCTTCAACTCCCTTCCTTCGGGAAGGATAAGCCTGGCGAAGACAGCAAAGGGCGTGCCCGACAGATGATCGAACACCCAGTCGACCACGTCATCCGTCTGATGCTTCCTGACCTCCTCGCCCGAGGCCGGCGATATGGTCTTGCCTATGCGGGCGAACAGCAGCCGCAGGTACTCGTATATCTCCGTCGACGTACCGACGGTCGAGCGCGGATTGCGCGTGTTCACCTTCTGCTCTATGGCCACAGCCGGGGGTATGCCTGTGATGTAGTCACATTCGGGCTTGCTCATGCGGCCCAGGAATTGCCTTGCATACGACGAAAGGCTCTCAACGTAGCGCCGCTGCCCCTCCGCATAGAGCGTATCGAAGGCCAGCGACGACTTGCCGCTGCCCGATAAGCCCGTGATGACCACAAACTGATCCCGCGGTATACTGACGTCAATATTCTTGAGGTTATTTACTCTGGCGCCCTTCACAACTATGCACGATTGAGCTTCGGTCGATTCCTTCATTCTGTCCGGTATCTGTATTTTATTGTTTGTCTATATATGATTTGAAGCCATGCGGCCGGCTTTAAGCTATACGCTTACCGCCTGCGCTTCTCGAAAAAGTCCTTCATCATCCGCCCGGCCTCATCGGCCATCAGGCCGCTCCGAACGAGGGTCTTAGGATGCAGTGCTGCGGGCGCGAACCTCGTGTAGCCCCTTTTGTCGTCCGGGGCTGCATACACCAGCGTCCCGATCTGCGCCCATCCAATGGCTCCGGCGCACATGGCGCAGGGCTCTACGGTAACGTAGAGCGTACAGTCGTTCAGATACTTTGCGCCGAGATAATTTGTGGCCGATGTTATGGCTATCATTTCCGCGTGGGCGGTAGGGTCGTTCAGGCCTTCGGTCTGATTGTGCGAGCGGGCTATGATGCGGTCATTGACGGTAATAACAGCCCCTACCGGAACCTCGCCCGCCGCCGCTGCAAGCCGAGCTTCCTGGAGTGCCTGTTGCATGAAACCGGGATCCGTTGGTTTCATCGCATTTCATTCTCTTTAAAGAGTGTGGGATAATCGTCGACTAAGGTTTTGATTACATGCTGCAAGATAATCTCCCTGTACCAGCGGGATTTATTCAGAATCTTGTATTTCTTGAGATAACAGGCGATAGCTTTATGCTCCTCTTCGTTAAGCATCAGTGATACCCTGTGAATCCTGGGCAACTTCACGCGCTTCACCTTTTGCTCTTTCTTCAATTTCTTCATAGCCGCAAATATATTAATTTACTTATATTCGTGTCAAATTAAAACAGTAACAAAGACTCTATGAACCACCAAAATCTTAAAACAGGCCTCGACGGCGAAGAACAAGCCCGACAATATCTAACTTCCATCGGTTACAGAATACTCCATTCCAACTGGCGATGGAGGCATTACGAGCTGGACATCATTGCCGAGAACGACAGCGAGCTCATTGTCGTCGAGGTCAAAACCCGATCCGCCGCCTTCCTGATGTCTCCCGGGCAGGCCGTCAACCGATCGAAAATCGACAGGATTGTAGCCGCAGCCGACGTGTATGTACGGCACTTCAACGTGGAGAAAGCCGTTCGGTTCGACATTATCACGGTTGTGCATAAACAAAAGTCCGTTGAGATTGAGCATATCGAAAATGCCTTTTATCCGCCTCTGACCTGGAAAAGGTAAGCGCCGTCCTCATTCATTGCCTCCCCTCAGCCCTTAGCGTCTATCGCCGCCGCATGATACGACGACCGCACCAGGGGCCCGCTCTCCACATGACGATAGCCCTTAAGCAGGGCCGCCTCCTTCCAATCCCTGAACTTACCGGGAGCAACGTACTCCGACACAGGCAGCAGCGAGGGGGCAGGGCGCAGATACTGTCCGATGGTGAGCATACTTGCGCCGGCCCGGAGGGCATCGTCCATCAGCTCCATCACCTCCGCCTCCGTTTCGCCAAGGCCCACCATGATGCCGGTCTTGGTAGTAGCCCGGCGGGCGCAATGGCGGATCACCTCAAGGCTACGGTCGTATCGTGCAAGGCTGCGCACGGCCGGGGTCAGCCGCCTCACCGTCTCCAGATTATGACCCACTATGTCCGGGCTCTCGTCCAGCACAAGGTCGAGCAGCGACGGCTCGCCCCCGAAGTCGGGGATCAGCACCTCAAGCGTGGTCGATGCATTGACGCGCCGGATAGCCCTCATCACAGCCACCCAGTGAGCCGCGCCGCCATCCTTCAGATCGTCGCGGTCAACGGATGTTATCACCGCATGCCTGAGCTCCATACGACGTATGCTTTCCGCCACCATATCGGGCTCATCCGGATCCAATGGAAGCGGGCGGCCCGTAGGCGTATTGCAAAACTTGCACGACCGGGTGCAGATCTGTCCGCATATAAGGAAAGTGGCAGTGCCACGGCCCCAACATTCCACCCGATTGGGGCACTTGCCCGCAACGCAGATAGTATTCAGCCTGCCGGCAATATCCTTTGTTTCCGAATATTGCCTGCCGCCTGCCATGCGGGTCTTAAGCCAGGAAGGTTTAGCCTTGGTCTGCGCAGCCATAATCACCTACAAATTATTAAAGAGGAATTCCGCCATGCGGGTATACAGATGCAGGCGGGTTTTGCCTCCGCCAATGCCGTGGTTCCTGTCCTTATAAAACTGCATTTCGAATTGCTTGCCCGCCTGAACCAAAGCCTCGGCATAGATGATGCTTTGGGTGAAGTGGACGTTATCATCCGCCGTTCCGTGAACCAAAAGCAGCTTGCCGCGGAGCCTGTCCGCCAGCAGAATGGGCGAAGTGGCATCATAGCCGGCCTTATTTTCCTTTGGCGTACGCATGAAGCGTTCGGTGTATACCGTATCGTAGAAGCGCCAGTCCGTAGGCGGGGCAACGGCAATCCCGGCGGCAAAGGTTCCGTTGCCTGTCGACATCGCCATCAGCGTATTATATCCTCCGAAGCTCCATCCCCATATCGCCATGCGCTTGCCGTCGACGAAGGGGAGCTTGGCAAGCTCGCGGGCAGCCTCGGCCTGGTCGCGCGATTCCAGCTCACCCATCTTCATATACGTACACTTCCTGAACTCTTCGCCGCGGGCTCCGGTGCCGCGTCCGTCGAAGCAGGCCACAACAAAGCCGCGGGCCGACAGGTAGTATTCCCAATCGAATCCGAAGCCATCCGTAGCCTGTTGCGAGTTAGGCCCGCTGTACTGAATCATAAGCAGCGGGTAGCGCTTCCCGGCCTCCATTCCCTGGGGCTTGAGCACCCAGCCGTTAAGCTCAACGCCCGAAGCCGTAACTATGGTTGTGAACTCCTTCCGCCCGAACGAATACTCGGCAAGCTTGGTACGCAGCGCCGCGTTATCAATCAAAGTCCGCACGGCATTACCCGTTTTGGTTTCATATAAAGTCACCGTCAGCGGACTCGATATGGACGAATGTCGCCCCAGATAATAAGCAAACGAGCTGCTGAAGGTAGCCGAGTTCGTTCCATCTGATTTCGACAGGCGCGTCTTCACCCCTTTTTCGTCTATTTTATACACAGAGCGGCGCAAAGGGCTCTCCTCAGCCGATTCGTAGTAAACCGTCCGGGTCGATTCGTCGTAGCCGTGCAGCCGGGTAACGTCCCATGGGCCCTTCGTCACCTGTCGTTGCACCGTGCCCGTCGGGCTGTGCATGTAGATGTGCGTGTATCCGTCCGTTTCGCTAAGGCGGATAAAGCCGTTGCGGTTGAAACTTATGGTTGAGATAAAATCCGAATCGAAGTAGCGCCGGTTTTCCTCCCTCAGGATCAGGCGGGACACGCCGCTGCGCGGATTAACATAGTACATGTTGAAAACGTTCTGGTTACGGTTCAGCGTCATCACCGCCAATTGGTCGGAATTGCTTGTGAAGTCTATCCTCGGTATGTAGAAGTCGCCTTCGGCCGGCACCTGGAGCGGCTTAGTCTCCCTTGTCTGCACAATGTAGGCATGCACGCTCACCGTCGAGTTCGCCTCGCCCGGTTTGGGATATTTGAAGGACGTGGCTGTGGGATATGTGCTGTCGCCGTACATAGCCATGGAGAAGGTAGGCACCGCCGACTCGTCGGAACGCACAAAGGCCAGCACCTCGCTGTCCGGCGACCATGCCATGAGCCGCGTCACCGAGAACTCTTCCTCGTACACCCAGTCCGTCACCCCGTTCAGCACCCGGTTTAGCTCCCCGTCGCGCGTAACCTGCACCTCCGTATCGAAGTCGAACTTCCTTATCCAGATGTTATTGCCCTTCACGAAGGCGCACATCCTCCCGTCGGGCGAGAAGGTAGGAATCATAATCTTTTCATCCCCGTCCGTCATACTTTTAACATAATTGCGTCGCACATCATAGTCAAACACCCGCGCCTTAGACGACCGGCGATAGAGCTGCTCCGTCTCCCTGCGGATGAGGATGCGGTGGCCCGATGCGGCAATCTCGTAGCCGTCGAAGGTATCAAATCCGCACTCCCTCGCCTTCTTTGCATCAAAAATGGTATCGACAGGCAAGCCGGTACGGTACGAATATTTCAGAATCATACTGCGTTCGCGGTTCATAGCCGTGTAGTGTTCCCCGTCGGGCATAGATCGCATCTCGCCAACGTAGGACGACTGCCTGAAGGCCCCGTCAATGACCTCCTTAAGTTCAATTTGCCGGCCGCCGTTCTGAGCCGTGAGCCCCGCAGCCATAATAAAAAATAAAATAAGCGCGCCTGATACTGTTTTCATGATAATAATTTTTTTTTGTGTACGAAGCGCAAAAGTAATCATCTCTCCACAATCTTCCTCATCCCCTGCACGCATAGACTTATCAATATTAATAAACAATTGAGCCCAACCACGCAGGACATAGCCCCCAATTTTTTTGAAACGACCCAAACCACGCAAGATGTTTGCCTCAATTTTCCTGAAACGAACAAAACATAGTGCTATGTTGACCCTGTTTTTCCTGAAGCATATAAAACATAGGACTATGTTTTGCTCAATTCGGTTTTGATGATGCCAACATAGGACTATGTTTGGCCTAATTTGATTTTGATGATGCCAACATAGGACTATGTTTGGCCTGTTTTTCCTGAAGCATATAAAACATAGGACTATGTTTTGCCTAATCCGGTTTTGATGATGCCAACATAGAGCTATGTTTTGCCTAATTTGGTTTTGATGATGTGAACATAGGACTATGTTTTGCCTAATCCGGTTTTGATGATGCCAACATAGGACTATGTTTGGCCTAATCCGGTTTTGATGATGTAAACATAGGACTATGTTTGGCCTGTTTTGATTTTGATGATGCCAACATAGGACTATGTTTGGCCTAATCCGGTTTTGATGATGTAAACATAGGACTATGTTTGCTTCGTTTGGGCAGGCGTGGGGATTGGAGCGGACGGGATTGGGGCTGTCCTTAAAAAAATCACTATTATTGCGGGAAAAATTATAGCCGTTTATATTATGAGGAAGCTTATACTGTATATCATTATATTGAATGTAATTGGAGGGATAGTTTCCCCGCATCTGCTTGGCAGGGATTTTTATCCTGAGGACATCAAGTTATTGCTAAAAGAGATGAAGGCGTCGCTGGCAACGGATGCCGACAGCATGACGTACTGGATAGGGCGCTTTTCGGAGCTGGCTGCAACGGTTGAGGCTCCGGCAGCCTCGGCTGTGCTTCACTCCATGGCGGCCGAGCTGTACCTGGAGTTCCGGAACAGAAACCGCCGGCACATAAGCTCGCGCACGCCCTTGGCGGGCTATGTGCCGGACGACATCAGGGAGTGGACGGACAATCTGTTCGGGGAGCGGATAGCGCTTGAGCTGGATGCTTCGCTAAGGCCCGCCCGGCTGTTGCAGCAGACTCTGCTTGCGGGCAAATGGACGGAGATCCTGGCCGTGGACAAGGCCCCTTTGCCCTCGCTCAACCCTACGCTGTACGACTTTCTGGCCAATAGAGCCATGGAGATACAGGCCTCGGAGGCGATTTACTCCGCCCGGCTTGCCTTCAGGCGATCGCAGCCCGACCTCAGGGCCCTCATCATGACGGAGATAGCCGGGCTGAACCGCCTCGCCTCCGGCGCTTTCCCCGGGGCCGTAGCCCGTCGCGAAGCAGCCTTAGACAGTCTGCTGCGGGCCTACGACGGGGCGGAAAGCTCTGTGGAGATTGTCCACGAGCTTGTGGCCATGCGTATGTGGCGCGAATCGAGGCACAACGGGGAGGCCGATTCGCTGCGTATGGCCTGCTGGGAGCTCTGCCGGAGCAGCATAGAGCGCTTTCCGCGCTACGACCGCATCAATCTTATACGACAGGACCTGCAAAACCTTGAGGCGCCGCTGCTTTCGGCCCGATCGGCAAGCACTGCCTGTCCCGGCCAAAGCCTTGAGCTGCGGTTGGAGTACAGGAACCTCAAGTCGGCTAGGCTTGAGGTTTACGCCACCTCGCTTTCGCCCATGGATGTTTTCAGCTACCGTAGCGCATCCCTGTCGGCCTCCAAACGCCGGAAGGCGAAGCTTGCCGCCTCCGTGATTGCCTTGCCTGAGGCGCATCCGGCCCTCAGGCGAGACAGCGTCGTGCTGCTTCCGGCCATAAGCAAGCCCGGTATATATGAGTATGTTATCAGGGCTGAAGGAGGCAAGGAAACCGCGGGCATCTTTGCCGTCAGCCGTCCGGCAGCGGTGGCTCGTGTGTCCGACTTCGGGTCGGGTGAGATTCTCGTGACCGATATGTGGAGCGGTGCTCCCTTGCCCGGGGCCGAGCTTGTGTATTACAGGGATAATGCCGGGGCAAAGTCGGATATGAAGGATGCCGATCCGGCTGCGACTTCGCTTCGGACGGATGCCGACGGCTTTGCGCCCATCCCTGCTTGGGCCGATCTTTATGGATATAAGGCTAAGCTTGGGGCCGACAGCTTTGCTCTGATTTCTTATCTGCACGTGTACGGGCGACACGGGCTTGAGGATGAGAGCGAGCAGGAGAAGCTGACGCTGATTACCGATCGCGCCATCTACCGGCTGGGTCAAACCGTTCGCTTCAAGGCTATACTGATTCGCAGCGGAGATGAGCCTGCGCCTGTGGAGGGCCGTCGCCTGAAGGTCGGCCTGCGGGATGCTAACGACAGGGAAGTATCTGCACGGGAGTATGTCACCGGCGAGTACGGTTCGTTTCATGGAGAATTTGTTTTGCCTTCGGTGGGCCTGACCGGCTATTATACACTTGAGGCCGGGATAAACTCCGTGCAGGTCAGGGTTGAACAGTATAAGCGTCCGGGCTTCGGGGTGGAGGTCGAGCCTGTCCGTGGCGAGATTGTCTTTGGGGATGAGCTGCATCTGCATGGGCGGGCCGCAACCTTCGCCGGCCTGCCGCTGTCCGGGGCCGTGGCGGAGTACGTGATACTGCGGCGTCCCTGGCTGATGAGGCATCTGTATTCGGGAACCGAAGTGGCTTCGGGCTCCTGTACGCTTGACGCCGAAGGAGGCTTCGCCCTGAGCTTCCGGCCTTCAAAGGAGGAGGCTCCTTATAATAGCTATGAGATAAGAGTCAGGGTGACGGATGCGGGAGGCGAAACCCAGGAGGGCAGGGCTCAGTTCTCGGTGGGCGACCGCAGCTTAGTTCTGCTTTGCAATCTTCAGGGGATGGTTGACAAGGACAGAGCGCAGCTACGCATAGAGGCACAAACCCTGAACGGAGAGAGCGTACCGGCCGAAGTTCAATATTTCATCCATAAAATAAAAGATACAAAGGAGGGAAGCCCCGGCGAGGAGGGCGAACTTATTGCGCAGGGGGTTGCATTGAGCGGGAACTTGGCGGAGGCAAACCGTATCGGATTGAGCTCGTTGCCGTCCGGACGGATTCGCCTCCGGCTGAGGGCGCAGGATACTAAAGGACGGGAGGTGGAATCCGCGGCGGATTTGGTTCTTTACAGCCGGAGTGATGCCCGCCCGCCTGTGTTTTCGGCCCTTTGGACGCCGTCGGCCCCAGAGGAGTGCCTGCCGGGTGATACGGCGGAGATTGTGTTCGGCACCTCGCTCGGTGATACATATATTATATGTGAGGCCTGGGATGGCCCGCGGCTGATCGTTCGCAAATGGGAGCGGCTGAGCGATGAGTGCCGCCGCTTCGGCATCCCTTTCGGTGAAACGTACCGCAGCCTGACGCTGAGCGTGGCCATGGTGAAGGAGGGGGCCTACCATAGCGCCCGGTTCGACATCAGGCGCAAGGAGCCAAGCCGCGCCCTCCGCATTTTGCCTCAAAGCTTCAGGGACAGAACGCAGCCGGGCGCAACCGAGAGCCTGACGCTACGGGTGGAGGCCGACTCTGTGCCGGTGGAGGCTGAAATTACGGCGGGTATGTACGACGCTTCGCTGGATGAGCTTCAGCCCTTTGCCTGGGAGTTTGAGCCGCTGCGGCCTGTGCGCGCCGGCTTCAGGAGCGACATGCCGGGGGCCTGGCTCAACATCGTCCGGGGCGCGGAGAAGGGATCGTGGCGCGACTTCAGCATCCCTGCTTTCAGGACGGAGCGGATAGACTGGGGCGATGCCTTGGCTACGGCATACGGATACGCAACCCGCGCCGGAGGGCTGTCGATGAAGTCTGCGCGAAATGAATCGGCTGCGGTGGAGGCCCGGGATGTGATGGCTGAAGCTGATGCAGGAGCGCCTGCGCTTTATTCTGTTGCTTCCGGGCCTGATGCTGCCCGCGCTGATGCCCGGCTGAGGGAGAACTTTGCCGAAACGGCCTTCTTCTATCCCCAACTGCGGTCGGATGGCGAGAAGGGCGAGTGTACTTTGCAATTCACTCTGCCGGACGGGAATACCACCTGGAAGCTTCAGGCTCTGGCGCATACAAAGGAGGCTCGGCATGGGCTGTATTCGGCAGCCGTGGTTGCGCGTAAAGACTTTATGATTCAGCCTTATGTTCCGCGCTTTATCCGCAGGGGAGATGTGACGGGGCTTTCGGCTCGCGTAGTTAATCTTTCGGCAGAAGCTGTGGAGGGCGAGGCCCGTCTGGAGCTTTTCGAGCCGGAGACGGGCCGTGCTGTTGCCGGATCTGGGGAGAGCAGGGCCTATTCGCTGCGGCCCGGCGAATCTCAAACGCTGGACTGGAGCCTTGTCGTTCGGGCACGTCCCGGAGCGATAGGCTGTCGGTTCGTAGCCGAAGGAGGTGGGGCCTCCGACGGCGAGCAGCATCTGATTCCTCTGCTGAGCGAGCTTGTTGAGGTGACGGATGCAACTCCCTTCTACCTGTATGAGGAGCAGCCTAAGGTGATTGAGCTGCCGCCGGCTCCGGTTGAGGTTGAAAGCACTGTGAT
Organism: Tannerellaceae bacterium; assembly: GCA_031280435.1. Classification (GTDB taxonomy): domain Bacteria; phylum Bacteroidota; class Bacteroidia; order Bacteroidales; family Tannerellaceae; genus DFXE01. Next base: position 18,993 of record JAITGS010000002.1, on the reverse strand, counting down.
CGAGCTTAGCTCCAACCCTGTATGGTATGCCGTTCAGGCGCTTCCTGTGCTTGCCGGGCCTGTTCGGGAAGATGCGGTATCCCGTTTTGCTTCCTACTATGCACATTCGCTTGCTTCGCATATAGCCCAAACTAATCCGCGGCTGCGCGAGGTCATTGCGGCCATGGCGGAGGCCAAGCCCGGCGGGGAGCTTTCATCGGCATTGGAGCGGGGCTCGTCTGCGACGGGAGTCGGTCTGTCCGAAACTCCCTGGGCTAATGCTGCCCGGCTCGAGGCAGATCGCATCCGCAGCCTGTCTCGCCTGTTCGATACTAACCTCAACGCCTACCTGAGGGAGGAAAGCTTCCGCGCCCTTGCCTCCGAACAGAATCCGGACGGCGGATGGGGATGGTTCAAAGGCATGCACAGCGATCGAACGATAACGATCTGCATACTGCAAGGCATGATAGTGCTGAGGGAGGCCGGCGCCGTGGAGTACAATCAGTTGGAGAAGGCGATGATGTTCCGCGCCCTTGGCCGGCTCGACCGCCTGATAGCGTCGGATTACGAAAGCCTTAGGAGGCAGGCTCCGCTGCCGGATGCTCTGCCCGGGTCGGAGCAGCTTGCCTATCTCTGCCTGCGCAGTGAGTTCCGCGACGTCCCGGAGCCCTCCCAATCGCGGGCGGCTATACGTTACTATACGGCTAAAGCGGAAGAGCATCAGGCAAAGGCAGGGCTTGCCGACCGTGCTCGGATTGCAATCCTGATGCACAATAACGGGAAGCGTCCGGCTGCTGTCCGTATAGTCGACGATATGCGCAAAACCGCTGTGACTTCGCCCGAACTCGGCATGTACTGGCCTAACAACAGAGGAGGCTACTTTCACTCGGCCGTCGACGTGCATTGCCTCGCCCTGACGGCCTTCCGACTCGCAGGCGCAGAGGCTTCGGAGGTAGCTCGCCTGCGCCAATGGCTGCTCAGCCAAAAGCAAACGCAGAGCTGGGAGCCCAATCCGTCGACGGTGAACGCTATCGCTGCCCTGCTGAGCGGCAGTAAGTGGACGGACAGGCCAAACCGTATGACTGTACGCTGGGGCGGCAGCAAGTGGGAGCCGAGCGAAGGCGATGCAGGTACGGGCTACGCTCGCCTGAAGCTTTCCGAGGCGCTGCCCTCGTCGCCGGAGGTAGAGAAAAGCGGTCCCGCACCTGCATGGGGAGCCGTATATCGCAGCTATCACGCCCCTGTATCGGTCATAGCCCAAAGTAAAGGCGCTCTGCACCTTGAGAAGAAGCTTTTCGTTGAAACCCGTTCGGATGATGCTCGCCGCTTGCGGGCTGTGGAGCCCGGCGACAGATTGAAGGTAGGCGACAAGCTGATCGTTCGGCTTGTAATCCGGGCCGACCGTGCCATGGACTACGTTTGCCTAACCGACATGCGTCCGGGCTGCATCGAGCCGGTGTCGCAGTTGTCGGGCGCAGGTCGGGCCGACGGTCAGATATACTATCGCTCGCCGGGCGACGATGCAGAGCGATTCTATTTCGACCATCTCTCGTCGGGGACGCATGTAATGGAATATGCAGGCAATGTGGTTCGCAGCGGAAGGTACAGTTGCGGAATCGCAACGCTACGGTGCTCCTACGCGCCTGAGTTTACATCGCGTGCCGTCAGCGGATATGAGCTGGAAGTCGTCAGAGAGGATCCACGTCGAAGTGTATTCTGACTCTCGGATAATCGGGGTGCAAGCGCATCCGCTCGCCTGTCTCCTCGAGGAGATTGCGGACAGGTGCGATAGCGGCAGAGGCCTCTATTTTGAGGATGATCTTGCGGATGTAGAGGTTATGTATCCTGTTGACGGGCGGGGTGACGGGGCCGTAGATGCGATCGCCCAGGCGCTCCCGGAGGAGGTCGGCGCAGTGTGTGGCGAAGGCATGCAGAGGCTCCTCGAGCCTTCCCCGCACCACGATCTCTATGAGCCTGAAGAAAGGCGGATAGCGGAAGCAGCTGCGCTCGGCCAGCTGCGAGTCGATCATACCGCGGTAGGCCGACTTCTCCACAAGCCGTATGAGAGGGTTATCAGGCTGTGACGTCTGGAGGTAGACCAGCCCGCGTTTGCCTCTGCGTCCGGTACGGCCGCTCACCTGTACCATCATCTGGAAGGCCCGCTCGTGCGCTCTGAAGTCCGGGTAATTGAGCATGTGGTCGGCATTGAGTATGCCGGCCACGCTAACGTTTCCGAAGTCCAGTCCCTTAGACAGCATCTGGGTGCCTATCAGTATCTGCACCTTGCCGGCCTCGAAGCGGCTTATGATGTGCTCGCAGGCAGAGCGCGTACGTGCCGTATCCATGTCTAAGCGGTCGGTTACGGCTTCGGGGAACAGCTCTCGCACTTCCTCCTCTATCGTTTCGGTTCCGAATCCTTGCATCTTGAGGTCGTTGCCATTGCAGTCGGGGCAGAGTGCAGGGTAGGCAGCCACGTGGCCGCAGTAATGACACTCAAGCCGTCGGTGCATCTTATGGTACGTGAGGCTGACGTCGCAATGCGGACAGTGGGGCGTCCATCCGCAGTTGCGGCACTCCACCACCGGAGCGAATCCGCGTCGGTTACGGAAGAGTATAACCTGCTCGCCGGCGTCGAGGGCCGCTCGTATGGCATCGGTGAGGGCAGGCGAGAAGAGCGTGTCCTTCATGATCTTCTTGCGCCGTAGCTCCTTGAGGTCTACTATGCGGACGTCGGGCTCCTGCAGGCCCTCTCCGTGCCTGACCATCAGCTCGGCCATGCCGTACTTGCCCCTGACGGCGTTGTAGTAGGTTTCGACCGAGGGCGTGGCCGAGCCGAGCAGCGTTTTGCCTCCGTGCATCTGCGCGAGCACTATGGCAGCATTGCGGGCGTTGTATCTCGGAGCAGGATCCTGCTGCTTATACGTATTCTCATGCTCTTCGTCGACAATGATGAGGCCAAGGTTCCGGAACGGCAGGAAGATGGACGAGCGCACTCCGAGCGCGAGCATAGCCCCGTCGGCGTCAAGCATCCTTTTCCATACCTCCACCCGCTCATCGTCGGAGAATCCCGAATGATATACGAGCAGCTTGTCGCCGAACCATTTTGCGAGGCGTTCGGTGATTTGCGTGGTGATGGCAATCTCAGGCAGGAGGAATAGAACCTGCCGCTGTTCGGCAAGGGTTTCGGCTATCAGATGCGCATAGATCTCCGTTTTGCCGCTCGACGTGATGCCGTGCAGCAGGCAGACATTCTTAGTGCGGAAGGCCTCGCGAATCTGATTGCAGGCCTGTTCCTGAGGAGCCGACAGCGGGTTGAGGGGCAGGAGGGCCGACGTGTACGGCTGGAGCCTGGAGACCTCCCGCTCGAAGCTTACGAGTATCCCCTTTTTCAGCAAGGCCTCTAAGGTGGCCGGCGAGCTGCCGCTTACGTCGAGCAGCTCCTTGCGCGGGATGTCTCTGCGATGAGTAGATTCGAGCGCATTGCTGAGGTCGAGGTACCTTAGCAGCAGCTGTTCCTGCGCCGGCGCCCGCTTAAGTGAGCTTATGGCTGCCCGAAGGCTCTCCTCGCCGGCAATGGCGTCGGAGTGGCGGATGTATGACTGCATCCGCGGAGCGTAGCCTTTCTTGCGGAAAGCGTCGGCTGCATTGCCTTCGGGTTTGAGGCCTGAAGGGACGGCAGCCTTATAAACTTCGCCTGTTTTGCATATATAATATGATGCGATCCATTCCCAGAACCGCAACTGAGGCAGCCTCAGCACAGGCTCGGCCTCGTGCAGGGCGTAAATATCTTTAACTTCGAAGGAGGGAGCCCGGTTATGAACCGCGGCAACAATGGCCGTATAGTATTTGTGTTCTCCAAATGGAACCATCACCCGGCATCCTTCCGCCAGCGTCATGCCTCCGGGGATACGATAGGTATAGGTAGCCAGCGGCAGTGGAAGGATGACGTCGGCGTAGTTCACAATTCACTAGCGAATCGGCGCGCGAGAGAGGTTGGCATGTGTAGCTCCCGTAAGGCGGTCAGCCTCCGGGATTCTATCGGATGAGCTGCCGGCTGATAACCTTTGCCGAGCCGCTGACGCGCTGTTTCTTGTAGTTCTTCACTTCGGATACGAGGATGAGCTGGCAGTTTTGCATCCATGGCCTGTATCGGAGCTTGCCGCGGAAGGGTACGAACTGTATCAAATCCTTATCGTTTTTCAGGACTACGTAGGCGCCTTCTTTGGCAACCTTTTCGCCGAGCAGCGCAACGGAGCGGTCGTACATGTGCTTGGTATTGCCGCCATGTATAACTATGGCCGGGAGCCGCTGCGTTTGCTTGCGTGCGTTGGAGGTATTCTCGCGCAGGAGGAGAGTGAGGTAGAGGCTTTCGTTGCGCTTCACGTCAATGTACGGCAGGCGAATGTCCATGTCGACGTCGAGCACATTGTTCTGCACCTGCGCTTTGTTCACCCTGACGGAAGGCTGCTGAGCCGTCGCGGTCATAGTCAGCAGGAGCATCATGCCCGCTATTGTTGCATATATCAATGTTTTCATAGTATTCATTTGATTATATAAACTATACTTATTCCGAGCTGTGTCGGGCCTATGTAATCTCTGGAGATGAAGCCCGGATAGTCGGGATGTCCGGGTTTGGGCAAGGAGGTCTCGTCAACGCGGAACGGCGGAGCGCCTTCGGTTTGATAGTGCTTGCCCAGCACATACTTCCTGTATTTGAGGTGGAGGTATCCGGCGGCTATGGAGAACTCTATGTTGATTCGCGGCGTGATATACAGGTGGTAGCCGTATGAGAGGGCTCCTCCCATTAGCGTACCGTCGCGATACAGGCTGGTTCGTTCGAAGCCGGGGATGGTGAGGCGCTCAACGTTGTAGGTGCCGTATGAGCCTTGTACGCCGAAGAAGTGCTCGTTGAAGGGTTCGCGCAGCCAGTAGCGCACTTCGGGCTGCACGAGTAAGTGTTTCCATACCATGGGTTGCTTGATCACCCAGCCGTTGTAGCTAACAGACAGATTTGCCGACAGCATTTTATTGATAGCATATTCCGCACCTAAGTTGGCAGCACCCACAACGTCGTAGAGTACGTTGTTCTTCACAGCTATCTTCTGCGCATTTGCGGCAAAGCTAATAAGGGCAAAGCATAATAAACTTAAACTTATCTTGTTCATAAGGAGACATTAATTGTGCGTTATTAAATATACAAATATATGCCTAACTGCTATACTCCCGAAGATTAGCCTCTGATTTTTATGAACATGATATTAACAGCAGCCGCACCGCATGCGGCAATGATGAAACTTCTTCCGGCCTGACGATAAGATATACAGATGTTTGGCCGAATAACCTGAGGCTCCTGTACGGTATGAATATATCCCCCAAAACTATTTTGCACCTTATAGCGACCGTTATAAAGCTCGCCTAAGCCTCCGAAAAGAATCCTTGGGATAAAAAAACATCCGAATTTTCCGGGGCGGTTTCGAAACATTGCGAAAGTCGTCAGAAATTGCCGGGCGGTTTTGTAATGAATGCGAAACCTCTCAGAAATTTCCGGGCGGTTTTGTAACGAATGCGAAAGCCGTCAGAAATTTCTGAGAGGTATCGAAACATTGCGAAAGTCGTCGGAAATTTTCCGGGCGGTTTCGAAACATTGCGAAAGTCGTCGGCAATTTTCGTAGCGCTTTGTAATCGTTGCAGAGGTCACACAGCTTTGTATGTATACAAATCATTTGGTTGTGATACGGCTGAGATTTAACCGGCGCCTTTTGAGGGAGCTCATCTTATGAGGAAGGGCTGTTGGTATTGCTTCGACTGTCCGTTAGGCCCGTAAATAACAGCCCGGAGGATATATACACCGGTTGGGAGCTTGTCGGCGTTCCAGGGGATGCTGCCTGAGGTGCCCATGAGGTGGGCGGATGAAATTTCGGCCACCTGCACTCCTTCCATATTATATATATGTATGCGGCATCCCATTGCGGGACTGTCAAGAGTGTATGCAATGTTGTAGGTATCACCTTTAAATGCGGGCGTAGTGATGGAAATAGCCTCGGTGTCGGCTGTTTGTCCGAACTGTGAGTTTTTGTATCCGGGGGTTCCGTATCCGGCTGTTGAGGCGGCCGAGGTCCAGTTGTCAGGGTCTTGTGTGTCTCCGAAGGGGTTTATACGTTCGAGGGCTACTCCTTTCTTGCTTTCGATTAATGGCGAATGCCACCGGGACCGGTAGGTTATTTCGTCTATGATTCGTCCTCCGTTCCGGGGGTTGATGAGCAGTAGAGTGGCCGATGAGTTGGTGAGCTTAGGTATCCTGTGCTCTCGGATGGCGTCCGGATCGAGGGTGTTATACCTTGCGAAGATGCTGCTGCGGTCGGTTGTCAGCAGCAGGTATCCTCCGGCGGGTATGATGTATCCGAGGCCTGCCAGGTCGTAGAGGTTCAGTCCGTTCTTCGACGGAGTTGCAATGCAGAGGCCTTCGATGTTTATGTGCCGATCGCTGCGGTTGTGCAGCTCAATGTATTCGCCGGCATTGGCGTAGGGTTCGGGCAGCAGTTCGTTGAATATTATATCTCCGGGATAAATTTCGTCTTCGGGCTCTGTGGCCGGGGAGGTTTCGCCGGGGGGCTCGGTGGGGGCTATGGGGGCCTCGGGCAGCGAGTTGTCGGCTCCCGGAGTTCCTCCGCGCGGGTCGGTGCAGAGGTGGTATCCGTCGGCCGAGCGCTCCCACGACAGTCCGGCATGGGCAGCGGGATAGCTGAAGTGGTCTATAAGCCTGCCTGCTCCGTTGAGCAGTGCGAGAGCTTTGCCTGCGTTGGCAAGAGCAGAGGGGAATGTGCTTAGCCCCAGGCTCTGCGCTTCCGGGGCCACATAGATTTCGCGTCCTTCGCGAAACAGTACGGCATAGCCGCCCGGAGGCAGCAGGCATGGGCGGTCGATGACGGTGGCTTTGGAGTCGTACAGGAATATGCATCCCTGAAGCGATAGCTGCGCGTCGCTGCTGTTCATCAGCTCCACGTATTCCGTTTCGGGCAGGGCCGTCAGTCCGTTAGGCCTGGCCATGACTTCGCTTATTGTTACCTGCCCGGGCTCTATCTCGGCCGGCGCAGGAGGCTCAGGCTCCGGAGGCTCGTATCCGACCGTCCATGTGCGCGCCTTTATCGCGTTATCGTCGGCGTCGCGCAGGCCTTGCCAGGTGAAGGAGTATTCCTGCCCGTCGGTCATATTCTCCATGGTGCGCAGGCCTACTGCCGCCTTGCTGTCGGCATAGCCGGTGATCATGGCCTCGCCCATCTCGCTCTCGAAGCATATAGCATCGCTGATGTCCACCTCTCTGTCGAAGCGGAAGATCAGCTCTCGGCTGTTGAGTATCTCCGTTGCCAGGAGTTCGAGCTCAGCCTCCGGGCTGCCGACCTCCCCGGGATCGTCCTCGGCCGGAAGCTCGGGCTCAGGCTCAGGTTCGGGCGCAACAGCTTTGCCTGTGCCCTGCCTGACGGATGCGCTGCGGATGGTGAAGACGCTCGTGCGCGATTTGATGTATCGGAACCTCAGGTCGAACATAGCCTTGTGCTCGGCCTTAGCCGGCTTGCAGTCGTAGGAGCCTTCGCAGTGATAGTCGGGCTCGTCGCCCCATTTAGTGTATAGCGTCCAGGTCTCTTCCTTGTCGAGGGTGAGGCGCAGGGCAACGAAGTCGGGCGGCGACTGAGCCATGAGCATCCGTCCGCTTATCTTATAGGCCGGGCCGGCAGCTCCCCTCTTTTCGCATAGCGATACTTGCCCGACGTTGTTGCCAATCTGAAGGTAGAAGGTATCCTTGTCGGCCGCATGCACGTACATCCTTATGAAATTATAGTTGGTGGAATAGGGATCGAGCTTGACTTCCAGCTCCCAGGTCATGGACTGCGAATGTTTCGGCTGCCGCCACAGCCGCACTTCTCCGCCCTCGTTCGCAGGCGAAGTGAAGCTCAGCTGCCCGTCGGCATCTGTTGAAAACTTATCAATGTCGCCTTGCCATAGAGGCGGGTCGCCATCGTTTGCATCGGAAAAGGAAAAGGCCTGTGAGAGCAGGCACAGGCTCCAAAACAGTAAAAATCTTTTCATCGTATAAGCTAAAATTATGGTAAGTACTATATTTGCAATTATTAACCCTGCGGTTAAATCCGCTGCAAATATAAATCACATTTAATAATAACCCTTTAAAACAAGAAAAGCCCTTCACATGAAAGTAGCTATTGTAGGCGTCAGCGGCGCAGTAGGACAGGAGTTCCTGCAAACGCTAAGCGAACGACAATTCCCAATCGACGAACTTATACTCTTCGGCTCTCATCGCAGCGCCGGCTCAACGTACAGCTTCAGAGGCGCCGGCCATACCGTGCGCGAGTTGCAGCATAACGACGACTTCCGCGGCGTCGACGTCGCCTTTGTATCCGCAGGCGCATCCACCTCAAGGGAGTTTGCCGACACCATAACCCGCCACGGAGCGGTGATGATAGACAACTCGAGCGCCTTCCGCATGGACGACGACGTCCCGCTTGTAGTTCCGGAAGTCAATCCCGAAGATGCGCTCGTCCGTCCGCGCGGCATCATAGCCAACCCCAATTGCTCGACCATACAGATGGTCGTTGCGCTTAAGCCCATAGAGCAGCTGTCGCACATCCGCGGCATACACGTATCAACCTACCAGGCCGCAAGCGGAGCCGGCGCAAGCGCCATGGACGAGCTCGAGCGGCAGTACGAACAGATAGTCGATGGCGATGAGCCTAAGGTTGATAAGTTTGCCTACCAGCTTGCCTACAACCTCATCCCCCACATCGACGTCTTCCTCGACAACGATTACACCAAGGAGGAGATGAAGATGCACCACGAAACCCGCAAGATCATGCACTCCGACGTATGCGTCAGCGCCACCTGCGTGCGCGTACCCGTGCTGCGTTCGCATAGCGAAGCCACCTGGATAGAAACCGAGCGCCCCGTCAGCCCCGACGAAGCCCGTCGGGCATTCGCATCGGCTCCGGGAATAGTTCTGCTGGATTCGCCGGCAGAGAAGCAATACCCCATGCCGCTGTTCGTATCCGGTAAAGACCCCGTTTACGTGGGCCGCATCCGCAGCGACGTCGCCAATCCGAACGGACTTGTGTTCTGGACCGTCAGCGATCAGATCCGCAAGGGCGCAGCGCTCAACGCCGTGCAGATAGCCGAATACCTCTTCCGCTAATCATCCCGGAGTATGGGCAATATATTCAAATCGCTGTTTTCCGTTCCGGAGGAGAAGCCGGAGGCCGAGAAGCAGTTCGAGATATTCAAGTACGACGGCATACGAGCCATGCGCATGGGGCAAACCGACTACGCCATCCGCTGCTTCGAAGAGGCGCTCAAGATAAAGCATGAACCCGAAACGGCCACCTTCCTCATGAACGCCTACGCACATACCCATCGCACCGACGACGCCCTGCGGATAGCCCGGATTGGCGTCGAGACCGATGCCACCAACCTCAACGCGCGCCTGAGTCGGGCCGGCCTCCTCTTTCAGTCAGGACGCTACGAGGAGGCCATGGACGACTGCCGCTACATACTTGAGGCCGACCCTTCCAATCCGCTCGTTCACCTGCTGGCAGGACGGGTGCGGAGGGCGCTCAACGACGCCGAGGGAGCGATTGCCGCCCTCACCGAGGCCATAGCCCTCCGGGAAGACCTGCCCGACGCCTATCTGTTCCGCGCCGAAGCCTGCTACGAATCCGGACGGCTGCCCGAAGCCCTTGCCGACGCCGACAGGCTCATCGAGCTCGCTCCCGAAGAAGAGTCGGGCTTCCTGCTCAAAGGACGCATTTGCGAGAAGAACGGCGACAGCGCACAGGCGCTCGAGTGCTACGACCGGGCCCTCAGCCTCAACCCGTACAGCAGCGAAACGGCTAAGCTCACCGCACAGGCTCTGCTGCGCGAAAACAGGGCAGCCGAAGCTATTGCCTTCCTCGACGACACTCTCGAACTGATACCGGGCTTCGCCTGCGGCTATTCGCTACGGGCCGAAGCCAGGCGCATGGCCGGCGACATAGCAGGAGCCGAGGCCGACGACGCCGCAGCCCTGGAAATATCCGCCGACGAGAGCGAAGCCGAGGAGGTGGACTTCAGCAAGATGAACAAAGGCCCCATCTACTGACAGGCAAGTCCGGCCGGCCCGTCCGAGAAGCAGGAAGGGGCGCTATCCGTCATCAGGATAGCGCCCCTTCGCCGTATATGCCGGGCAGGCCCTCAGCTCCGGCGGTATTCCATAGGCGACAGGCCGGAGTTCTTCTTGAAGAACTTCCCGAAGGTAGACTGGTCGGAAAAAGACAGCTTGTCGGCCACCTGCTGTATGGTCATCTTGGGCGTTTTGAGCATCACGCGGGCCTCGTGCAGCAGGGCCTCGTCAATCCATCGGCTCGCCGACTTGCCTGTCAGTTCCTTCAATACGAGCGAGAGATACTGCGGCGTTATGCATAGCTGTCCGGCATAGAACGTGACGGTATGCTCCTTGCGGACATTGATAAGTATGAGGCGGATGAACTCGTGCAGTATCTCCTCCTTGCGCGACAGCTCCAGGCCCACGGAATGGTCGCTGCGGCAGATGAGTATGTCGCCCAGGTCGAGGCAGAAGGCCTGGAAGGCATTAATGATTAATTCCTTTCGGAACGAATGGCTGTGCTGCTCTATTCTTGTGCGTATACGGTTGAGGCCATCCCTCACCCGTTCTATTTCCTGCGGATTGAGGCGCGTGCAGGGGTTCTTCAGTATTTGTATAGGATTAAAGTTGCGCTTGCTCGGCATGCATCCTACTATGTCGGCATGAGCTCCTGCCATGAGCTGCCCTTTGAAGCCGGGGCTGGGTCGGCAGGCCTGCACCACGTGCAGAGGCACAAGGGTGAGCAGGTCGCCGGCCTCCACCTTATAGGTGACGCCGTCTATAATCATTTGCATGTAGCCTTCGCTAACGAGGCCTATAATCATGGCGTTGAGGCGTACGGGAAGGCTGAAGCTTTCGACCGGCAGCTCGTTGTAATTCGTTTCGTCGATGTCGGAAACGGTGATAACGCTGTGCAGGCTGCCATTGGGAGTAATACGGCTAATGATGTTATGAATTTCTATCGAGGGAATCATTTTTTTCTTATTATGAGTTTATGAATTATGAACGACATTGTTTCAACGGCCGGAAGTGGTTTATGGACTTATCTTGTATATGTCAACAAAAGGTATAGATACAAATGAGTGCGCGGTCAATAAACCGAAACAAAGCTAAGTATAAATTCAGTAATTAGCCAAGCTATAATGTAAACCGACGTCTGTACGGGGCCGTATGGAGTCCCATCCGAGGCCGTTCGCCTGCCGGTTTGAAGGGGGGCGGACTAATATACATTTTGAGCAAACACTATGGCGGCAGCAGAGAAATGGATAGAAACGGGCACCTCCTTTTCCGTCGAGGAGGCTCCGGAAAAAAAATTTGGCACCTCCTCGACGGAAAAGGAGCCTCCAAAAAAAAAATTTGGGGCCTCCTCGACGGAAAAGGAGCCTCCAAAAAAAAATTTGGGGCCTCCTCGACGGAAAAGGAGCCTCCGGAAAAAATTTTGGGGGCCTCCTCGACGGAAAAGGAGCCTCCAAAAAAAAATTTGGCACCTCCTCGACGGAAAAGGAGGCTCCAAAAAAAAATTTTGGTGCCTCCTCGACGAAAAACAACCGCCAAAAAAAATTTCCGGCGCCTCCTCGACGGAAAAGGAGGCATTGATTTCAGCTATAAGTATGTTGCACTAATAAAGAAAAACAATCAAAAACCGGGACGGATGTATTTGTATCATATAAAACACATACCAAAGTGAGGAGAATATCTGTGCTCCGAAATCATGCTTAATAGTGGATGGGAGGGACTGCGGTGAGCTTGGCCTTGTAGGCTTCTTCCAGGCCGGCGGCCACTTTGTAGATGCGCTCGTTGGTGGTTATTGCCGCACGGGCGAGTTCGTCGTAGGGGATGTTAGCCTGGGTGACTATTCCTATGTTGTAGTTCTCGCCGTCGAATCGTCCGTAGTATGGCTGGTCGACCCATTGGAAGTAGTGCATGCCTATGAGCTCGGGGCGTGCGAATCCTTGCTCGATGTAGTTACGGTAGGCCTCGGCTCTGTCGTTTTGCGTCAGTACGCCTGTTATGCCGGTTGCGGGCAGGGCGCGGTCGGTGGCTCCGTGATGGAACTCGCCAATCATTACGGGCTTGCCGCTTATGCGGGCAATCTCGGCTGTGGGAGGCGGATTGATGCCGTATCCGTTGATGGAAAACACGTCGAAGCGCTCGCCGGCCTTGTAGAGCAGGTCGGAGCTCAGCCATGCGTATCGCATGCCGAGGTTGAGGTGCCGGCTGTCGATTTTCCTCACCTCGTCGCAGGGAATATCCACGTACATGCCGACCATGATGACCGAGAAGTCGTAGCAGTCCTTGTCGGCCCGGGGCGATGGATAGCTCTTGAAGACGGCCTGCCTGAGCTCGTCGAACGACTTGAGGGAAAGGGCCCAGGCGTCGTTCAGCTTGTCGACGGTTCCGTAGCGCTCCTCAAGCCAGGCAACAAAGCGGTCTTTGGTGACCGACTGCCGGTTGTCGCCAAACATCTCGTAGGCAAGATTATGGTAGCCGAAGGCCCATTCGGGCTCGTTGCGCAGGAAGTAACCGATGAGGTAAGGGTCGTCTTTGAAGCTTTCGAGCTGGGCGGCAAACCGCAGGGCGTTCTCGCGGTATTCGTCGGCGAACACGTCGGGGAAGTCGCGGTACAGCCTCACCTTCGTTGAAGGGAACTGCTGGAGCGGCAGCACGTATGGAATGCGGGCGTATCGTATGAAATCAATGTCCGACCAGTTGCCTATGGTATTAAAGCGCAAGAGCTTCATGGTTGCGACGGCCGTTTCGCGGAACTTGTTCATCCACTCGCTGCCATGCGTGCGGATGAGGTTGGCAACGTAAAAGTCCATCATCTTGCCTCGGTTTCCAACGGCAATGGCTTCGGCATAGAGCCTGTCGTCGGCAGCCGGCAGCCATTCAAACAAGTCCTCTATGCCGTTAATGGGGCCGGCCGAGTTTGGCCTCACGCAATCAATTCCTGCGCTGAGGAATCCGCATCCTTCCGGATCGACAAGCCACCAGCGGGCGCCGTCGTGCTGCGTCCTGAAGAAGCCTGTCGCCTCGAATCGCTTGCCTTTCCAGCCGCCGTATTGGCTCCAATCGGATGGCGAAGCAGCCTCGCGGGCTGTCTGTTCGTATGCCGCGGCAAGCTCTTTCAGCTCCTGCTCGCTACCAATCTTTCCCTCCCAATCCTTTAGTTTCCATTGGCCGAAGATGTCGATTTCGGGGCTGTCGGCAGCCGGATAAGGCTGTGGCACGGAGTCGTAAAGGGCAACGGAGGCAATCTCGTAAACCGGACGGAAGTGCGGCTCCGAATATGGCCCGAAGCGCAGTACAACCTTGCTCACATCCTCAGGCGCAAGCCTGTTGCCGCTCACGGTTCCTTTCAGTTGCCTTGGATAGCGCGGCAGGAAAAGGCTTTGCGCATCCAGATAGCTCAGCGGGAAAACCACCTTGGTCTTCAGCCTCGGCAATACGCCCACCAGAGCCGACAGCCTCGGACGCTCGCCTTCGGCAACAGCCTGCTCGCCGCTCTGGAGAACAATCTTCTCCGCCGCCCTGTCATCCTCATGCCTGTAAAACTCAAGAGTGATAACGCCGCTGAACTCATTGTCGCCAAAGACCTCGAAGACGAGATAGTTGCCTCCCAGGCTTGCCTGCTCGCTGCTCTTCTCCCAAACCAGCAGCCCTTTGTTCCCGCCTTCGGGCGAGATATGCAATGTTGCTCCCGGAAAGACTTTGCTCTCCGCCATAACCGCCACGTCGGGATTCCGGCCGGCAATACTCTCTAAGCTGAAAGCGCTGCCCTTATCCTCAGACGAGCATGCGGCAAGGAGTAAGGCAAGCGATAATACAAGAAATAGTGTTCGATTCATGTTGATATAGATTTATAAATTGTTCGCCAAAGATAAGAGTAATCGGGAGCCTGAGTAATCAGCAAGCGCAACGAATCCCGGCGGCAATCCTCAATTATTCCTCCCGACCCTCTCAACGACAGGAATACTCCACTCCTCCCTGAGCTCGTAGTACTGCAAGCAAACTTTAAGGGCGGTAGATACCAGGGCCGCCTTGTCGGCCTTAACTTTCAGGGTGAACACATCGCGCTGTTTCAGCTTGTCGAGAGCCATCGAGACGGTTTTGCCCTGTGCGTCCGTCCATGCAATAGAGCCGGTGATGTTATTGTCGAGCGGCGATAGCGGCCGGACAACAATCTCGTTGCCGGCATCCGCAGCCTGTATGGTGAGAGGGAAGCTCCACTTCGCCCAAGCCATAGCCGATTCCTTACGATACTGCCCGTCGGCGGCGGCATCCCTGTCGGGGTCGGGCATAAGGCCGGAGCCAATCTGCTCGTATGCGCCAACGTCGGGCCTGCCATCGTCGAGGGGATTATTCCAAAAGTCGCGTCCGCCGTGCAGAGGAGTGTAGATGCCCTTGTTGATTAAAGGAGAGCCGGGCCGGAGGCGGTATCCGCCGAGCGAGCAGAGGCCGTCGCTTCCGGCTCCGGGCTGCACGAACATAGGGTCGGCGCTTATCTGAGCCGGATCGTCGGGCAGGCCGTTCTTCCATGGGCCGAAGTAGCAGTTGTTGTAGAACAGCAGTCCGGGAGCTCCGGTAGCCGGCTTGGTGGCCTCGTCGAAGGTGCGCGTCAGCACATGCCCTTGCGAATATGCCGTTCGGAAGTGGCTTTGTCCGGTGGCATAAAAGATATTGTTATGGAAAGCAGCGCCGGTTGTGGCCGGGTTGCGGCTACCGTCGTCGCCAAGGAAGAAGTCGAGGTCGACGGTTCCGTAGTCTATATAGAATATGTTATTATAAAACACATTGCGGTCCGTATTGTCGCAGTGCATCTGAACCAGGTGCGTCTGGTCGTTCTGGCTGATATTATATCGGGTAACGTTCTCAAAGGTGCGGTTCATCAGCAGCATGAAGCCGGCGTTATTCTTGCTGTAATTGTACTGGGCGGTGCAGCGCACGCAATAGAAGTCGAAGTCGTAAGCAAAGCCATCGCCGTTGCCGGGCTGCCGGCCGGTGTCGTACACTTCGTTGAACTGCATAATGGTTCCTTCGGCATTCTGAATCCATATTGCGGCAGTGTGAGGCCACCACGACATACCTCCAACCAAATCCTGATAGCCGGAGCGCATGCAGGTTCGGCGGGCAATGTTATATTCGATGATACCCCGGTCGCATCCGCCTGCAAATATCCCGTCGCCGCCAAGGTTCTCCATATAGTTTTTCCGTATCACCATGCCTGTCTTCACGCCGTTCACAACTATGGCGCACTTGTCCATGCGCTCTATGCGGTTATTCTCAACCAGCACGTCCTTAAGCGAGAGAGAAGCGGGTTCGCCACGCCTACCCTGTGCGCGAACAAGTATGCCTGCGCTGCTGTATCCCGTATATTCGGCCGTTCCGCCGAGCTGTCCCCAGACGTCGTGGATATAGCAGTTGCGGATGACGATGTGCTCATGATGCCGGCCGGCTCCCTGTATGATGGCAACTATGCCTTGTCGGCCAATCTCGAGCTTGGGCTGGGCTCCGCTTGTCACCTCCATGTTTTCTATCTCCCACCACGACTGATTGGTGAGCCGTATGCCCGCTCCGGCAGCTTCGCCGATATTGATAACCGGACGGATATTCTCTCCTTCGCCTCCATAACCCGACAGACGGATGGGCATACCTTCGCTGCCTGAGCCCTGCGGCTTCAACTGTCCGTGCCATACGGCTCCGGCTTTGAAGAGGATTTGATCGCCCGGCTGAAACGTAAGGCTGTTCACCTTGTCTAAAGTTTTCCATGCTTCCTTTATGGAAAGGCCCGATGCGGCATCGTTTCCTTCGGGCGATACGAAATAAGTCTTCTTCTGGCCGTAGGCAGTTATCATCACTGCGGCCAGGATTGCTGTAAAAAATATTTTTGTTTTCATCTTATTAAACTATATATGAGTTGAGAATGACATTGTTGCAAAGTAGCAAATCCTATTCTCGGCAGCCATTAAATCCGTCATTATCTCAAAACCGATTTTCGCAAGCAAATAACATCTCTCTCGACCCCTATCAAGGTGTATGCAGACAAAGAGAGACAAAAGCAGGGCAAAAGTCACTATAACAGTAGATTAAATGATTTTGATTCACTTTTCTGTCCTTGGTGAAAGGCATAAGAAAGACATAAACGGACAAAGTTTGTAACCCAAATCGTACCCCTGTAAACAGGCAGACAAAAAGAGGTTGAAATTTTCCGATATTGTCTAACAACTGTCTGATATTGTCTATGTTGCATAGAACTCGTTTTGAAAAGAATAAAGTAATTTTGCAATTTTAAAAATGAGTTTATGAGAAGTACATTTAAGGTGCTCTTTTACCTGAAAAGAGACAAAGAGAAAGCGAACGGAAACGTGCCGCTCTTTTGCCGGATAACCGTTGACGGCAAGGAAGCGCGTTTCGGAATGAAAAAGGACATCCATCCCGGACTTTGGGATGTAAAAGTCGGCAGAGCGACCGGACGCAGCGGTGAAGCGACAGAAATCAATGCACTTATTGACGCCGTAAAGTCGAGCATATACAAAATTTACCGCGACATGCAGGAACGGAAAAGCAGCGTGAGCGCTGAAAAAATCAAAAATGTTTTCCTTGGAATTGACATGCAGCATGAGTATCTGCTTGCCGTGTTCGACGAGCACAACAAGGAGAAAAAAGCCCTGAGCGACAGTCATGTCATCTCCGAATCCACGTATGACAAGTACCGGATCACCCGCGACCATCTGGCAGATTTTTTAAAGAAAAAGTATAAGCTGTCGGATATTTCCCTGAAAGACATCGACCACCGGTTTATTACCTGTTTCGAACATTTTTTACTGACAGTGCGGGGCTGCACCAAAAATACGACAGCAAAGTACATGCAGTTTTTCAAGCACATAATCATCGTTGCCCTGAAAAACGAGTGGATTTACAGGAATCCGTTTTCCGAATACAGGATAAAGATAGACCCGGTGGACAGGGGTTATCTTTCACAGGGAGAAATCGAAATACTGATGAAACAGGGATTTAAAACCAAACGGCTGGAACGGCTTCGAGATGTGTTTGTATTTTGCTGTTTCACAGGATTATCGTACATTGATGTAAAAAATTTGACACAGGAGCATATCCGTACTTCGTTCGACGGCAATCTGTGGATAATGGGCAAGCGTGGAAAAACGGATATAGCTTATCAGATTCCCCTGCTGGAAATCCCCCAAATGATTTTGAACAGATACAAAGGGACGTTGAAGAACGGATGTCTGTTGCCGGTCATCAACAATCAGAATACCAATGCTTACCTGAAAGAAATCGGTGCACTGTGCGGTATTAAAAAGAAACTTACCTTTCACCTGTCCAGACATACTTTCGCCACTTTGACTTTAAGCAATGGCGTATCTATCGAGAGTGTCAGTAAAATGCTGGGGCACAAAAATATAGAGACAACTCAAATTTATGCCCGGATTACAAGCGATAAAGTCAGCAACGAGATGGCTCTGTTTGCCGGAAAAGTAAGGGGAATGGAAACGAAATTAATGACAAATATTTAACTGTTAATCAATTGAAAAAGAATTATGAGAACAGGCTATATTAAAATCAGCATCGAAGAAGGCAAAGTGCCTTCGGTCGAAGCGCAGCTGGCGGACAATAATTTGTGGTTGAACAAGTATGAAATCGCAAAACTTTTCAACTGCTATCCACAAAAAGTCGAGGCTAATTTGAGAAGCATTTTCAAGTCGCATTTGCTGTGGAAAGAAGATTGTACATACAATCACAGATATACTTATAAAGGTACTGAAAGACAGTGTCTTTATTATAATATGGAAGTCCTCGTTTTTTTGAGTTACAGGATAGCCACACAGGAAGCGAAAATCTTCCGGCAATTTGTTAATTCAGCCTTGCGGGAACATCTTCAAAAAAAGAAAATAAAAGAAGAAACAAAACTGATTTGGGTTTTTCAAGCGGGAAAAGACTGCTGGTTGCATTAAACTTTCAATAATCAGGCATTAAGCCCGTCATTTCAAAGTGTCGGGCTTTTTTAATATCTGCCTGCAACCCGCTTTTGCGTTCCGTTCCATTTTCGTAGCGGGCTACGGTTTTCACTGCACCGGCAAAAGCAAGTTTCGGCAGCCGCAGGGCAAGCGTTCATGCGGCGGCTGAACACTTGCCGGATTATCGTTGCTAACGATAACACAATCAATATGTTTCTTTTTTTATGGCTCGGCGTCAAGCCTTGCATCTCACTGTAAATCAGACGGTATTTTTACCGTATTTTCTTTTTCATATTCATTCCTCAACGTTTTAACCATAACATCCGTCGTTCGGTCTATTGTTCTGCGGCGAAGGTAATTACGGGTTTATTAACGCCCGTAAAGGTCAAGCCCTGCGGGTTTTGCAAAAAATCTTCCGACATCCTGCGGACGTGGCGTATTTTATTGCAAAAACCTTGACAGGCTAAAACCCTTCATGATTGTTTGCCTTGAAACAATAAACGACCGACGCGACGGATGACGCATGAAGTAAAAAAAAAGTCATGAATATGGAAAATACGAAAAAAACAAGAAAACAATTTCACTTACTCGGCTCTGAATTCATCATAAAATTGGCAGTTTATTTGCTTGGTTCAGTGGCGGTTGTCGTGTTGATACGGGCATTTGGAGCGTCTGTTTCTACCGCAGTCGGGATATATCTCGGATACAGGGTTTTGAGGCTTGTAATGCGGTTAATCGGGCAGATTCTGTCAATCGTTTTCACCGTCGTTTCCAATGTCATTTTGATTATAATAATCTCATTAATAATAATTTAAAAATTACAGCAATGAAAGAGGAAATCAGTCAAATTATTACGGCTTTGTATGAATTGGAAGCCAAAGGATGCCACAGCGT
>JAITGS010000062.1 GCA_031280435.1 Tannerellaceae bacterium | reverse complement strand
AAACTGCTGACAACGGTATAGCTTAAGTCGTCGATCCTACCGTTGAAGGTTCTGAGCTTCTTTCGCTCGTTGAGGTTGACGAAGCAAAGGCCTCCGGAGTAGGTTCCGAACCATAAGTTTCCCTGCTGATCTTCGGAGATCCTCCAAACGGAGCTGCTGGGCATGCCGTAAGGATCGGTTTTGTCGTAAGCATAGTGCGTGTACTCCTCATTTATCGGATTGAAGATATAGATGCCGCGCTGGCTTGTTATCCAGAGGTGCTTGTACTTGTCGATAAACAAAGCTCTGGCGGATACTCTGACGTCGTGTTCGGGATAAAAGAAATCGTAGGTCTTAAGCTCGCGGTAAGTGTCGGAGGAGATCTTTATGAGCCCCATGTTTTCGGTCAGGACGTAAAGGATAGAGTCGGTATTGGAGATGTCGACGATGTTGTATTGCGGCTGGGAGAAGACATGGATGCAGCTTCCCGCCTTCTCGTCGAACACATAGATATTGCCTGTCGATGTGCCAACGTATATCCTCCGGCTATTGACGCATATCGCCGACACATTCCGCACAGGCCCCTCATCAGAGTCGATGGGCGAGAACTCAAGCGTCTTTCGGTTGTACAATCCCAGGGCAGACGGAGTAGACATCCATAAGCGTCCCTTCGAATCCTCCTCCACCATCTTAACACTGCCGCGGAACAGATAGTCGAAGTTGTCGGTTAGCGGGTTGTACTTTAATAATCCGAAGTTGGAAGTGATATAGATGTCGCCGCTCTTATCCACCTCCAGGCGTTCGAAAGACCATGAGGATGCCGTATCCGGTTTCTCCAGCTTATTAGTGTAATGCTTGAAAGTATAGCCGTCGAATCTGAACAGATTATTGACGGTGATGACCCAAACGAATCCCCACTTATCTTGGCGCACATCTCTCTGCCCGTTAACTCCAAGTCCCCCGACGGGCGACATCCTTCTTATCTTATATTGGGCGAAACTCGTATCATAGCTTGCAAACGAACCGAGGCAGCTAATAATAATCAGGGAAAAGGCGAGCAGGGACGTTCTCATCATATCAGGTATTTCTTGCGCTTTGCTTGCAGTGACGGATATTTAGCCCCTTTCCATGCCCTATCCTCCTTAGGTTTTCAGTCCCTTCACAACAGCTTCAGTGATGCGCTTCAGCTCCTCCGTCGTCATCTCCGTATGTATGGGGAGGGAGAGGACTTCGCGCGAGAGGCTGCGGGCATGCTGTGTGGAAGATGCCGGACGGAGATAGGCTCCGAAGGCCTCCTGCTCGTCTATGGCGAGGGGATAGTATACCACCGAAGGAATGCCCTGCGATCGCAGAGCCGCCCGTAGCTCATCGCGCCGGCCGTTCTTTATCCGCAGGGTGTACTGGTTGAAAACGTGGGTGGAGGAGGGATGCCGGCGCGGTAGCTCTATCCCCTCTATGCCGGCAAGCGATGCGTCGTAGAAGTCGGCTACGGCGCGGCGAGCGGCTATGGCCTCGTCTATGTGCCTGAGCTTAACGGCGAGCAGGGCGGCCTGTATGGTATCGAGCCGCGAGTTCAGGCCTATTATGCGGTGATGATACTTGGAGCTCTGCCCGTGAACGGTGGTTTGGCGCAGGGCCTCGGCGAGGTCGGGGTCGCGAGTGGCCATGGCTCCTCCGTCGCCGAAGCATCCGAGCATCTTGGTGGGGAAGAAGGAGAAGGCTCCGACGGCGCCCATAGTGCCGGTGTGGAGGCTGCGGCCGTCCGGGAACAGGTAGCGGGCGCCGAGCGACTGTGCGTTGTCTTCTATCACCGCCAGATTGTACCGCTCGGCCGTTGCGAGGATGGGATGCATGTCGCACGACTGTCCGAAGAGGTGCACTGCGATGATGGCGCGGCTGCGGTCGCTCACTGCGTCTTCTACGGCTGCGGGATCTATATTATAATATGAGTCGACGTCGACGGCCACCGGGGTGAGGCCCAAAAGTATGGCGGCTTCCGCGGCGGCGGCGTAGGTGAAGGCCGGCAGGATCACCTCATCGCCTCGCCTGAGGTTGAGCCGCATCAGGGAGATGAGCAGGGCGTCGGTGCCGTTGCCGCAGGGTACAACGTGGGCTATGTCGAGATAGGAGGCGAGGGCGCGGGCAAAGTCGGCTACCTCCGGGCCGTTGATGAAGGTGCCGCGCTCTATGACGGCTTGCATGGCCTCGTCTATCTCTTCCTTCAGCCTGTGATACTGCGATACGAGGTCGACCATGCGTATGCTGGGCTTAGCGGCCTTCATTGCTGCGGTCTTTATTTGACTTTGCTTCCGGGACGCACGGCTGTGTCGGGACTAACGATGGACAGGCTTCCGTCTGCATCTTCGGCGCAGAGTATCATGCCTTCCGAGGTTATGCCGCGCAGCTTGCGCGGGGCAAGGTTGGCTATGAAGCAAATCTGTCGGCCAACGAGCTCGGCGGGATCGTATCGCTCCGCAATGCCGGACACTATCGTTCGCCTGTCGAGTCCGTCGTCCACCAGCAGGCGAAGCAGCTTGTCGGCCTTGGGAACCTTCTCACATTCGAGGATGATGCCGGAGCGGATGTCGAGCCGGGCAAAGTCGTCGAACTCAATGGTTGGTCCGACGGGTTCCGCCCTGTATGATTTGGCTTCGGCTGCGGGGCCGGCTTCGTTGGCCTCGTTTGCTTTTTTGGTGTTCATAAGCTTTTGTATTTGGGTTTCAATTACCGAATCGTCTATCTTTTCGAATAAGAGCTCCGGCGTGCCGAGCACGTGGCCGGGGCAGAGGAGCGTATGGTCGTTAAGGCGGCTCCACGGCTGCGGCTCCAGCCTTAGCATGCTGCGCAGCTTCTGCATGGCGAAGGGCAGGAAGGGCTCGAAGGCTACGGTCAGCGCGGCGGTTATTTGCAGCGCCATGTTGATGACGGAGGCCAGCCGCGGAGAGCCGGCGGGTATCTTCCAGGGCTCGGAATCGGCCAGGTACTTGTTGCCGATGCGGGCCAGGTTCATCGCTTCCTTCTGAGCCTCGCGGAAGTGGAAGGTGTCGAGATAGCGGCTGAGCTCGGCTTTAACGGATACAAGCTCGCTTATGGTGCGCAGGTCGTACTCGTAGGCAGGCTCGGTGGCTTGCGGAACCCGGCCGTCGAAGTACTTTGCCGTGAGTACCAGCGCCCGGTTGACGAAGTTGCCGAGTATGGCCACGAGCTCGTTGTTGTTGCGCGCCTGGAAGTCTTTCCATGTAAAGTCGTTGTCTTTGGATTCGGGAGCATTGGCGGTGAGGACGTATCGCAGCACATCCTGCTTGCCGGGCATGTCTTCGAGGTATTCGTGCAGCCAGACGGCCCAGTTGCGCGAGGTGGAAATCTTATCGCCCTCAAGGTTAAGAAACTCGTTGGCCGGCACATTATCGGGCAGTATGTAGCTCCCTTCGGCCTTGAGCATGACGGGGAAGACTATGCAATGGAAAACGATGTTGTCCTTGCCTATGAAATGAACCAGCCGCGTGGAATCGTCCTTCCACCAGGTTTCCCAATCATGCGGCCGCAGCTCCTTGGTGTTCGATATATAGCCGATAGGCGCATCGAACCAAACGTAGAGCACCTTCCCCGCGGCGCCCTCCACCGGCACGGGAATTCCCCAGTCGAGGTCGCGACTGACGGCCCGCGGAAGCAGCCCCATGTCGAGCCAGCTCTTGCATTGCCCGTAAACGTTGGGCTTCCACTCGCGATGCCCGTCCAGGATCCATTCGCGCAGGAAGGCGTCATATCGGTCGAGAGGAAGATACCAGTGCGAGGTTTCGCGCATCACCGGAACGCTGCCGCTTATGGTTGAGCGCGGATTGACAAGCTCGGTGGGGCTTAGCGAGCTGCCGCACGACTCGCATTGGTCGCCGTAAGCATTCTCGTTGCCGCAATGAGGGCAGGAGCCCATGATGTAGCGATCGGCAAGGAAAAGGCCGGCCTCGGCGTCGTAGTATTGCTCGCAGGCCTTCTCCGTGAAAGCGCCCTTGTCGTAGAGGGTTCTGAAGAAGCCCGAAGCCGTATCGTAGTGAATCTGTGAAGTAGTTCGGGAATAAATATCGAAGCTGATACCAAAATCCTCAAACGATTGCCGGATCATTTCGTGGTATCTGTCTACAATCTCCTGCGGAGAGAGGCCCTCCTTGCGGGCCCTGATGGTGATAGGTACGCCGTGCTCGTCGGAGCCGCCAATCATAAGCGTTTCCTCGCCTTTCATGCGAAGATAGCGCGCGTAAATATCTGCCGGAACGTAAACGCCTGCCAGGTGTCCGATGTGAACCGGCCCGTTTGCATAAGGCAGGGCGGTGGTGATGAGAGTTCTTTTGAATTGTTTTTTCATAAATTTTCACTTGAGCGGACAAAGGTAGGCTTTTAGGCCAAGAATCGCGAATCGCGGCATAAACGCTAAGGTTTTTCCGCCAATCCGCCTTTCCGAAGGGAACCTCAAATGGTTTTTTTGCCAATCCGATTTTCCGAAGGCGCACCCAAATGGTTTTTTCGCCAATCTGCTTTTCTGAAGGCAACCTCGAAAGGTTTTTTGTCAAACCTGCTTTTCTGAAAGGAATCCCAAAAGGTTTTTTTGAAAATCTGCTTTTCTGAAAGGAATCCCAAAAGGTTTTTTTGCCAATCTGATTTTCTGAAAGGAAACCCAAAAAGTTGTTTGCAAATCCGATTATCATTTTCCTTGTTTGCACAAGGGCCATCCCCAATTTCTTATCCCTACCATTGCCAAAGGGGGCTTGGGCGAGCAAAAGTTTTTTCGGGCTTTCGCCAAACGGCTGCCGTCGGCGCTTATATAATCGCCCCGCTGCCGATGCAGAGGCGGCTGTCGCTGTCGTAAATGACCCCGAACTGGCCCGGAGCTATTCCCTGAAGCCTGGCCGAGGATTCAACCGTATAGACATCGCCGCAGCGACGGATGCGGCCGGAGGTAAAGTCGGGCGTATGGCGAATCTTGAAGGTCACGTCGCGCTCGCCGTCAAACTCGCCCCAAACATCCTCGGTGATGAAATGGAAGCCTTGCATGCTGAACGTGCGGCCGTATTGAGCCTCCGGGTCGTATCCGTTAGACACATATATAATATTGCGCTCAACGTCCTTCTTCACCACAAACCAGGGACCGCCGCTCAGTCCGAGCCCCTTCCGCTGCCCAATGGTGTGGAACCAGTAGCCGTGGTGACGGCCCAGCTCGCGGCCCGTTTCGAGCTCGCGGACAGGCCCGTCGAGCCGTCCGAGATAGCGCTCAATGAAGTCGTTGTAATTGATTTTGCCCAGGAAGCAGATGCCCTGGCTGTCCTTTCTCCCCGCCGAGGGCAGCTTTTCGCGCAGGGCAATGTCGCGCACCTCGCTCTTGAGCAAATCCCCAACCGGAAAGAGCAGCTTGCTCATCTGCAGCCCGGTGATTTGCGCCAGGAAGTCCGTTTGATCCTTCAGCGCATCGCGAGCCGTAGCCAGCCAGGCCTTGCCGCCCAGCTCCTCCCGCCGGGCGTAATGCCCCGTGGCAATGCGGTCGAAATCCTTGCCCCATCGCTCCTCAAAGCAGCCGAACTTGATGTATCGGTTGCACATAATGTCCGGGTTAGGCGTCAGCCCGCGCCTCACCGCATCAATGGCATATCCCGCAACCTTCTCCCAATACTCCCGGTGCAGCGAAACAACCTCGAACCGACAGCCGTACCGCCGCGCAACAAAGTCGGTTATCTCCACATCCTCCTCAGACGGACAGCCCACGAACCCCTCCTCATCGGCCCCAATCCGAATGTAAAAAACAACAGGCTCCCAGCCCGCCTCCTTAAGCAGGTGAACCATCACCGAACTATCAACCCCTCCCGATACCAGCGCAGCTATTTCCATCTCTTCTTCGTCTTTTTATATATTATTAAAGAAGCAAAGATAATGCAGCCCACCGATTATGCCGGCACTACGGCCGAGACCGCGCCGATAGCCCGGAACAGGGTAGGGGGATTAGGCAGGGCACACGCTCCTGCAATCCCACCCCGCATATCCGCTATATATTGACGGCCTCGAGCAGCCATTTTGTAGCATTGCGCTGAACAATGCCGTTGTGAGTAGGTTCTTCGGGATCGAGACAGATGATGAATTTGGGGTGATGATCCTTCAGCTTGTCGAATACCGAGAGCTCTCTTTTGCGGGTACTTTCTTCGCGCATAGTGAGGCAAACCTGGTAATAATGCCGGTATCCCCTGCTGTCTTTTGTCACAAAATCAATCTCGTGCTCGGCGTTCTTTCCTATATGCACCGAATGACCGCGCCTGAGAAGTTCGAGGTAAACCACGTTCTCAAGGATATGCCCCAGGTTGGATAGCTGCTCGCGCCCAAGCAAAACATTGCGGAAACCGGTATCAACAATATATTCCTTGCCCTGCGTTTTGAGGATGCTCTTGCCCTTCAAATCAAAACGGTCGGCGTGATAAAACAGGTAACTACGATTAAGTATGGCGATATACCGACTTACGGTTTTGTCGTCTATACGATCTTTGGTATGGACAAAATAGTTGGCAATGCTGTTGGCCGACACCGGGCTGCCTATCGAATCGGACAGGAATCGCGTAAGATTATTGAAGGCCACGTCGCTGTAAATGGCATTGCGCGGCTTAATATCCTTTTCCAGGATGGTGTTATAAAGTCCTTTCAGATAATTCTCGTAAGTTGTATGGCTGATTTTGTGCAATTCCAGGGCTTGGGGAAAGCCGCCTGTTTGCATGTAATCTATTAAATCGCTGTCGGCCGGCTTCTCTATTTGCCGGTATGCGGCATATTCTGCAAACGAGAAGGGATACATGTCGATGCTGATAGCCCGCCCCGTGAGTATGGTTGCCAATTCGCTCGAAAGCAGGTAGGCATTACTGCCCGTGACGTATAAATCAATGTTCCTTTGTATGTGAAGCCCGTCGAGCAAGCGCTCAAAGCCGTCGAGCATCTGAATCTCGTCGAGGAAGATGTAGTTCATTCCTTCGCTCGAAAGGCGGCCTTTGATGCTGTAATAGAAGTCGCGCCAATTCTCGAAGTCGGTGTTCTCCGGCGCTTCAAGATTGTAATACTGGATGTTTGCGGCCGGAACGCCGGCGGCCGACAATTCCGCGCCGAACTGCTCCAGCAAGGTCGATTTCCCGCAGCGGCGCACGCCCGTCACGACCTTGATGATCTGAACATCTTTCAGCTCTCGCAGTTTGGATAGATACAATTCTCTTTTTACCATAACGTCAATTTCCGAAAACTTTTAATTATTGCATACTTTTAGGAAATGCAAAAATACTACTGTTTCGACTTGCGCAAAGCTCCGGAGGCTGATTTTTCACCTTTATGCGCGCCGCGCAAGTCTGATCGGGAGCGTCGGGAAGCTTGCGGATTTTGCATCGGTTGGCTTTTATGATTTTGCCGTCCCTTTGCGATACTGCGTCGGCGTGAGGCCAAATTCGTTCTTGAAGTTCAGGTTGAAGTATTTGACGTCGCTGAAGCCTACCCGGTCGGAGATCTCGGAGATGTTGTACTGTGTATCCTTCAGCAGCTGGGCCGCACGCTTGACGCGGAAGGAGCGGATAAACTCGCCGGGCGACAGGCCTATGATGGACTGAAATTTGCGCAGCAGCTGACGGCGGCTGAAGGATAGCTCGGCCGCAAGCTCGTCGACGGAATACTCCGAGTTGTCCATGTTTTTCTCCACAACCAGCAGCGCCTTCTTGATCAGCTCTTCGTCGAGCGAAGTCGGCGTGATGCTGCTGGGGGTAATCTCTATGTTCTTGTGGAAGTTCCTGCGGCGCTTTTCCTGCTGCTCGATGAGCATCTCGATGCGGGCCAGCAGCACTTCGAAGCTGAAGGGCTTGGCGATGTAGGAATCGGCGCCGGCCTTGTAGCTTTCTATCTGAGATTCGTCGGAGAGGCGGGCGGTCAGCAGTATGATTGGGATGTGCGAAGTCTGAATGTCGGTTTTCAGGCGCTGACACATGTCGAGGCCGTTCATGATGGGCATCATGATGTCGGATACAATCAGGTCGGGGAGCTGCCTGAGGGCAAGGTCGGCCCCGTCCTTTCCGTTAGCGCTTTGCAGAATGTTGAACTTGCCGCTGAGCTGTTCGGCAAGGAACCGGCGGAGCTCAAGGTTGTCTTCCGCTATCAGCAAGGTCTTTTGCTGCCTATCCGGATTGACAGTCTGCAGTCCGGCCGAACCGGCAGCTTCATCGCCACAGTCCGGCGAGGCTCCGGGCGCTTGCAGGTCTGTCGGAACGAAGAGGCTGAAGACGCTGCCGCAGCCCACTTTGCTGCTGAGCGTGATTTGTCCGCCGTGCATCCCGGCGTATTCCCTAACTAAATGCAGGCCGAGGCCCGTGCCGGTTTTGTCGGGGTCGTTGTTCTTGCTTTGGTAGAAGCGCTCGAAGACTGTCTGCTGCTCATCGTCCGGCACTCCGCAGCCCGAGTCGGCAATCTCGAGCCGAACGAACTCGCGGCCCTCCCGCCGGACCAGCCTTATGCCGGTGGAGATGTATCCGTCTTCGGGAGTAAACTTGAGGGCGTTGGAATATAAGTTGTTTATGATTTTGCGGATCTTGCTTTTATCGAATCCCATGAACACCTGCCCGGGCTCGCTCTCGAAGCTGAACTGTATGCCACGGCTCTCGGCCACGTCTTTGAAGGCGGAGTAGATGTACTCGGCAAACTGCACAAAGTCGCAGCAGGAGAGCTCCAGCTTCTCGCCTCCCACCTCGAGCTTGCGGAAGTCGAGCAGCTGATTGATCAGCCCCAGCATCTGCTCGGCGTTCCGGTAGATGGACGAGAGCTTCTGCTTGAGGGCCTCGTCGGTGAGCCGGCCGATCAGGCTGCCGAGCGGCGTCATGATTAAGGTTAGCGGCGTACGGAACTCGTGTCCGATGTTGGTGAAAAAGCGGAGCTTGGTTTGTATCAGCTCCTCCGACTTCTCCTTGTCTAACTGCACAACGCGGAGTTCGTTGCGCAGGCGTATGCGGTTGACGTAGAAGCGCAGCCCGGCAAAGAGTACAGCAAGCACGACTATGGTATAGCCGGCGTATGCCCAGGCTGTTTCGTAGAAGGCCGGCTTCCTGACGATGTGCAGGCGGGTGATTTCGTCGCTCCAGAGGCGGTTATCGCCCGTTGATTTCACAAGGAAGCTGTATTCGCCCCGGCGAAGCTGGTTGTATACGGCAAAGTTGCGTCCGGGCTCGGTATGTATCCATTGGCGGTCGACGCCCTCCAGCTTGTAGGCGTACCTGGTCTTGCCCGGATTGAGATAGTCGAAGGATGAGAAGTTGATTTCGAGGTTGGTTTCGCCCGGCAGCAGCACGAGCTTCCTGCGCCGGTCGGGATTCCCGCTGCCGGCTCCGCTGCGGTAGATAGATGCGCCGTTGATCTTTATATCCGTAATGGTGGTCTTAACCTTTTTGCAGGGCATATCCAGCCGCATAGAAGGAGCCAGCACGCATAGCCCCTTGTTGCTGCCGAAAACTATGGAGCCGCTGCGGACGTTTGTCATAGAATTGCCGTGAAGCGACGTGACGGCAAAGTCATCCCATGCATCATACTGCACCGAGGCTCCCGTTTGAGGGTTAAACTCCACCACCTGCTTGTCGCTCGAAATCCATACGCAGCCTTTATTGCCGCCGGCGACGCCGGATATAACAAAGCGATCCGCGTTGGCCGTTTCGGTATAGTCCCTGAACTCTTGCCGGGCAAGGTCGTAGCTGCACAGCTGTTTCTCGCCCACTGCAAACCAGAGTTGCCCCTCCGCTCCGGCGGTTATGCAGGACACATGGTTGCCTGCAATCCGGCCGGTGCTCGTGTTGTGAATCCTGATGACGAGAGTATCGTCGCTGCGCAGGATTTGCAGCAGGCCATTGTCGGAGGTACCGAGCCAGAGGTTGCCGAAGCTGTCCTCGGCAATGCCGGTGATGATGCCGCAATGCCGGTTCACTACCTTCCATTCGCCATGCTCAAAGGAGAGGAGAAGGTCGCCGCTTGCTGCCCATATCACTCCGCGACGATCTTCGTGCAGGAACCGTATCGTCTGATAGTTTCCCGGAAGGAAGGCGCGCATGCTCATTACCCCCAGCAGGCTCACGCCCCGGCCCGACTTGCGCAAGCGACAGATGTTAGGCTCGTAATCGGTTGCCACCCATATCTCGCCCGCAGCAGAATAGTTGCAGATGGCGCTGGCCGCATTGATGTCGGGGATGTTGTCCAGCGGCCTCACGTCCGACGTCTCCAAGTTAAGCACGAACAGGCCCCGACGGCTGTGCTTGAGCCACAACTCGCCATCCTTATCCTCGAACACCTTTACTATATTCGGAACAGAGCCGGTTTGGGCCTTGATGAATTGCAGGTCGTAGTTCGTTACCGACGATCGGTTGGGATTAACCGCTATAACCCCCATCTCATACGTTCCCAGCCACAGATTCCCCTCCCTGTCTTTAATTATATCCGAGAAGATGTTGGTGATGTTGTTTACAGGCAGCGTAAACTCGTTCGCCGGCGCGGCAGGATGCTCGTCCGGATTGAACACAATCAGCCCCGTATAGGATAGAGCCCAGAGGTAGCCGTGCACCTCATCCTGCTCTATGCCGAAAAATATACCCGACGAAAGCTTGCCGGCCGCCGGCATCTGCACTCGCTCATACATATCCTGCCCCAGGCGCTCAGGATACATGCGGTAAATCCCGTCGCCCCAGGTGCAGACCCAGAGGCGCCCGGCACTGTCCTGAAATATCTTGTGAGGATTATTCCGGGGCCCGATGGGAGGATAAGGCACGAAAGAATCGGTCGCCCTGTCGAGGTAATGAATCCCGCCCCGCCAGGTCGTTACCCGCACAGCGCCCCGGCTGTCTATGTGCAGCATGTTGCTCACTCCGTCGCGATATTTCTTCCTGAGCCTGCCGTCGAGGTTGTACAGAAACAGGCCGTCGTCCGAGCATACCCACATCGCATCGCCCGCAAATTTCAGGTGACGGATACTGAGCTCCCCCAGCAGCTCCGGGTCTAAAGTCCGGATGGCATGCGTGCCGCGGTTCAGCACAATAGCCCCCTTTTGAGTCCCGATCCAGATGTTGTTGTTCAGCGTATCTTCGGCAAAGCCTCCTATGATATAATTGGAAGCAAAAGCGGGATTGCCCAAGTCCGAGCGGAAGTGAGTCATCTCATAGCCGTCGTAGCGGCAGAACCCGTTGGTCGTGCCAATCCATAAAAATCCCTCGCTGTCCTGAAACATGCGGTAGCCGGTGTTCGAAGGCAACTGTTTGGTAATAGAAATCTGTCGGATAGAAACCCCCGCACTCAGGCCGGACAGGCAGGCGAGGAGTAGCAATGTAAAAGCAAGCTTAGGGTTCTTCATACATATAATTAAAGTCAACATCAATTTTTTTTTTCCGGATATACAAAAGAAGACGAAACTTAGGGGATTTCAAAATGCAGCAAAAGGCATGCAGAGCCGGGGGCCGGCAGATTTAGCAGCCTTGCCAAAGGCTTTTTCCTCCGGAAAACCCTATTCCCGGGCAAAATATTAGCGATTCCTCTCAGAAAATCAGATTTGCAAAAAAGCCTTTTGGTTGCGCCTTCAGAAAGCCGGATTTGCGGAAAAGCCTTTAGCGATTACCTTCAGAAAGCCGGATTTGCGGAAAAAGTATTAGCGTTTAACCTGCGAGAATCAAATTGACCCCGAATTCATTATCATGGAGCTGAATTAAAACAATTCGCCAGTATTGACAGGCGCCTGACCTTTTGAGAACATTCGACCTCATGCCACGCCTTTGTATTCTCGATCACTATATATGCGGCAATTCCCGGCTTTTTTTTCTACGTTTGCTGCATTGTAATATTAACTGAATATAAAATTTTATGAAGATGAAAATGCTACGATTATTACTGCCTCTATTGGGCTTATTGCTGGCTTTGTCGGCTTGTTCCAACAAAAAAACTTACGAGTATGCCTTTCTCGATCCGGATCTGCCCATAGACCAACGGGTGGACGATCTGGTGGGCCGACTTACTACGGAGGAAAAAATTGCGCAGATGCTCAACACGGCTCCCGCAGTGGAGCGGCTGGGGATTCCGGCATACAACTGGTGGAACGAGGCGCTGCACGGGGTGGCCCGCAGTCCTTATCCCGCCACCTCCTTCCCGCAGGCTATCGGCATTGCCGCCACATGGGACGAGCAGGCGGTGCTGCAAACGGCGGCCTACATCTCCACCGAGGGCCGCGCCATTCACCACGATGCCATGCGAAAGGGCAAGCCCGGTATCTTTACCGGCCTGACGTACTGGACGCCTAACATCAACATCTTTCGCGACCCGAGATGGGGGCGAGGACAGGAAACCTACGGCGAGGATCCTCATCTGACCGCCGTTATAGGCTCGCGCTTCGTGAACGGGCTTCAGGAGGGCGATTATCCGGAATATCTTAAGGCATCGGCCTGCGCAAAGCACTTTGCCGTGCACAGCGGGCCGGAATGGAACCGGCATGTCTACAATGCGGAGGTGAGCCCCCACGACCTCTGGGACACCTACCTGCCGGCCTTCCGCGAGCTGGTGGTCAATGCCGGAGTGACCGGAGTGATGTGCGCCTATAATGCTTACTTCGGACAGCCTTGCTGCGGCAGCGATGCCCTCATGATGGAGATTTTGAAGGAGCAGTGGAACTTCGACGGCTATGTCACCTCCGACTGCGGCGCTATCGACGACTTCTACCGCACGCACAAAACCCATCCGGATGCCGCCACGGCTGCTGCCGACGCCGTGCTGCACGGCACCGACTGCGAGTGCGGCAATCGCACCTACTTTGCGCTCGCGGAGGCTCTCGGCAAGGGCCTGATTACGGAGGCTCAGATTGACGCCTCGGTCAAGAGGCTTTTCAAGATACGGTTCAGGCTCGGCATGTTCGATCCGGCCGATCGCGTTGGATATGCATCCGTCCCACTGAGCGCGCTTGAGGCTCCGGAGCACAGGGCTCACGCGCTGGAGGTGGCCCGCAAGTCTATCGTACTGCTAAGGAACGAGGGCAATCTGCTGCCGCTCGACAAGAACCGGATTAAGAAGATAGCCGTAGTAGGCCCCAATGCCGACAGCCGAAGCGTTTTGCTGGCCAACTACTACGGCTATCCTTCGGAAATAACCACCCTGCTGCAAGGCTTGAAGGATAAGGCCTCCGGGATAGAGATTATATACGACAAAGGAGTGAACCTTACGGACGACTACGTCTTTAGCTCCGCCTATCGCGGCGAGCTCTTCGGCATAGACGGCAAGCCCGGATTCAAGGCCATGTATTATCAAAACACCAAGTTTGAAGGCGAGCCGGCGCTCACTCGCATCGAAGACAAAATAGACTACCGCTGGGGCGATGGAGCCGACGTGGGCGACAGCATCATTGCCAGGCGCATGTCCGCAGTGTGGTCAACGGTTTTCACGCCCGACATCAGCGGCGAGGTTTGCTTCGAAGTGAAGGCCGACGACTATGCCGAGTTCCTTATCGACGGCGTGAAGCAGGATAAGGTGGGCCTCATCGACGCCTACTATCCCCTGAAGGCCGAGAAGGGCAAGCAGTACAGGATTGAGATACGCTACCTCCAGTTCGCCGACAATGCCGAGATATCCTTCGACCTCGGAAGCCTCAGGCGGGCCGACGTGAAAGCCACCGCCGCCCTTGCCGCCGAAGCCGACGTCATCATCTACGCCGGCGGAATCTCGGCCCGCGTGGAGGGCGAGGAGATGGGCGTGCAGATAGAAGGCTTCCGGAGAGGCGACCGCACCTCGCTCGACCTCCCCTCGGTCCAGAAAGACATGCTGCGGGCGCTGCATGCCACCGGCAAGCCGGTTGTGTTCGTGCTGATGACGGGCAGCGCCATAGGGCTCGAATGGGAATCGAAAAACATTCCGGCTATCGTTAACGCATGGTACGGAGGTCAGGCAGGAGGCCGGGCCGTTGCCGACGTCCTGTTCGGCGACTACAATCCCGCCGGACGCCTCCCCGTCACCTTCTACAAGGGCATTGAGGATCTGCCGGACTTCGAGGATTACAGCATGGCGAATCGCACCTACCGATACTTCCGGGGCACTCCTGTTTATCCCTTCGGATATGGTCTCAGCTACACCTCCTTCCGCTACGACAATCTCTGGTACGAGTTTGACGGAAAGGCCCTTCAGCTGAAGGTAGACGTTACGAACACGGGCTCGCGTGCGGGCGAGGAGGTAGTGCAGCTCTACGTGTCCAACGAGCGCGACTTCCCCACTCCCATCCGTGCCCTCAAGCAGTTCAACCGCGTGGAGCTGGCTCCCGGAGCAACAAGTACGGTTTGGCTAAGCCTCTCGCCGGAAGCTCTGACGGTGGTGAACGACAAGGGCGAGCAGCTGCCCA
The DNA here is from genome assembly GCA_031280435.1 of Tannerellaceae bacterium. Lineage (GTDB taxonomy): Bacteria > Bacteroidota > Bacteroidia > Bacteroidales > Tannerellaceae > DFXE01. The sequence goes on along the minus strand of JAITGS010000062.1, from coordinate 2,927 downwards.
TGGAAGGCGAGATAGTTGTGTCCGTAGGCGGCGGCCAGCCCTCCGAGCGGCTCATTGCGGCCGGACAGTGCATAGTCGAGAAGATTGCGTTAAAATAATGTAGGGAAGCTGTCACGAAAGAAGTTCCGCCTGAAAAACAGAGCCGCGTCAAAAGCCCTTCAGGCTCGAACAAAAGGTCATTCCCGCGAAGGCGGGGATGACCTTTTTTACACCCCTCCCTCACCGATAAACTCGGTTGAGCCCCAAAAAAGTTTTGGCTCCACCGATAAACTCACTTGAGCCCCAAAAAACGATTTGGGGCCACCGATAAACTCGGTTGAGCCAAAAAAACGATTTGGAGCCACCGATAAACTCAGTTGAGCCCGGAAAAAGTTCTGGGGCCACCGATAAACTAGGTTGAGCCCAAAAAAACGATTTGGAGCCACCGATAAACTAGATTGAGGCAAAACAGGCCTTTTTGGGGCAATTTGAGCTTATCGGTGATGATAAAAAAGAGTTTTGAGAGGAAATCAGTCTCTCATTTTGCCCAAAAAACTTTTTTGGCGACAATGTGGCAGTCGGTTTTGCCTCTAAATGATTTTTTGAGGACAATGTGACATATCATTTCTCCCAAAAAAACGATTTTGCCTCAATCTAGTTTATCGGTGGCTCCAAATCATTTTTTTGGGCCCACCGATAAACTCACTTGAGGCGTAAAAAAGATTTGGCCCCACCGATAAACTCACTTGAGGCGGAAAAAAGATTTGGCTCCACCGATAAACTCACTTGAGGCCCGGAAAAGTTTTTGGCCTAACTATAAACCGCAATGAGGAGGTCGAATGTTCCAAAAAGGTCAGGAGCCTGTCAATACGGGGAATGTGTCAAAAGCCCTTCACGCTCGAACAATAGGTCATTCCCGCGAAGGCGGGAATCTCCGATCTAAAAACGGGACGTATGGATTTGTCTAATAGAAAAAAACACACACACCGCCCAGCAAGCGATCGGAGAGTCCCGCCTTCGCGGGAATGACCTATTTGGGCGGGCGAAGGGCCTTTGATGCATCGCCTGCAATGCCCAGGCCCCGTAGAGACGCGATGCATCGCGTCTCTACACATCACGGCCCCAAAAAAAATAAGGGTCGAACATGTTCGACCCCTACAAATATTATATCGCTGTCCTCGCTTCACTCGCCCATGGAGGGATGCTCGTTGGGGTCGAGGTGATGCGGCTCGTCGGTCGGGTTCTGCTCGGTTGGCGGAGCGTCGGGCAGGTCGGTGTTCGGCTGCTGGGTGCCCGGCGTTGGCGGTGTCGGAGGGGTTATTGGAGTCTGGGTGCCCTCGTCGGTGTTGCCGTCATCTTTGGGCTTGTGGTGATGTCCGCGGCGGGCGAGGTTGAGCTGCCCCTGGTGGATGGCTCCGTCTACTAATTGCTTGATGCCGGTGAGCGCCGTGCGGACGGCGGGATCTTTGGCGCCGAGCTCGTTGGCCGTCCAGCTAACGTTAACGGCATCAATGAAGGCTTCAAAAGCGCTGTCGGTGTTGGCGCGGGCTTCGGGCATATTGCCTTGATCGGAGCTTTCGGCCTGCTCGGTTGAGCGTTCGGTATACTGGGTTTCGAACTCGGTGTTAGCGGCCAGGAGGTTATTAACTAGCTCCGTCAGGCCCAGAAGCTGGATAGAGGGTTTGTAGGCGGCTTTCTCGCAATCTTCAAGGAAGTTATGCAGTAAACCGGTTTGATCCGAATAAGCTGCCGTCGTCAGCTTTTCGTAATTCTTGAGCAGATACAGCAAAAGTTCCATTGCCTGGAGTTGCACGGCAGTGCCGAAAAATTTGACGGCTATAACGCTCTGTCTGAAAAACACGAACAAGCCTATGCGCCTGTCGTGCAGCGTTCCGAGACTTCCGGTCTGAATGGCTGTTTGGTTCTTTTTAAAAATCGCGTCTTCCCGTGCATATATCGCGCTTAACGCATTTACAATACTGCCGAGCGAAGGCAGGGCGGCCACTAATGCAGTAAGTGAGCTAATCAAACGGTAGAAAAAATCTACATGCTCGGCGTTATGAAATTTGGAGATAAGAGTCTTGAAAGAGAGAGAGATAAGCTTGTTCATAAAGATTGTTCTTTTTAGGAGTTATTTGATGAATGCAAATCTACAAAAAAATATTTTAATAGCTTCCTAACTATCGGGAGCCTTGCCGGAAAAAAACCGGGCTTTCCTAACTATCGGGAGCCTTGCCGGAAAAAAACCGGGCTTTCCGAACTATCGGGAGCCTTGCCCGAGAAAAACCGGGCTTTCCTAACTATCGGGAGCCTTGCCGGAAAAAAACCGGGCTTTCCTAACTATCGGAAAGTCCCAAATAATTTTTTTGTAAAGGCCCTAAGGTTACGAAAGCTCAAATTCAAAAAAAAACAGCTTTTCCTAAGGTTATGAAAGCTCAAACTCAAAAAAAAACGGCCGATCCTAAGCTTAGGATTGGCTCAAACTCAAAAAAAGCAGGCTTTTTCTAAGGTTATGAAAGCTCAAACTCAAAAAAAAACGGCTTTTTCTAAGGTTAGGAAGGCTCAAACTCAAAAAAAACAGCCGATCCTAATGTTAGGAAAGCTTGAAACAGAAAAAGACTTTACAAAAGTAACGCAAGGAAACCTCCGCCAAAATCAAATGGGACTTTCCTAACTATCGGGAGCCTTGCCCGAAAAAAATCCGGGCTTTCCTAATGTTAGGAAAGGCTGCCGAAAAAAAATCCGAGCTTTCCTAACTATCGGAAGCCTTGCCGGAAAAAAACCGGGCTTTCCTAACTATCGGGAGCCTTGCCGGAAATAAACCGGGCTTTCCGAACTATCGGGAGCCTTGCCCAAAAAAAAACCGGGCGTTCCTATCTATCGGAAGCCCCGTCCCGTAGAATGCGGGCTTTCCTAACTTTCGGTAGCCTTGGCCAAAAGTATCCGGG
>JAITGS010000079.1 GCA_031280435.1 Tannerellaceae bacterium | reverse complement strand
CCGAAAATTTTCGCAGACGACTTCGATCGTGGAGATTCCTCGCGAACGCGTTCGCAAGCTTTAGCGATCGTGGAGATTTCTCGCGAACACGTTCGCAAGCTTTAGCGATGGTGGAGATTCCTTGCGAACGCGTTCGCAAGCTTTAGCGATGGTGGAGATTCCTTGCGAACACGTTCGCAAGCTTTAGCGATCGTGGAGACTCCTTGCGAACACGTTCGCAAGCTTTAGCGATCGTGGAGATTCCTTGCGAACGCGTTCGCAAGCTTTTGCGATGGTGGAGGTCAGCCGAAGATTTTCGCAGGCGACCTCCATCGCAGATAGAGATTTGTCGAATTAAGAACTCCGGAATCCCGAATCGGACATTCGGAAGCCAAGCAGGATTGCCGCACTACCCCGTGAAGCAGGGCCTTGCTCCGCCGGCAGGCCATACAATATTCTCGCCGCACAAACGTTTGAAAGCCATGACGAGAACATTTTGCCTCCTTATCATAGCCCTGCTGACGGCCACCGCTATATCCGGCGGACAAACCGATGCCGTCTTCAGTCACTATTTCATGGCCCTGGGATATTATAACCCCGCCTTTGCCGGCTCCACCGACGACATGAACGTGGTCGTAGCCCACAAGCAGCAGTGGATGGGCATGCCCGGAGCGCCCAAGCCGCTCTATGCCGCAGTCGACAGGCCATTCGAGGCAGGCGGCATCTCGCTGGGAGTGGGCGCCGCGCTCTACCAGGAGAGCATAGGCCTGTTCAATAACTCCTACCTGGGAGCCCAGCTATCCTTCAAGCGCAAGCTCTTCGGAGGCACCATCAGCATAGGCCTCCAGCCCGGCTTCCTGAGCACCAGCTTCGACGGCAGCAAGGTAGACCTGGGCGAATCGCCCGAAACCGAAGATACGGACGAAGCCATCCCGCAGGCCGAAGTGAACGGAGCCACCTTCGACCTCAACGCCGGAATCTACTACAAAGGCCGGAACTTCTACGTAGGCCTGGCCTCCATGCACCTGCTGGCGCCGGAGTTCGAGCTCGACCAGAATATAACCACCTTCATTCCCAGAACCTACAATTTAACCGGAGGATACAATATAATGCTCAACGACACGTTATTTGAGTTGCAACCCTCGTTTTTCGTCAGAACCGACCTGCAAACCTTCCAGGGAGAGATTACCGGGAGGCTGGTATACAACAAAATGTTCAGCGGGGGCTTGTCGTGGCGCGTAAACGAATCGCTGATAGTATTCCTCGGCGGAGCCTTTGCAAACGTAGAAGCCGGATACGCATACGATTATCCCATATCCCCCATAAGGAAGGTGAGCAGCGGAAGCCACGAAGTGGTATTGAGGTACAGATTTAAACTTGATAAAACAAAGACGGGAAACTTCAGACACAAAAGTGTACGTATATTATAGTATATGAAGAATATTATTTTCATTCTCGCGGCAAGCGCAATCTTGCTATCCTCCTGCGGACGGTCGCTGATGGGCGGAGGAGCAATAACGGGCTCCAGAGGCGTGACCATCAACGAGCCTGCGCCCTTCGGCATGGTGCTGGTAAAGCGCGGAGCCTTCACCATGGGGCCGGCCGACAAGGATTCGCTATGGGGAATAATGCCCGACACCAAGGGCGTATCCTTCGACGCCTTCTGGATGGACAGAACCGAAGTGACCAACACGCAGTACCGTGAGTTCGTGCACTGGGTGCGCGATTCCATCATCCGCGAACGGCTGGCCGACCCGCAGTACGGCGGCAACGACCTCTTCAAGATAACCGAAGACCGATACGGCGATCCCATAACTCCCCGATTGGACTGGAACCGCCCCATCCCTTGGCGCCGGGCTACCGAAGAAGAGCAGACGGCCATCGAAAGCGTTTACTATACCAACCCCGTCACCGGCGAGCGCAAACTCGACGCCAGGCAGATGCTCTACAAATACGAATGGTACGACCATACCGCCGCCGCCCTGCGCAAAAACCGCTTCGACCCGGCCGACCGGATTCGCAACACCGATATAACCGTCGACCCGAACGAGGTGATAATGATCTCCAAAGACACCGCATATATAGACGAAGAAGGACGGGTAGTGAACGAAACCATCACCCGGCCGCTCAGCAGCGAATGGGACTTCCTCAACACCCGCATCATCAACATCTATCCCGACGAAACCTGCTGGATTAACGACTTCAGCAACGCTTACAACGAGCCTTATCTGCGCCGCTACTTCAACGATGCCGGATACGACGACTTCCCCGTCGTGGGCGTATCCTGGGAACAGGCAACGGCCTATTGCGAGTGGCGCACCTTCATGTACCGCACGTCGAACAACCTGCCTCCCGGCCTTGCCGTCGAACCCTTCCGCCTCCCAACCGAAGGCGAATGGGAATATGCAGCCCGCGTAGGCAAGAACGAGTACAAATATCCCTGGGCCACCGACGGCTTGGTTGCCAAAGACTGCTTCCTGGGCAACTTCAAGCCCGGCAACGGCAACTATACGGAAGACGGGCACCTGATAACCTCGAAGGTAGCATCCTTCGGCCCCAACGAGTTCGGGCTGTACGACATGGCCGGCAACGTGGCCGAATGGACATCGACCGTATACTTCGAATCCGGCCTCAAGCAAATGAACGACATGAACCCCGACCTGCGCTACAATGCCGCCCGCGAAGATCCTTACGCGATGAAGACCAAGGTGGTGCGCGGAGGATCGTGGAAGGATGTTGCGCAGTTCATCCGCTCCGACATGCGCAGCTTTGAGTACGAAAACGAAACGCGCTCCTATATAGGCTTCCGCTGCGTGCGGACACAGATGGGCTACTCGCGCTCCAAAGGCGGGAAAAAGTAGAGGGCATGGCGGAACGGGATGAGCATATAATTCTAAATACGAGATAATAATTAGGAGTATGGGAAAATATAAGATATATAAAAACAGGCTGGAGATGTTTCTCTCAAGCGACAGGGGGAAGCGCGTGCTGAACTTCTGTTATAGCTGGGGCGCCTCGGTGGTTATTCTGGGAGCGATGTTCAAGATCCTCCACCTGCCATATGGCAATCAGATGCTGGCCGTGGGAATGATAACGGAGTTTATAGTCTTCTTCATCTTCGGATTCGAGAAGCCCAATGCCGATTACCGCTGGGAGGATGTCTTCCCGGTGCTGAGGTCGAAGAATCCGCTCGACAGGCCCGACTTTGCCGGCGGCGGCGGACGCTCGGATGCCGACATCGTCGTGACCGGGCAGGCTACGGAACAGGCGACGGCTCAAGCACAGCCGGCAGGACAAGCTCCGGCTGCTTCGGGAGCGACGGGACATGCCGGACGCGGCCCCATATACGTAGGCGGCGGCGTTGCAGGCGGGGCCGTTATCACGGGCGGAGTTGTCACAGGAGGCGGAGCCGTGCAGATAGACACCTCAGGCATTGCAGACGGCAGCCGCAAGCTGATAGACGCAGCCGACCAGATAGCCAAGCTGCCCGAACTCGTAGGCGCCACTCAGAGGTACCTCGAACAGCTATCCAAAATCTCCGACGACCTCGAACAGTTCGGCGCCCTCACGAGCTCGCTCTCAGGAGTGTCGAACGGCATCAACAGCAATTCGCAGAACTATATCCGGCAAATGGAAGCCCTCACCCGCAACGTGGCCGGGCTTAACACCATATACGAGCTCCAGCTCAAAAGCATAAGTTCGCAAATCAGCTCCATAGAGCACATCAACGCCGGCCTCAACCGCATCAAAGAGCTGTACGACGGCTCCATAGTGGACAGCTCCGTATTCCGCACCGAAACCGAAAAGATGGCACAGCAGCTCGCTCAGCTCAACATGGTCTATGCCCGCCTGCTGCAAGCCATGACCGTCAATATGGGTATCCCCAAATGATTGCAGGAGCCTGAGGATATTGAAGACAAAACAACCCGCTTGACACAATGGCAATAGGCAACAATCCCAACTCTCCGCGTCAGAAGATGATCAACCTGATGTATCTGGTGTTCATCGCGCTGATGGCCCTCAACGTATCGTCGGAAGTGCTCGACGGCTTCGGCCTGGTGGAAGACAGCCTTAACCAAACCATAGACAATGCGCAGAAGCGCAACGACATCGTAGACCGTGAGCTGGCTGACTATTACGACTCCAACCCCGGCAAGGTGAAGGAATGGTACGAGAAAGGCATACGGGTAGGAACCGAATCCGAACAGCTCTTCGGCTACGTGCAGGAGCTCAAAGAGCGCATAGCCCGAACAGCCGACGGCAAGGACGCCGACGTGAACAACATAGTTCGCAAAGACGACCTCGAAGCGGCCTCGCGCATCATGCTCGCCCCCATAAACGGCGAAGGCGCCAAGCTGAGGGAGGCCATAGTGTCGTATCGCTCGATGATGGCCGGCATGGTGCAGGATTCGGTCAAGAAGCGGGTCATACGCGAGAGCCTCGGAACCGAGCCGCATACGCCGGGACGCAACTGGGAGGAATCGCTATTCGAAAACATGCCCGTGGCCGCCGTCATGACGCTGCTCACCAAGCTGCAAAGCGACATCAGGTACGTGCAGGGCGAGGTGATGAGCAACCTCCTGAGCAGCGTCGACGTGAAAGACTATCGCGTCAACAAGCTCGAAGCGCAAATCGTGCCCAAGAGCCAGATCGTCATGCAGGGAAGCCTCTACGAGGCCAACATTGTGCTCTCGGCTGTGGATACCACCAAGAGGCCGGCTATATGGGTGAACGACGTGCAGCTTTCCGAGGCCGACAGCGGTCGATTCATAGCCCGAACGGGCGCGGCAGGAACCTTCCCCCTCAGCGTATCTATCCGGCTGCCGGCCAGCGACGGCACAACGCAAACCTATACGGCATCGACCAACTATTTCGTCACGGCCCCCGTAGCAACCGTGGCGCCAACGATGATGAACGTGCTGTACGCCGGCATAGACAATCCGATAGAGATAGCCATGTCGGGAATCCCAAGCGGCAACATAAGCGCATCAAGCTCGGATGCAGGCGTCAGACTCACCGCGCAGGGCGGCTTGTGGTCGGCGCTGCCATCGGCCGGCTCGGTAGGGAAGGAAGTCGAGATTATTGTCAGTGCAAGGATAGCCGACGGCTCGTCGCAGCGGGTGAGCGGTCGCAAGTTCCGCATCAAGATGCTGCCCGACCCTATGCCCTATCTCGAGTACAAAGATGCCGGAGGCAACGTTCGCACCTTCCGCGGAGGAACGATCGCCAAGCGCGACCTCATGCAGGCCGACGGCATACTGGCAGCCATAGACGACGGCATACTCAACATACGCTTCTCCGTGCTCAGCTTCGAGCTTACCTACCCCGACTCCTTCGGCAATATGCTAAGGGAGACGGTTGAGGGAACCAACTTCTCCGAACGGCAAAAAAATTATATCCGCAACCTGCCGCGCGGCAAGCAGTTTTGGATAAACAACGTGGCGGCCAAAGGCCCCGACGGCATAGAGCGGAAAATATCTCCCATACAAGTAATAGTCAACTAAGAAATACTCAGACATAATATGAATCGCTTTCACTGCATCCTCATCCTGACGGCTATCCTCGCCATCCCGGCATCGCCCTCCTTCGGGCAGCAGGATAACAGCCAGACTCAGCGACGCTCGCCGCAGGCCCGCACCGGAGCTCGCGAAACAGAAAAGAAAGAAACCGGGCTGCCCGAACTCACCTTCCGGGCGCAGGACATGAACGAACGACTGACACAGGAAACAGGCAACGCACGCTGGATGCGCGTCATCTACCGGCAGCTCGACCTCAACAAAGACGAGAACGCCCCGCTCTACTATCCTCCCAGGCCGCTCAACGGCAACATGAACCTCTTCTCAACGATCTTTCAGTTGCTCGTGGAAGGCAAGATCACCGCCTACAACTATGAGGACGGATTCGAGGCCTTCGACCCGGAGCATATCCTTGTACTGAAAGATTTCCTGGACCGCGCACATATCTATTACGAAGAGATCCCCGGCGCTGCAGGAGCCCAGCCTTCATTCGCCATCAACGAGAGCGACATCCCGTCGGCCGAAGTGCTGACCTACTACGTAAAGGAAGCCTGGTACTTCGACCAGAGCAACTCCGTCTTCGACGTCAAAACCCTTGCCATCTGCCCGCTTGTTACCATGTCGGGCGACCTCGGCGAGCGCGAAACAACGCCGCTCTTCTGGCTGCCCTACGAGAACATCCGGCCCTACATATCACATACGCGCATCATGACCTCCAACATCAATAACGTTAAGACCTTCACCCTCGACGATTACTTCCGCAGGCGCATGTTCGACGGCGAAATCATCAAGACCGAGAACCTCATGAACAAAACCCTGCGCGAATACTATCCCGATCCCGACACGCTGTCCATGGCCCAGCAGGCCATAGAAAAACAACTCGACGACTTCCGCGCGGCGCTCTACCTCAACTTGGATTCCCTCATCGCCGCCGATCCCAAAGCCTCCAAGAAGGCCGAAAAGGAAGCCAAAGCCTCTACCCGCAGCAGCTCATCCTCAAAGCAAACCGCTGCCAAAACTCCTCCTCCGCCCAAAGCTGAGCGTAGCGCGCCGGTGCGCAGCGTTCGCCGCCGCTAAATGGGAACTTCTACTAATTGCTTTTTCTGCCTTATAGTGACGGCGGCAAATGCAATTCCGCCTGCCCTAATGGGTCATTCCCGCGAAGGCGGGAATGACCCATGAGGGCAGGCGAAATCACCTTTTGACACATCCTCATTGTTCGAGCGTGAAGGGCATTTTGCCGCCGTCACAAGCCTTGAAAAATCTAATTATTAGAAGTTCTTAGATGTATCTCTCCCTTTTCCTCACCTTCCTTCGCATAGGAGCCTTCACCGTCGGAGGCGGATACGCCATGCTGCCGCTGATCGAGCGCGAAGCCGTAGGGCGCAAGTGGATGAGCCGCGAGGAGTTCGTCGACCTCCTTGCCGTGGCGCAGGCCATGCCCGGAATATTTGCCGTCAACATAGCCATCTTCATAGGATACCGCCTGAAGAAAACCGCGGGCAGCATGGTCTGCTGCTTAGCCGCCGTGCTCCCCTCCTTCCTGATGATACTCGCTATTGCGCTTTTCTTCACCCAGGTCAAAGACAATGTTTGGGTGAGCAAGATGTTCCGGGGCATACGTCCGGCAGTGGTAGCGCTGATAGCCGTGCCCTGCCTCTCGGCGGCCAGGACCGTAGGGATAAGCCGGCAAACGGCTGTCATTCCGGTAGCCGCAGCCTTGTTGATATGGGCCGTCGGCATCTCGCCAGTATACATTGTGCTGTCGGCCGCGGCCGGGGGCTGGTTGTATTTTCGCTTAAAGGGCAGGCTATGATATTCCTCCGCCTTTTCCTTACATATATAAAGATAGGCCTGTTCAACTTCGGAGGCGGATACGCCATGCTGTCCTTCATACGGCATGAGGTGGTGGATCGCCACGGATGGATAGGCTCGCAGGAATTTACCGACATAGTAGCCGTCTCGCAGACGACGCCGGGGCCGATAGGTATCAACAGCGCAACCTACGTAGGCTATGCCGCCGCAGTCAACGCAGGCTATTCGCCCGCCATGGGAGTGCTGGGCTCGGCGGTAGCAACCATTGCCGTCTGCCTGCCGTCCTTCGTTCTGGTGCTGGCCGTATCGCGATGCTATGCAGCCTTCCGGGGGAACAGGCACGTGGAGGCAGCCTTCGCAGGCTTGCGTCCGGCAACGGTAGGCCTCATCGCCGCCGCCGCCCTGATGCTGATGAACGCCGACAACTTTGTAGACGGCAAGAGCATAGCCCTGTTTGCCGCCGCCTTCGCGCTCTCGTGGAGGTTCAAGCTGCATCCCATTGCAATAATAGCGCTGGCCGCGCTGGCCGGCATACTGCTTTATTAACCGCATATATTAATCATATAATAATAATCACAATGACACAGAATCTCGAAATCATTCCATGCAATTTAGGCCTCCCGGAGCACAGGGCGGCCGTAGTTTCTCTTATCAACAGATACATACTCGATGATATGGGAGGAGGCGAGCCGCTCTCGGGCGAGGCCGGCAAGCGCCTGCTGTCGGGCTTAGAGGCACGCCGCACAACAATCCTGCTCCTTGCCAAAGTAGGGGACGAATATGCCGGCCTGCTGACGGCCTTCGACAATTTCTCCACATTCACCGCCCGCTCCATGATCAACATACACGACGTATTCGTCGACGCCCGCTTTCGTGGGCAGGGCCTTGGCAGGCGACTGATGGAAGCCATCATAGCCGAAGGCCGCCGCCGGAACAGCAGCCGCATAAGCTTGGAAGTGAGGGTAGACAACACCTCGGCCAAGTGCCTGTACGCCGACCTCGGCTTCCGCGAAGTGATGCCCGGCATGCACTACTGGCGGCTGCATCTGAGCTAAAGCAAACGGCAGCATTCCCCTGCGGTATTTATCCGACGCCTGATGCGAACGATTCTACCGCATTGCCAATTTTGAGTGCAAGCTTCCGCTAAGGGCGGAAGTCAATTGGGACATCCCTCTATTTCACCGGCTCCATGGAACACGCCGGAGCCGTTGCGATGTCGCATTTTGTCTATGAAATCCCCTAAACAAAATCGCAATTTGTATTTGACATTATTAATAGCCTCCGAAGCCGATTTGGCGGGCCGGGGCAGGCCTTTGAGCTGATATATTTTACTGCGCTTCCGATTTCAGCGATAGCTTTAGTCTGCGATGCCCCGAAGCCTTTGCCATGGCTTCCTAAGGTTGGGAAAGCCTGCCCGGAAAAAAGTCGGGCTTTAGTAACGTTGGGAAAGCCTGCCCGGAAAAAAGTCGGTACTCTGCAACCTTACAGAAGGCTGTCCTGAAAAAGTCGGTACTCTGCAACCTTGCAAAAGGCTGTCCTGAAAAAGTCGGTACTCTGCAACCTTACAAAAGGCTGTCCCGAAAAAAGTCGGTACTCTGCAACCTTACAAAAGGCTGTCCCGAAAAAAGTCAGTGCTCTGTAACGTTGCGGAAGTCTGAAATAATTTTTTTGTAAAGGCCGTAAGGTTGCGGAAGCTCAAACCGAAAAAAAAAACAGCCGATTGTAAGGTTGCGGAAGCTCAAACCGAAAAAAAAACAGCCGATTGTAAGGTTGCGGAAGCTCAAACCGAAAAAAAACAGCCGATTGTAAGGTTGCGGAAGCTCAAACTCAAAAAAAACAGCCGATCTCAACGTTACAAAAGCTCAAACTCAAAAAAGACTTTACAAATGTAACACTACAATGCCTCCGCCAAAACAAATCGGGGCTTCTGTAACGTTGGGATAGCTCGCCCGAAAAGAAACAGCCTTTTGTAAGCTTATAAAAGGGCGTTTTTCAAAATAGAAATGTTCAAGAAGCCCTGCAACCAGGCCCCAGACCGGACGGCAATGTTTTATCCCCCCACCTGAGGCCCCTCATCGCAGCCAACCTTGTGCCCGGTACCATGCTATGGTTTCCTCCAGCCCTTTGCGCAGATCGTAGGCGGGGACGAAGCCGGTATCGGCGGATATGGCCGAAGAATCGCAGGTCCAGTTGCGGCCCCGGAGGATTAGGTATTTGTCCGAGTTGAGCGTTGCGGCCTGCTTCCGTATCCTGCCTGATAATTCCGACAGAAGGCAGGCGAGGCGCACTATACCGAGAGGCATCCTTACGCGCATCAGATGCTTTTTGCCGAGTATGTCGCGGATGAGGTCGGCAAACTCGGCGTCGGTGCGGCTTGTGCCGTCGGATACCAAGTATCGCTTGCCGGCCGATGCCTCGCTTTCGAGAGCCATGAATACGGCCCTGGCCAAATCCGTAACATATATGAACGAGATGCGCTGAGGGCGGAGGCCGGCCGTGAAGTCGAAGCCCTGGCTGATGCTGCGTACCTCTTCGTAGTAATCTCTGTCGCCGGGGCCATACACTCCGGTGGGATAGAATACGGTGCAGGGGAAGTTTGCCGCTTGAGCCAGGAGCCGCTCGGCCTCCTTCTTGCTTCGGCCGTACAGTGAGTCGGGGCGCTGGGGGTCGTCGGATTTGATGGGGGCCATAGTGCGGGGGTTGCCGGGGCCGTAGGCTCCGAGGCTGCTCATGAGGGCGAACCTTGCCGGCATGCATCCTGAGTCCGATAGCGCCTCGGCGAAGTCGGCCGTAAGCCCGGCGTTTATCCGCATGAAGTCGGCCGGGCGACAGGTTTTTGTTATGCCGGCATTGTGGACTACGTAGTCCCAGGGGCCTTCTTCGGCTGCCGCTTCCCTCAGTTGGCGGCAGAGCGCCTCACGGTTGCCGTATTGCAGGTTGATGAATCGGATGCGATTGTCGGTAAGGCCGTCCAGAGAGCTGCCGCTTCGGATGCCTGCCCAGGTGTCGTAGCCGCGACGGAGAGCTTCCCGCACAAGATGCCCGCCAATGAAACCGCTTGCGCCTGTTATCAGAACTTTCATGCTGAGGATGTGTGGGGAGGGCTAAGGTATCAGTCGAGCGATCCGCGGACTATGCCCCGCTGCGAGCTCTTGATGAAGTCGAGTATGAGGTTGCGCTCTTCGCACGGAGCGTATTCGCTTTCTATTGCGCGGAGGGCGTCGCTGTTGTTCAGGCCGCGGGTATAAAGCGTGCGGTAGATGTCCTGTATGAGGAACACCTGCTCGTTGGCAAAGCCGCGCCTGCGAAGGCCTACTATGTTGATGCCGCAATAAACGATAGGGTCGCGGCCGATCAGCGTATAGGGAGGAATGTCCTTCACTACCCTCGAGCCGCCCTGTATCATCACGTGCTTGGATATCCTTGTGAACTGATGAACTAAGGTGCCGCCGCTGAGGATAGCGAAATCGTCGATCTCAACTTCGCCGGCAATCTGTGTGGCATTGCCGAGTATAACCTCGTTGCGCAGCAGGCAATCGTGGGCAACGTGGCTGTACGCCATTATCAGGCAATGGCTACCAACGCTTGTGCGGCCCTTCGAGGCCGTTCCGCGATTGATGGTAACGCATTCGCGGACTATGGTGTTGTCGCCAATCTCGGCCGTGGTCTCTTCGCCCTTGAACTTCAGGTCCTGCGGAATGCCGGCAATGACTGCGCCGGGGAAAATCTTGCAGCCGGCGCCTATACGGCTTCCGCTAAGTATAACCGCATGGGGATAGATGTGAGTGCCGTTGCCTATTTCGACGTCGCGCTCTATCACCGCAAAGGGCTCAACCGTCACGTCCTTCCCTATGCGGGCTTCGGGATGTACTACTGCTAATGGGGAAATTGTCATCATGATGCCTCCTATTTGTTTTTTATTATTTGGGCCATAAACTCCGCCTCGGACACAAGCTTCTCGCCTACGAAGACCCTCCCTTTCATAGTCGCTATATTCCTGCGGATGGGGCTGGTGAGCTCCAGGCGCAGCACTAAAGTATCGCCGGGCACAACCTTCTGGCGGAACTTCACCTGGTCGACCTTCATGAAGTATGTGGACCAGCGCTCCGGCTCGTCGACCGAATTGAGCACCAGCAGCCCGCCCGTTTGAGCCATTGCCTCAACCTGAAGCACTCCGGGCATAATCGGTTCCTGCGGGAAATGACCCTGGAAGAAGGGCTCGTTCACCGATATATTCTTAACGCCAACTATGTAGTTCTCCGCCAGCTCTATGATTTTATCCACCAGCAGGAAGGGATAGCGATGAGGCAGCAGCTCCTTTATGCGGTTCACATCCATCACCGGACTGAGGTTCGGATTGTACACCGGGGCCTGCACGTCGTTCTGCTTTATCTCCTTACGAATCATACGTGCAAGCTGATTGTTGATTTTGTGCCCCGGACGGGTAGCAATGATCCTCCCCTTGAGCGGCTTGCCTATCAGAGCCATATCGCCAATCAGATCGATCAGCTTATGGCGGGCCGGCTCGTTGTCGTACGTCAGCGGCTTATGATTGATGTAGCCCGTGGAGCTGATGCCGTCTACCGGAACGCCCAGCTTGGCCGCCAGCTTGCTGAGGTCGTCATGCGGCATCTCCCGGTCGTATATCACTATCGCATTGTCCAAATCGCCGCCCTTTATGCGGCCGCTGTTGAGCAAGGCCTCAATCTCGCGCACAAACACAAAGGTTCGCGCAGCCTCAATCTCGCCGAACTCGCTCAAATCGCCCAGCGACGCATACTGGTTCGAAAGCACCGGCGAATCGAAGGAGATATGCACATCGGCGCAAAAGGCATCATCCGGCAATACCGTGAGCGAGGCGCCGCTTGCCTCGTCCTTCACCTCTATCTTGTGCTTCACTATGTAGAAATCCCGGGGCGCCCGGCCTTCGGCTATGCCTACGCGGCGGATGGCCTCGGCATAAGGCTTGGAGCTGCCGTCGAGTATGGGAAATTCCGGCGCATCCGTCTCAATCCGGCAGTTATCAATTCCGGCCGCATACAGAGCCGCCAGGGCATGCTCGATGGTGCTTACCCGGCAATCGTTCCTGGAGATTACGGTGCCGCGGAGCGTATCCGTAACATTCTCCGCCAGGGCCTCTATCACGGGCTCTCCCGGCAGATCGGTGCGAACCACCTTGTATCCGTAATTATCCGGAGCGGGATGAAAGGAAATACTAATGTTCAGGCCGGTATGCAGTCCTTTTCCCTGAAAGGAAAAACTGCCGGCAAGGCTTGTCTGTTTTAACATCTTAAGTTTTGTTGATTATTGTGTACGTTCTTTTTTTAATTCTTCTAATTCTCGCTGGAGAGCGCCTATCGTTCGATAAATATCCGGGAGGCGATTAAATATGGCGTAGGATCGCATGAAGCCGCGGGCATTAACCGCCGGAGCCCCAAGCACGATAGAGCCCTCGTCAATGTTGCCAATCACGCCCGCCTGGGCTCCAATCGACACATTGTCGCCAATCCTGATGTGGCCCGCAAGGCCCGACTGTCCGCCAAGGCGGCATCCGGAGCCTATCTTCACCGAGCCCGACACTCCCGTCTGAGCCGCCATCACCGTATTGCAGCCCACCTCCACATTATGCGCTATCTGAACCAGATTATCAATCTTCACCCCCTTGCGGATGACGGTCGAACCAATCATGGCGCGATCAACGGCAGCATTGGCGCCAATCTCCACATTATCCTCAATCACCACATTGCCGAGCTGGGGAATCTTAGTGTACGATTCGCCTTCCGGGGCGAAGCCGAAGCCATCCGCACCAATCACGGCGCCCGCATGAATAATGCAATTGTCGCCAATCACGCAGCCGGCATAAACCGTCACCTGCGGATAGAGAATAGAGCCGGAGCCGACGGATGCCCCCTCGTCAATCACGCAATGCGGATAAATCCTGCTGTTGGCCCCTATCGTTACGCCTTCGGCTATGCAGGCATACGGGCCTACGTAGCAGTCCGCGCCAATGCTCGCCGTAGGAGCTATATGCGCCGTGGGGGCAATGCCCTTGGGCGCGGGCTTCAGCCTGCCGGCATATTCCAGCAGCCTGGCAATAGAGGCGTAGGCATTGGGCACCCTGATGAGCGTGGAGCGCACCGGGGCCGACGGTGCGAAATCATCGTTCACTAGAACAATGCTCGCCTCCGTATCATATATGAACTGCTCGTATTTGGGATTCGACAAAAAGGTCAGGCTACCCTGCCTGCCTTCTTCAATCTTCGAGAAACTGTTCACGCGAGTTTCCGGATTGCCTTCAACGGCTCCGTCCAGAAGCGCAGCGATTTGTCTTGCGGTAAATTCCATGTCTGTCTGTTGTTAAGATCACTTTTGTTTTTTTATAAGGGAACTTCTACTAATTGCTTTTTATCAATTGACAAAGGTTGATCAACTATAAAACAGCGTATTAGATTTTATTTCCGTCTTATGGGGTACGATTTGGGACTGTTTCAAAGAGCTTTTTTGACCATGCTTGTCCTGTCCTTGTCTGCATAAAACTTTGGGGCAAAGATATGCATGATTTT
The DNA here is from genome assembly GCA_031280435.1 of Tannerellaceae bacterium. GTDB lineage: Bacteria > Bacteroidota > Bacteroidia > Bacteroidales > Tannerellaceae > DFXE01. The sequence continues at coordinate 2,957 of JAITGS010000079.1, read as the reverse complement.
TCGATAAAACAAGAAAAAACGACAAAAAATGCTCCCTGAATATCAGTCATTTAGATGAGGTGCAAGGTGCAAGTATCTATATATAGATACACTTGCACCTTGCACTTCAACCTGTCTCGTCCTAAAAAAACTTTACAGATTTTCTTACTTTGTCCTGAATAAACTTGACATTTTCGTTTTAGTCCTGCCATAGCTTTACAAGGCACAGCAAAGGCACTCAGGCGCCGGTTTCCTGCCAAGAATTCGGCTTGCAGATAGAGCCATTCGGTTTTCAGAATCCCGTTGATGCGCTCGGCCACGGCAATTTCACGCAGATCGCCGTTTTCCGTCATGCTGATACGGATATTCCTGCCATTAAGCAGGTTGACATAATCTCAGCAACAATACTGGCTGCCACGGTCGGAATGATGGATAAGTTCAGGATGTTTTTCCGTCAGACCTACCAATGCCATTTTCAGCGCCGCCGGCGCCCCCGATGTCCGCAGTGTCCGCGACAGATTCCAGTCGACAATCTTGTGGGAATAAGCGTCTGTAACAAGCGAGAGGTAGAACACATCGTTTTCTGTCTCAATATAAGTAATATCGTTCATCCAGAGCCGATTAGGAACCTCCGGCGTGTAACCGCCCACTTGTGCATCCTGTGGTTCGAAAACGTCGTTTTACGCCGGTTCTTCACTTTCCTGACCGGCATGAAATTTCGGTACAGCAACTCAATGAAAGCGTCCCGACCGATATGCAGATGCATGGCCTCAAATTGGGGCTCAAGATAAATCAGCAGTTTCCTTACTCCCATACGGGGAAAATCTTTCCGAACTTCACGTACTTAACAGTTCCGACTATTTACGCCGTGGTGCCATAGGCGCAATGTGGGCAAACCACCGAAATGTAAACATGCGTGTTATGTGAAATGCGGACATTCATCACAATTCCGTTATCAACTGATTTTTAACCAAGTCCCATGCTTCATGCGGATTATATACGTCATCTGGGCGCAACAGCAAACGTGTATCGCCCAGAAATTCTTCGTCCCGCATCTTCAATTCCATGTTTTTTAGGTATTCCTTTTGAGACGGCGGATTATCTACAACGAAACCGATATATTTGCGATAACAGCAGACAATATCATCTCTATTAACTGTTTGCATTGAAATTGCCTTATATAAATCAAACAAATCACGACCTTTGCGACGCTGATATAGGGCGCGAAGTTTTGTACCCAACAGTTCGCTCAAATGATAGGTTGTAATGCTGCAACTGCCTGAAAACCATTGATTGTTTATGCTGAAATCATGATGCGTCAAGCCCAAAACGTTAAAGTGTTCACGACAGTTGATTTCGACTTTCAGCCTAAGGGGAACAACAGGTGGTATTTCCGAATTGAAACGGAATATCAACGTGTTGTTGTGAGCCTTTTGCTTTATTTTCGGCTCGCCAAGAAAAGACAGGACTTTTCTGATTCTGCTGATTGTTTCACTGATTGGCTGTGCATTTATCTGCACGAGATCAATGTCTTCCGAATAACGAGCCTGTGGTTGTACATATAACTTGTGTAAGGTTGTGCCGCCGCGAAATGCCAGATGAGAAGCCAGATATTCATCGCTAAACAGAGCAACCAACGCGCGTGAAATTACCAAGTCCTGCTCAACCATTTCGTTGGTTTGCCATGGCAAAAATTCACTCCATTCCAGTATTGCTTTCCTTTTTATCATACATCCGTTTCAATTTGTTCATTTATAATGATTTTCCACTTTGTATCGGTTTTGTAACCGTCTGTTTTTTTGCTGCATTTCAAAGGGATTTTCTGCAACTTGCAGCCGGCTTTCAATGCTTTTGCATACAAAATTTCTGCCTGTTTTGGTTGCTCAAGTTCGTTTTCCAACAAATAACCCAACCGTTGAATACTGGCGATTGGTACATAATCAAAAAACACCTTGTCTAATTTATTGAAATTAAGGACTTCAGATAATTCGACAAGGACCGTGCTGGCGCGATTCAATCCACCGATTTCTTTTTGAAACGTAATCAGGTCGGCGGCTGTCAGTTCGGGTGTGGATACTTGGATATCATCACTTTCTGTTCGGAATGTTTTAAGCCATTTTTGCGGAATGTTTTTGCGGGTAACAACGAAGTTAATGCGGGTTTTTTGAGTTTTTGCATCGCGCAAAAACGGAAAGCCGCAAACTACCGAAAGTTGCTGCGGTCGCTGGTGTGCAGCGCCGTAGAAAGCGGCGGCATTAAGCAGTGCGACATAGTACGGCCGACCAAGAAACCCCATTAGCTCATTGATATACGCTTCGGGCGGAACAAGGCCTCGCAATGCGTATTCTACAGGAACAATTACGTAAAAACCCTTCCGGACTGAAATTATAACATCTTGATTAACAAGTCTATTAAGTGCATTTTTTACTGCCTGTTCCGTTATTGCAGGAAAACGAGCGACAACTTCCCGAAATAAAAAAGTTATCTGACCGTGTTTTTGTCGGTCGTCTATCCAGTCTTTTATTTTAAACGAATCGTTTGCCATGTCGCAATAATTTGTCTGCAAAGGTACATGTTTTATTTGTACTTTCGCAGACAAATTATGAGAAGCCCCAATTTGTTCAATCGCTCCCTCTTTCAAAATATACTTAAACGCTTGGCAATATGGCTCTAACCGACTGGTACTTAAATGGCTTTACAGCTTTCTTCCTTCGTCCCGAATAGACTTGACACTTCTGCTTTAGTCTTGCCATAGCTTATACAGGATACTGCAAAGGTTAATGTAACTGAGTTGCTAAATTTTCTTCCCCACAAATGTTTTTGCTTTCGGTTTGCCTGCTTTGGAATTTTTATGCTCTGTTTTTCTGATTCTTTTCCTTTAAAAAGTGGCATTTCATTTGCTTCTCAGCTCTTATCTATCAGAGAATAAACTCACTATAAAATCTTTAGAATATTTGGCCGATTTTGCGCTATCTATC